>DCIF01000140.1:0-928 GCA_002315795.1 Bacteroidales bacterium UBA1733
ACTTCCCTGGCGGCGAGATGGGCGTGTTCGGTGCAGTATCACTGACCCTTCAGGACGGCAGCGTGCTCAATAATGTTATCCAGGTTGCAGCAGGTAGTGAAATCCACCACATTGCAGTCACAGCGCTCAAGGATGCAAGTGATCCTACCTCGGCATTCCAGGCCTATATCTGGTGTGATCCTATCACCAAGGTTCCTTACGACATCTACCACTGCAGTCTGCCACAGATTGCCCATGAGTTGGGTCTGATGAACATGATCTACTACTGGTTGATCAAGACTGGCTTCATTCCACCGGTAATCTTCATGGGTGTAGGTGCGATGACCGATTTCGGTCCAATGCTCCGCAACTTGAAGTTGGCCATCTTCGGTGCTGCTGCTCAGGTAGGTATCTTCGGCGTCATCCTCTGTGCTGTAGGCTCTGGTGCCTTTACTCCACAGGAGGCTGGTGCACTCGGCATCATCGGTGGTGCTGACGGTCCTACCGCCATCTATACCACCATCAAGCTGGCTCCACATCTCCTGGGTCCTATCGCTATCGCAGCTTATTCTTACATGGCATTGGTTCCAGTAATCATTCCATTCGTAGTTAAGCTCTGTACTACCCAGAAGGAGCGCGAGATCAATATGAAGGAGCAGGATAAGCTTTATCCAAATACCCTTCAGATCAAGAATATGCGCGTAGCCAAGATCGTGTTCCCAATCTTCGTAACTATCCTTGTAGCTATCATCGTTCCATCGGCTGTATCATTGATCGGTATGTTGATGTTCGGTAACCTCATCAAGGAGATCGGTTCAGATACCTCACGTATCGCTGACACTGCTTCGAATGCATTGATGAATATTGCTACCATCTTCCTGGGTCTCTCGGTTGGTGCAACCATGACCGTACAGTCGTTCCTCAACTGGCAGACTATCGGTATCGTGGC
>DCIF01000140.1:1108-2365 GCA_002315795.1 Bacteroidales bacterium UBA1733
AAGAACAACATCCTCAACTACTGTATGTCGGCTAACATCTCTGGTGTTATTGGTTCAGCAGTAGCTGCAGGTGTACTGATCACCTTCCTGAAGTAAGGATACAGAAACATTTTTCCTTATATATTAATTACGCTCGACGCATAATTGCATCGAGCGTAATTCTATTTTTATCATTCCAGCAGATGTTTTAAACCCTTCTTTCACTTTTTACTCTAATAATTTGGAAATTCCAAAACAAAGCGCTATCTTTGTCGCAAAGAAATCTATTAGTAACTTTTAATTAGTAATTCGTTTAAGAATGTCAAGAGTACTTCTTATCGGCTGTGGTGGTGTAGGTACCGTAGCAGCACACAAGTTGGCACAGAACGCCGACATCTTTACTGATATCTGTATCGCCTCACGCACCAAGTCAAAGTGCGACGCTGCTGCAGAGGCAATCCGTGCCAAGGGTTACAGCAAGAATGGCGTTGTAGCAAATATCACTACTGCCGCTGTCGATGCAGACGATGTACCAGCATTGGTCAAGCTTATGAAGGAGTTCAAGCCAGAGCTCTGTATTAACCTCGCCCTTCCTTACCAGGATCTCACCATCATGGATGCTTGTCTTGAAGCCGGTGTCAACTACCTTGATACGGCTAACTATGAGCCTAAGGATGAGGCTCATTTCGAGTACTCATGGCAGTGGGCTTATCGTGAGCGTTTCGAGAAGGCTGGTCTCTGTGCCATCCTCGGCTGTGGTTTTGATCCTGGTGTCACCAGCGTCTATACGGCTTATGCAGCTAAGCATCATTTTGACGAGATTCAGTACCTCGACATCGTGGACTGCAATGCAGGTAATCACCATAAGGCTTTCGCCACCAACTTCAATCCAGAGATCAACATCCGTGAGATCACTCAGAAGGGTCTCTATTGGGAGAATGGCGAATATCACGAGACCGAACCCATGGAGATTCACAAGCCATTGAACTATCCGAATATCGGTCCTAAGGAGTCTTATCTGCTCCACCACGAGGAGATTGAGTCGTTGGTGATCAACTACCCTACCATTAAGCGTGCACGCTTCTGGATGACTTTTGGCGAAGCTTATCTCAAGCATCTTGAGGTGATTCAGAATATCGGTATGGACCGCATAGACGAGATTGAGTACAAGGCTCCAGCAGCCGATGGTTCTGGCGATGTTGTGGTAAAGATCGTGCCACTGCAGTTCCTCAAGGCGGTGTTACCTAATCCTAAGGAGCTTGGTGAGAACTACGATGG
>DCIF01000140.1:2374-5745 GCA_002315795.1 Bacteroidales bacterium UBA1733
GAGACCTCTATCGGTTGCCGCATCCGTGGTCTGCGTGGTGGCGAAGAGCATACTTACTATGTATATAATAACTGCAGCCACCGTGAGGCTTATCTCGAGACCGGTATGCAGGGAGTTTCATACACCACGGGTGTACCAGCCATGATTGGTGCCATGATGTTCCTTACCGGCAAGTGGAACAAGCCAGGCGTACACAACGTTGAGGAGTTCGATCCAGATCCATTCATGGAGCAGCTCAACATCCAGGGTCTGCCATGGCATGAGATCCATGACGGAGATCTTGAGTTGTAATCAAAAAGGTCCTTTCAAGATCTTGGAAAGCGGTTTTAGAAATCCTAAAGCCCTTTTCAAGACGTTGGAAGGTAGGTCCAGAAATCCTAAAGTCCCTTTCAAGACCTTGAAAGGTAGTTATAACAAACAGGAAGTCCCTTTCAAGCGCTTGAAAGGGACTTCCTGTTTGTAAGATGGTGCTTTGTCAAAAGTTGACAATAACTCCAAATTTTCTATTTGATATTTGTCTTTACTTTACTGCATCAATAGCTGTTTTGATCGAAGCAAAGATCTCATCGATGGTACCCATACCCTGGATCTTAGCATACTTACCTTCCTTGATGTAGAAATCCTTGAGTGGAAGGGTCTGGCTATAATAAGTATTGAGACGCTTCTTAGCAGTATCCTCGTTGTCATCAGCACGACCAGAAGTCTGACCACGGAGGATGATACGCTTGATAAGTTCATTGTCATCAACCTCAAGGCCGATAACGGTGCTTACAGCCTGACCACGCTCAGCAAGCATAGCGTTCAGAGCTTCAGCCTGTGCAATAGTGCGTGGGAAACCGTCGAAAATGACACCCTTGATATCCTTACCCTTTGCATCGAGTGTAGCAGCAAGCATGTCAATGATCAAGCTATCTGGAACCAGCTTGCCGTCGTTGATATACTGAGCAGCAATCTTTCCGAGTTCTGTATTGTTCTTAATCTCACCGCGGAGTACGTCGCCAGTAGAGATATGCTCTACACCATACTCAGCAATAATCTTATCACTCTGAGTGCCCTTACCAGAGCCTGGAGCGCCAAAAATAACGATGTTCAACATTGTAGTATGTACCTTTTTTTGTTTAGAATAACCTTATAACGCGATGTTTTGTTGTCTTTCTGTCAGTAGAAAGCCCAAAAACGCTGCAAATTTACACAAAAATCAGCAGAAAACAAAATTTTAGGCTCGAAATTTTCATTTCGAGCCTAAAAAAATGCTTAATTCTGTATCTTTATTCTGACACGACCCAGATATCGGGTAAGTTGCGACCTTTCTCGTTGTAATCGAGGCCATAACCAACGATGAAATCGTTAGGAATTTCCATCGCTACATAGTCGAGTTTCAGATCGGGCACCTTGAGTGCATTAGGCTTGCTGAGCAGACAGCAGACATAGACTTCAGCAGCACCCAGATCATGGGTCAGCTGGTGGATCATCTGTGCCATCGTATAGCCACTATCCACAATGTCCTCAATCACCACCACCGTACGTCCTACAACGCTCTCAATGAGGTTAGAGATGGTTTTCACTTTACCTGTGGTCTGCGTACCCATATACGACTTCAGACGGATGAAAGTGATCTCCGTATCAGGAATCGTAATGGCACGATAGAGATCGGCTGCAAAGATAAACGAACCATTGAGCACGGATACAAAGATAGGATCCTTGTCGGCCAGATCATGGTTGATGCGCTCAGCCACAGCCTTAACCTTTTCCTGAATCTGATCGGCAGTAAGATATAATTTGAAAGTGCGGTCAGAAACTTTGATCGTTTTTTCCATTTTGTCTCAATTCTCTAAACAAAAGCTCTAAACTCTAATCTCTAAACTAAATCAAGCCACCTTATTGAGTTTCTTGATAATAGAGAAAATGAAGGCTGCAGCGAGGAGACAGATTACCATCAGAACACCCCAAACCACTACAAGGTCCTTACCCCACAACCAGGCAGGGATAGCCGTCAGGAAGTTACCGATAGCAGTAGCTACGAACCAGCCACCCATCATCGTACCCTTGTACTTCGATGGTGCTACCTTCGTGACAAACGAAATTCCGATAGGGCTCAGAAGCAGCTCAGCGAAAGTAAGGATTAGATAAGTATTTACCAGAAGGCTTGGAGCAGCATCGGCCATGTGCATAGGCTGACCAGCAGCATCAACCTCAGGAGCAGGCATGCCGAGTGAACCCATGGTCATGAGCAGATAAGCAGCAGCGGCAACAAGCATACCCAGACCAATCTTGAATGGTGCCTTTGGCTCCTTACCGATCTTACCGAGCCATCCGAAGAGCGCAATAGAGATAGGTGTCAGACCTACCACGAAACAGGCGTTGAACTGCTGGAAGATTGGAGCACTGACCGCCGTGACATCACCCTCTGAAGGAACCATACCCATGAGGAAGCCGAGACCGCCTACGAGAAGCAGACCAGCTACGACGCGGGTCATTCCCTTCTGCTGGAAGATACCGAAGATACCATAAACGATGAAGATAGCAGCCAGGAGGTTACGTACGTCGAACATCATGCTCTCAAGACCTGTAGAGCTGGTTGCCGTATAATCACGAGCAAAGTAAGTAAGGGTCAAACCATTCTGGTGGAAAGCCATCCAGAAGAAGATCACCACAGCAAACACAAGGATCAGACAGATGATGCGCTCCTTAGTCTCAGCAGCAGACATCTCCTCGACATTGGCAGTAGCAGTTTTCTTCTTGCCACCAGCAGCTGCAATCACATGCTTGAAGGTAGATTTGCTGAGGTAGTAAACAGCAATACTGAAGATCAGTGATACACAAGCTACAGCAAAAGCGAAGTGATAAGAGTCAGCCTCAGAAACGCCAAGCGACTGCTGTGCCCAGTCCATAATCATAATGGCGGCAGTTGGTGCGAAGAGTGCACCTACGTTGATAGCCATATAGAAGAGCGAGAAGCCAGAGTCACGCTTATCAGCAAACTCCTTGTCATTGTAGAGATCACCGACCATGACCTGGAGATTGCCCTTGAAGAGACCTGTACCCAAGCTTACCATAAGAAGAGCCAATGCCATGGCACCAATAGCCAGTGTGTTAGCTCCCATAGGCAATGCCAGCAACACATAGCCGAAGAACATGATAAAGATGCCAATCGTTACCATCTTCGAATAGCCGAACTTATCGGCCAGCATACCGCCGAAAAGAGGCAGGAAGTAGACAAGCATCAGGAAGCTTGAATAGATAGTTCCTGCCGTAGCAGCAGAGAAGCCGAAATTGGCCTGAAGGAACATGACGAAAACGGCCAGCATGGTGTAGTAGCCGAAGCGCTCGCCCGTGTTAGCTACAGCCAGTGCCCAAAGGCCCTTTGGCTG
>DCIF01000140.1:5874-6525 GCA_002315795.1 Bacteroidales bacterium UBA1733
TCAGTAAGCCCAATAAAAGCGGTGCAAAGATAATAAAAAAAGGCCGGATTTCCAAATAATCCGGCCAATATTTATGGTTGTGCATATTTCTTGAGGCGCTTCACCGCATGTTCCAGGCTTTCTGAAGGTTGCAAAGCTCGTAGACGGGTATGATTAGTATACCGTCTGGCGAAGACCGGCAGAATTAGCGACGAACTGAGGTGCGTACTGACTCTGGACGGTTGCAATACCCGTAGTGAAGGTACCGGTAGCAGTGACGAAACAGTCGTACGACAGTTCATGATTACCCTCTGGCAGACGAGTGATGAAGGCGTTGGTGACTGCATCCTTAGTCTCAAGATAGTAATAGAAGCGATTGCTGCGGCTGTAGTGCGACTTCTGGTCGGCAGGCTCAAGGAAGGCTGGACGCTGGTCTATGAGGGTCACATACTCCAGGTCCTTAGCGACATGCAGTTTGAGGGTGATACGGATACGGTCACCCACCTTGAGCGAATCACCAACAGCCAAAGTATGTGCGTTGCCTGCAATATCGACACGCGACATATACTTCTCTATCGCCAGTTCATCGACACTATTGGCATGAACTTCGGCCATCTGAGCCTCATACTGATGATAGAGCGAACCCCAGGCAGGATGAGTACCTGTGCGAGT
>DCIF01000140.1:6596-15768 GCA_002315795.1 Bacteroidales bacterium UBA1733
TCGGTCTCAGAGACATCGAGTGGCTGACCATCGACCAGAATCTGGAACTGTGGAAGACTATCAACCGATGTATGCAACCAGTCAGAACCGGTAGAAAGGAGAGCATAGACGGCATCCGCAGCAAGACTTGAAGAACCCCAGTCGGACGTCTGCTTCTCGAGCAACAGCCATTCTCGCATCTCGTTGATCTCTGATTCACGTGGAGAGACTTCGGCAAAAGCCTGCAACATGGCAGAGGTACAAGCCACAGGAGAGAACCAGGATTGGCGGTCGAGCGACTCCCAGTACATACCCTTGTGAGAATCATGAAGAGCGAACTGACGGACACTCTCCATCACGCTTTCAGCCTTGGAGGTACGGCCATATCGGTATAAGGTGACGGCCGCCAGAGCACGGTTGGTCATCGCAAGCGATCCCCAATCCTGCTGCAGTTCGTCAAGCGTCTTATTAACGAGCTTCTGAACGCTCTTCTCTATCGATTTGCTGCTATAAGACGTTACTTCGTTGAGGAGCTGACGCGTATAAGCATAGCTCCAGAATCTCATGTACGAAGGCTTGTAGTCATACTTCTTGGCTTGACGCAGCATTTCTTCTTCCAGACGAAGCGTTTCTTTGTCAAAGTAATGAACCGCCTCGTTGATCAACTTCTGCAGAGTAGCATCAGCTGGCAGACAGCCTAAGCGATGCACCTCGCCGACGAGTTCGAGCACCTGTGAAGTGGCCCAATAAGAAGCCTCATCACGGTCACTACCGAAGTCGAGCCAGAGGAATCCGCCGTCCTTAGCCTGCAGCTTCTCAAGCGAAGTGATGATTAGTGAGGTGATATTTGCATTACGAACGGAATCGAACAACTGATCAAGCGCCTGCATACGAAGGGTCTGACGTTCTGCTTCAGGCAACCAAGGAGATGCCAGGAGTGGACTGATCTTCAGATCGGCATTCTGCTGAAGTGAAGAGACCAACACATCGCCCTCCTGACCCTGACGCTCCTTCCAGGAAGCTACAGCCTGTGCCAGCAGTGGATTTTCGGTAACGAGCTTACCAGCCAGCGCAATGGCAAAGAGGTTGTGAGCCAAAGCCGGCGAGGTGATAGCTTCGGTATCGATGATCGAAGGCAAAGCAGTGACACAGTACCAGGTTGGATTGTTGCAGTACTCGAACGTGAGACGAGCATTCCCCTTGGCCGAAGCAGGTGTCAGGACATCTATTCCCAGATCCGCAGTCTGTGGCTGCAGATAGAAAGGCTGTGTCTCAATGACAGGAGTGATCGTTGAAAGGATGGGGAGCAGCTGTTGTTCGCCATCACCATTACCATCGGCCGACAGCGCCTTGAGTCGGAAACCAATGTATGGTGCATCGAGAGGAGTATCATAGGAGATGCGGACTACCTCTGTAGCCTGAGCAGCGAGTTGCAGATTACAGGTTTCGGACTTCACCACCTCATTTGTGCGAGGGTCAAAGAGTTCGACTACAGCCTCAGCAGAGAGCAGGCTGTCAGTAGCGTTCATGACGTTGCCTGAGAGGACAACGGTATCTCCGGCACGAAGGAACCGTGGCAGAGAAGACTGTACCATGAGCGGACGCTGTGCCAGTACCTGCTTCTGGATGCGATCTGTGCAAAGCGACTGATCGTAGGCCAAAGCCTGGAAATGGTAAGTGGTATTGAAGTTCGGTACGTCAAAATCGACGGTGAAGATACCGTCTGCATCAGAGGTGAGCTGTGGTTTCCATAGAGCCACCTTGACCTCTTCCGTGCGCATAACGACCTCCATCTGCTTAGTTTCATCAGCTGCATCGGCTTCTTCCTCAGCTACATACAAAGCATCAGTCATAACGTTTGCTGCACTACGCATCGGTGCGGATTCGAGCATCATAGGTGCTGCGCATTCTTCAACCATCGACGTAAAGACGCGACCTTTCATACGGGTGTTACGAACCGTTGAACTGAAATAGTCGTAGTCATAACGGTTGTCGTGAGGCAGTTCAACGTCACAGGAACTGGTCGGCAGACGCTTACCCATGTATCTCAGCATCTCGCTCTGAGAATAGTATTTAGGACTCTTGAATTCATGTAGATTGACGCTGAAACGAGTAGCTTGCAGCGACCAGTCGTTAGGTGCCAGCGACTGCAGAGCCTCATTATAAAGCTCTAACATCATGCGTGCATCAGCTACAGGTTCTCCCTTCTGATTGCTGAGACGGAAAGACCAGTGTTCGTGATTGCCTGGGATCAGCTTATCACGGAAGGTGACAGTAGAAAGACGCACCTCATTGCGCCAAGGAGCACGGAAATAGAGATGTTCGCTCTGGTGTTCTCCTTCACGGATCGTATAGAAATCGATGTGGATTTCCTCATCGAGTTCCTTAGGCATTTCGGCTGTAAACCAATGCATTCCTGGTTTATAATAGAGCCAGCCTGCAGACAGCTGACGGTTGCGGCTGCTGACGACATAATAAACATGGCTGCCAGTGGTAGTACCTACAAGCACGCGTATATGACCCTCATCGTCCATGTGACGACTCTCTGTAGGAACCCAGAGCGAAGAGGCGACAGGAGGCAAAGTATCGCTCTCACGATATAGCACGAGATCTGCCTTGGCAGTAGCAGCTTCCTCATCTCCAATAATATGAGCCTCGATATGATACTGTCCTGACGGAACCTTATCCCAACGGAAGTGCTGGTCATTGCTCATGAAGTCTTCTTCCATCACCAGTGTAGTATCCTTACCATTGACGACAGATAGCTGGTAATGGCAGCGGACAGACTTCTCTGAAGGATCGGAGGAAATCAGACTGAAACCATAGTCTGCCTTCTCACCAGGCTTCAGACAGAGGGTTGCATCACTGCAAGACAAGCCACGGCTGTGGCCAATCCAGAATTCAGTGCTACCCTCGTGCGTCTCTCCAGCGGCATTGGTGCACTCAGCGTGAATGGTATAGGTGAAATACGGACGACGGCTGTGCGTATCTTCTTCTTTCGTTTCGGTCCACTCGGCCGGACAGACATATTCGAAGCGACCGGACGGATCGGTAGTCACAGAGAAGGTACGCGTCTCGAAACTGTCATTGCCAAACCACCACATCCATGGACGTGCCGAGAGTCGGCAATCGACCTGAGTGTTGGCCACTGGCATGCCTGAATAGGTCATAACACGTCCGGCAATCTTGGCTTGCTCACCTTTGAGCTGATGCGACTGAGTATCAGAGAAATCAATGAAGAAAGTTGGGGTCTTGTATTCACTGACCTCCAGATAATGCGTCTTAGAAAAATGGTCTTGGCTATTGAAAGAACTGACACGGAAAGAGAAACGACCATTCATTCGATCTGTAGGAATGTCAAAGTCTGCCAAGGCCTGACCCATGGCATCGGTCTTGACGTTACGTGTCTCTATGTCGTTACCAGCAGCATCCTTGAAGACGATCTTAAGATCAACCTCAGCAGAAGGCTGACGATGATTGTAGCCAGCTTTCCAAGCGATGACCGACATACGGACGGTTTCTCCCGGACGATAGATTCCCAGATCAGTATGTATCTGAAGGCCTGTGCTGTAATGTGAGCTCTCTGAGCTATATGCATAGTCAGAAACCTCTGGAAGGAAAGTGTCCTTGTCCTTCTCCACTTTATAAGTGATGCCACCGGTCTTCTGCAGCGTGACATAACCGTCGGCGTTGGTGACCAGATTATCAATGTTTTTATTGTTCTGAAAATCTCGTGATGTGGCATAACGGATCCTGGCACCCTCAAGCGGAGCACCTGTCTGGCTGTTGACTGCAAAGACCTGCGAAGGATGTGGCAAGGAATAGTCACGACCCTCACGTTGTTCGAGCGTCGCAGGACGAATCTGGAAAGTGCGGATATCCGTTACGTTGATCAGCGAAGAAGCCACCTCGTTTTCAGGGATCTTCTTCTGGGCATGGCGTCCCTCTGGTGTATCGTATGAAGCCAGGACGATATACTGTCCTAAAGGTACAGCATCGAACGAAGCTGAGAGCTGTTCAGCATCGAAAGGAATCTTGCCATCGGCATGAAGGATGCGCGACTGTACAGCGATGAAATCCTTGACCGCCATTTGGCTCATTGAACGTGAATCAGGGACCTTTGGCAGACGATAAAGTGTCAAAGTGACGTCATTGACATTACGCGAATGAACCGTGACAGCAATCGCATCCGTACTCTGAATGACAGACGGATAAGTATAAGACACTGTGCGCTCTTCTACCTGAGTGATGAGGTTTCTGATCTTATTGCTGAACTTTGACTCCGGATGGCGGTTCAGATAATTGACCAGCAAAGGGTAGTCCTGATCAGAAGGAGATTGAGAAATCAGGAACAATCCAGACTCAGGATAGGCAGCATACTTCTGATAGAGTCCACGATAAGTATCATTCAGGCTATAGTTTTCAAAAGGAGAATAAGCAGAACCATCGGCAATATATGCTTCGATGAATAGACGAGGCAGGATATCCTGATCAGCCAGATGGCGTGTGAGCCACTCCTGACGTTTGTCGTAGCCGAAATAGGTCTCCTGTGCCACACGCAATGTGAGGAAATCAAGCAGTGTAGGAATCGCTCTATTGCCCAGTTCATTGCCTGGGATGATCAGATCTTCATATTCAGACAAAGGTTTCTGCAAAGCGCTGACATCGCCATTGCCACAAGGATTGAGCACTTGCTCCCAAAGATCTGCGGCATCAGCTGGCTTCTCGACATCGTAAGGAGCCTTATTGATAATTACAACCTTGAGCAGACAGACCAGCGAACGAATATCCGGTGAGAGTGTGTCTTTGGCCAGAATCTCATCAATCTGCTTACAAACTTCGTTGAGGTTATGACGCGAGATGGAGGTTTTGGCCAAACCTATCTGCACAAGCGAAGACACGATGGCATGACCATCGTTCATCTTGACGGCACGAGAGAGCTGAGCCTCAGCATCTTTGACAACGGTGGCAGGATAACGGAAGTCTGGCAACTTGGCCGTTTTCGTGTTCGAAGCATGGACAGAGAAGAACATAGACAAAACGGTTATTAGGCTTAGGAATAAGTATTTCATAGACATAATGATATGTTTCACTTCATTGATGCTTCGCTTAACACAATTGTTGCACAGCATTTGGTATTAAGAGTCAGAAGAGGCGGCAAGGTTTAAAAGCGTGGCTAATGTATCCTTCGGCCACTCGTCGAAGGTTTACCAGGACGTGACGAATGACGATAGGCATCGAGCAGCGGCAACTGCCAGTGATAACGAACTGCCAGGAAGCGGATGATCATTACAGTAAGTGCACAACCTACCTGTGAAACGATGGTTGGTGCACCAAGAAGAATGGCATTGGTGTAGAAAATACCTCCTACCATACAGGCCAATGCGTAGATGTCTCGACGGAAGATGAGCGGAATCTCATTGATCAGGATATCGCGCACCACACCACCTGCTGCACCCGTACACATGCCCATGATGTTGGCTGCCCAGAACGAGAAACCTGCATCAAGGGTCTTCTGGAATCCTACGATTGTAAAAAGACCCAATCCAATGGTATCGAAAAGGAAGATGGTATTCGAGATACGCTCAATGAACCTGTGCAGGAAAAGAAAGGCCAGAAGGGCTACACCAACGATGACCAGATAGATCCACTGAGTCATCCAGAAGGGACTGATACCCAGCATCACATCACGAATTGTGCCACCACCTACAGCTGTGGCCATACCAACGATGAATGCACCAAACAGATCGAACTGCTTGGCAGAGGCCATTCGAAGACCAGAAATGGCAAAAGCAAAGGTGCCAGTATAGTCAACGATATCTACAAAAGTTATATCCATGAGGGGGTCTCTATTAACGTGATACGATTGGGATAAAAAAGATCGTGCAGAGAAATAAATCTCTACACGACCCGATATTTGCTTTTAGTAATTAAAATCTTTAATAAAGATTGGAGTGACGTTTAACGAACAACCTCCAATGCGATGTAGCACATTGCAATCATGTAAGCTGCAATAGCTGCTAACTGAAAATGCTTGTTCTTAAATAACTGTTCCATAATAATTAAAAATACCTTAAAATTAATACCTTTAAATAACGCAGCAATTGATAAAAGTTTCTTCAGGGAACACCTTTCGGCCGGTCTGGAAATTCGAAGAAGACCTTGCCAGGGGTTATCCTTTGTTTGACGCTGCAAAGGTACTGCCTTTTTGGAGATTGTGCAAAGATTTCAGAGGATTTCGCACAAATTTACAAAAAACGGCTCAATTATGTAGTATTTTGCTAATTTTGGTATGCAAAAAACATGTTATAAAACATATTTTCGCACATCTGGGACCTCAAAGAACAAAGCAAAAAGAAGATTTAATTGCTTTTCGGTGTAGAGAAAGAGGGATATCTGGTCTGCTTATTCGTAAACCTGATACATCATCTTGGCAAGTACCTGGTCGGCAGTCTCTTTGCCTACGAGGACCGTTACCATCGTGTGGCCAAGTTCATAACCAACGCCAGCACCGGCACCTGTAATCATCTTACCATCAAGGACTACGGACTTCTTCTGCAGGTCTGCACCTAAGAGTTTTTCCTCAAAACCCGGATAGCAGGTGGCTTTCTTACCCTGAAGCAAGCCCATGAGGCCATAGACGAATGGTGCTGCACATACCGCTGCCAGATACTTACCAGCAGCATGATATTCCTTAATATAATCAGCCAGAAGCTCGCACTGTGACAGGTTGGTAGATCCAGGCATACCTCCAGGGAGGAAGAGCATGTCGCCATCTGAGAGGTCAGCTGCCTGCAGAATAGTATCTGCAATCACTGGAACACCATTGCTGGCAGTAACGACCTCGTCGTCAGTGATGCTGACCGTAATGGCCTGAATACCGGCACGACGTAGAATATCAAGTGGAAGCATGGCCTCTGAAATCTCAAAGCCATTAGCTAACATGGCATATACTTTCATAGTGTAATGAATAATGATTAATGAATAATTAAGAATGAAATGAATAATGGTGTGAGACGATATCCGTGGCACAGCAAACCGTTATTCATTATTAATTATTCATTATTAATTTGAAATTTATTTTCTAATTTGTCCCTCTCCTACCACAATATATTTATAGGTAGTAATCTCAGGCAAAGCCATCGGACCACGAGCATGAAGCTTCTGCGTAGAGATGCCGATCTCTGCACCAAAGCCGAACTGAGCGCCATCGGTCCATGAAGTAGGCAGATTCTGATAGACACAAGCCGCATCAATGACGCGCACAAAGCGTGCACAAATGGTCTGATCTTCGCTCACAATGCTCTCAGAGTGGTGACTGGTGTGGCTCTGCACGAAGTCAATCGCCTCATTGGCGCTATCTACCGTCTTGATGACCATTCGATAAGAGAGTGTCTCCATACCGAAATGCTCTGGTTCGGCATGCTTGAGGAGTTCAGACGGATACTGACCCTCCAAAGCAGCATACGCACGCTCATCAGCAAGTATCTCAACCTGCGGACGATTGGCCGCTAATGGTTCGCACAAAGTTGGCAGATCGGTCAGATGGCTGGCATGAAGCACCAGACAATCGAGCGCATTACAAACCGATACTCGACGACACTTGCCATTGTGCACGATGGCAGCAGCCTTGGCAAGATCAGCCTGAGCATCAACATAAGTATGACATACTCCAGCACCTGTCTCGATAACCGGAACACGAGCCGTCTCACGCACGAAGTCAATCAGACGACGACTGCCACGAGGAATCACCAGATCGACTTTACCTACTGCAGACAACAGTTCTGCTGTCGCTTCATGATCGTTTGGCATCAAGGTGCAGAGCGCTTCCGGAAGACCATGCTCCTTCAGTACACGATGGATGATAGAGACTTCACAAGCGTTGGTATCGGCCGCATCCTTACCGCCTTTCAGTACTGCAGCACTACCGGCTTTGAAGCAGAGTGAGAAGACATCGATCGTAACATTCGGACGAGCTTCATAGATCACGCCAATCACACCGAACGGGACACTCACCTTGCGAATGGCCATGCCGTTAGGACGGAGGGTCTCAGCCAATACTTTATTTAAAGGAGAAGGTAAGGAGGCTACATTACGAGTATCGCTGGCGATACCCTTGATGCGTTCTTCGTTGAGCAACAGACGGTCGTAATTCGGATTGGCAGGATCCATGCGGGAGAGATCCTCCTGATTAGACTCAACAATGTCAGCTGACTGCTGTTCCAATGCATCTGCCAGGGCAAGAAGCACCTCATTGACCTTCTCTTCAGAAAGATCGAGCAAAGCATAACTGGCTGTACGCGCCTCATCGAGCAACTGATCTACCGTAGGCTTCTGTTTCATTTCAGCATACTGAAAACAGTTGTTCTTCTCGTCATATTCATAGCCAGCATCATTGAGCTTGACCATGAGCGAAGCCATATCAATGTCTTCTTCATCACAGAACTCATAGAGCGAAGCATACTGATCGCGTAACTTCATATTGATCATGCTGAAAAGCATGTCTGGATCTTGTGGCAAATACATTTATTTATGCGATATATGGATTATTTGTAGCCTCGTAACCGATGGTAGTTGAAGGTCCATGACCCGGATAGACCAGGACATCGGCAGGCAGTGTCAAAAGTTTCTGAACGATTCCTTGTATAAGGAGCGGACCATTACATCCCATGATCTGGCCGAAGTCTGCACGGCCTATAGAACCACAGAAAAGCACATCACCAGAAAACAGTACTTGATCCTGTGGCAGATAGAAACAAAGACCATGGAAACTATGTCCGGGACAGTCGATCACTTCTATGCGATGACTGTTCTCGCCATTCTCCTCTCCTAACCACAGCACATCCCCCTCTAACAGGTTCTTGTCAATAGGATGCCAGTTGAGTGGTCCCTCCAGACCGAAAGCGTTCGACTGGATTCTCACTGAAGGCATCTGCTGCTCTTCAGCCATGCTGCCACAGATCGGCTGATGGTAAGCACGTGAGAGATAGTCAGAACCCATGCAGTGATCGGCATGACCATGTGTCAGGAGTACGAACTGCAACTGGAGTTCTTTCTCTTCGATATAGTGTTTCACTCGCAGCCACTCGAAGTCAGAGGCCATGCCTGGATCGACGGCAAAAGCCAGTCGAGTTACGTCGTCCCACACGATGTAGCACTGTTCGCTGAACGGGTTACATACAAAAGTCTCAAT
>DCIF01000004.1:0-4603 GCA_002315795.1 Bacteroidales bacterium UBA1733
TCTTCTGCCTTACCCAGACGCACATTGAGGCGGGTGCGGGCATCCTTGATGAGGGTGTTGATCACCGCAATCATAGAGAGGCAGGCCTTGCCCACTTCGGTCTCAGGCTCGGTATTGCCCTTGAACTCGAACATCAGCGAGAGCATGTCGAAGGCATCTTCTGAAGCCTTGCGGCACTTCTTGGTGTTTTCGGCCACGGCTACCGACTTCTCGTTGACGCGCTCGTTGTACTGGTCGATAAACTGGTTGTTGGCATACTCCAGTTCCTCGAGCGTAGAGGTGATGCCCATGGCGTCCATAGCATCCTCATCGAAGCGCGCCTTCAAATCGAGGATAAAGCCACGGAGCACGGCGCTCTCTTCCTGATAGGCCATCTTGATGATCTCGATGCCGTACTTGGCCAGCAGATACTTCTCGACCGTAGTGGCGAACTGCACCACATCAGAATCCTTTGAGGCGAAGGTCACGGCCTCGAGCTTGAGGCGGATCAGACGGAACAGACGGTCGCGCTCCTCGTCCATGGCCTTCATCTCGGTGGTGTAGGTGCTGGCGGTGGTGCTGTTGACGATGTCCTGCTCGGTATCGACGATGTTCTTGAAGCTGAGCAGTCTCTCGGTGGTAAGACCTACCTTGGTAGGGACGGCCTTCTCGATAGCCACCACCACGTTGTTGAAGAAGCTGACGTGCTCAGCGTTCTTCAGCTTGGAAAAATCAAGCGTACTAATAGTTTCCATAAAAAGTTAAAGTTTAGGTTAATAATGCATGCGCAGCTCTGCAGCGCTACGCTATAGTGTCAGAAAGTTTGGGTTCAAAAAAAAATGTCAGTCCGGTTGAAAGAAAAGCTCCTCCTGCCGTGGCAGGTTGCGCACACTGCCCTGCTGTAGCGTCGAGATCAGCGTGAGCGAAGGGTTGAAGTCGACCAGGAAGTTGGGCAGCCCGTTATCGCGCGCCTTGACCACCTTGATCTGGAGCTTGCCTTTGGGATCGACCCCGGCAAACGGGGCTTCGAAGTTGGCATTGTCGTGCGCGGCATTGTAGAGGATGATGGCCATATCGGCAGCCTGTTCGATGGCGCTTGAGTCCTTGAAGTTGGCCAGCGTGGGCATGCCCACAAAACTGCGGTTGAACTGCGAGAGCAGCATGATCATGATCTTCTCATGCTCGGCCACCAGGTGCAGCCGGTTACAGATGCGGCTGAAGAGGTCGTTGTTGGTCTCATGTTTCTCGCCGGGCATCTGCTGCATCAGCTGCAGGTAGTCGATCACCGCCACATCGACCAAGTGCTGCCGGTGCATGGCGCGGAGAGAGAGCTCGAGGGCATCGAGGTCGAAGATCTCCTGACTGTCGAAGAAGAAACGCTGCGCCACGTCCTGCTGCAGGGCATCGATAGACTCATGGGCACGCTGCAGCTCGAACTGCGACAGTTTCAGACGCATCAGCGCATTGGCATTCACCCCACTGGTCATGGCCAGGATGCGGCCCGCCAGCTTGTTCTTGCCCATCTCCAGGCTATAGCACACGGCGCGGTGACCGTGACGCACGGCTGCCAGAGCTATGTTGATGGCAAAGGTCGTCTTGCCGTGGCTGGTCTTGGCGCCCACCACGATCAGTCCGTCAGCGGGCAGTCCGCCCGTCTCGTCGAACTCACGGAATCCGGTCAGGATGCCGCTGTGGCGGGTCTCGGAGTTCTGATTATCGAGGGTGATCTGGCGCACATCGTCCATCACCTGTCCCAGCGTGATAAAACGGTCTGACCGGCCCAGGGTGATCTCTTCGAACCTCTTCTGCACCTCGCTGATGCCCTGATCGCAGGGCTGGCGCATATCGGTATAGAGCTTCACCAGCATGCCCGAGATCTCCATGAGCTGGCGGCGCAGGGCATACTCCTTCAGGCGATGCACCATGTAGAGAGGCGGCAGGTCCTTGCCATTGGCCGAGAAGAGCGGAGCGCATTGTGCCACCAGGTCGCGGCCCAGTTCGGACTGTGCGGAGTTGACCAGCCTATCGGAAACCGACACGATATTGGGCTCCTTGCCTTCAGCGTCGAGCTGACAGATGGTGCGGTAAAGCTGGCGGTAGGGCGCGGTGGTAAAACAGTCTTCGGTGAGCATAGGCAGGCAGTCGATCACCCCATGGCTGTCGCTCATCAGGTAGCTGAGCATCGTACCCTCAAGGGCCACGTCGCTCACCGAAGATTCTCCGGGTAAGAATTTCTGTTCCATAGCTTACGCATTTGCCTTAGAAAGGGGTGTGACACGATCGGCGCGCAGCCATTTGCGGATGGTGAGATTGGCCGAAACATACTTGGTGAGCAGCGTGGGATAGTTCTCCATATTCTCGAGCTGGGCATGTATGGCCTCGGCCTTGTATTCCTTGCAGAGGCGCGACATCTCGGCAAACGTCAGCGGCTTGCGCATGCGGCTGACCCGCGGATAGCGGCTCAACATAAAATCGGCCATTTTCTTTTCATCACTAAGGGGTGTGGGGGCGGGGGTGGCAGTCGGCAGACTGCTCTCTTCTATCTCCCTCTCCTCTATATCTATATCTTTATTAAGTTCGTAAGAACTATTTAATAGGTACGGGCGCGCCGTATATGTCGTATCGACTGACACTAACTCGGGTTTAATGTCGGCCGTTGTTACGTTGTCATGACAGTCGATATGGAAGAATTCATAGTCCATAATGATGCTGCGGACCTTGCCGCGCGGGAAGTAACGCGAGCAGAATTCGCGCTCCAGTTCTTCGACGGTGATCAGGCCATCATCGTGCAGGACGCGCTCTAAGATGCACCAGAAAATCCCGACGCCATAGAAGCCATAATCGGCCTTGATGCTGCGCAAAGGAAGCTCGCGCGACGCGGTGACGCTGTGTTTGAACCACTTCATAGTGCTTAGAAATTCAGACAGGTGAAGAGGACCTTACCCTCGTCGTTGAGCATCTCGATCTTATTGCATGAGATCTCGTTAAAACGGGTCTTCATACCCTCGTTTTCGGTCTCGCGGATGCTGACGCTGCAAAAGACACGCAGAGGGGTGCGGGGGGTGGCGTTATACGTGTCAAACTGGGTGGCAAGCTGCCCGAAGATGAAGACCTTCAACGAGTGGTCTGTGCCATCGTCAGCATGGACTTCGAATGAGAGATAAGAGCCTTTCTTGCCCGGCTGAAGAGACGTACGGTTGGCTAACAAGCCTGTAAAAATAAGGTTGTTCATAAGAAGAATAATTGAACGTTTGTGATAAATAAAAATGCACCGCCAGGCAAGAGAGCATTTCTCCTGGCTGGCGGTGCAAAGTTCGGTATTTTTTCTTACGCAACCAAGCACAAACTTACGCAAGTTTACGCAATTTTTACGCAGCTTTTACGCGAGCTTACGCAGCTTTTACGCAACTTTTACGCGAGCTTACGCAGCTTTTACGCGAGCTTACGCAAACTTACGCAAAACAGCTGAAACGGTCTATGATTTCGACAATACGCTCAAAGATCTTCTGGAAGGTCTTCGATTCCTTGCCCATGTTGCTGCGGAAGGAGGTATCTTTATCGGTGTGCTCGAGGATCTGGTTGAGCTGCAGTTCTGACCCGACGGCTATCACATCTTCCTGAATGAAGATCCTGGCTATGCGGAAGACACGCGCCTTATTGAAGATGTCGCACTTGCTGTTGTTGATGATAAGCAGCCAGTTCAGGATCTTCTTATCGTCGATCAATGCCTTGCACAGGTCAACGAAACAATCGTTGAAAGCCGGCGTGACTGAGTCTTTCAGCTGAAGCAGATAGGGCAGCAGCGCCGCCTTACGCATCTCTATGCTGAGCGGAGTAGCGGTGAGCATTACGGGCACTGCCGTCTCGACGGGCGCTGAACTGTCAAGCGGGTCTTCGCTGATGATGACGGGCACATCGACCGGATCGGGCGCAATGGGGATGACGGGTGGCAGGGTGGCCGACCTCTCTCCTATCATCTTTTCGATGATGGAGAGCGACAGGCGCTTGAGGTCTTCCGGCTGATCGGACATGACGATGTCGTAGATGCGGTCGCACATCCTGGCAGAAATCTCTTCAGAAAAATGCTGGTTCATAGATGCAAGTGGTCTTGAGGTAAGTATTTGATTAGTAAAAAAGTTATTTCAAAAAAAAAACCTGCCTGACAAGGCGAGCCCGTCAAGCAGGCGTGTCATACCCCGAGGGGGCTGTGTCACTCGGATTTTCTGGAATCCTGAACCCACATAAAGAGAGGCTGTGTCCTTCAAACTTTTGGCCGAATGAGAAAGGACACGAGCAAACGCTCTTCGTGTTTCGTACGAAGAGGCATTTGCAATATTCGTGATTATCTTACTCGGCCAAAAGTTTGATGGACACAGTCTTATTATGCGCTGCAAAGATACGCATTATTTTTGACACTTCCAAATCTAGGATCAAAAAAAATGAATCTACTGCTATTTAAACTAATTATCTGGAAGTAAATCAAAACTCACTATCTTTGCGGCGTGAGCAAGAAGGGCATGCTTATAGTCGAACCGCTTAGGAGGAGGATAGCAATCAGGGCACTTCAAAAACAACTGAAACAGTTAAAAATCCATATTATTTAATGATTTCTTGGCGTCATGTG
>DCIF01000004.1:4808-19167 GCA_002315795.1 Bacteroidales bacterium UBA1733
AGGCGTGCGGCAGAACGTCTGGGGTGGCATCTGATTGAGATGAACTTCCTGCTGCAGCCTGAGACGATAGATATCGTCAGAGGTGCTGGGGACATCAAGGAGGTGATGCTCCGTATCTCAGCTTATGCCAATGAGGCGATTGACAAGGAGCAGACGTTGATATTCTTTGATGAGGTGGAGGAGTATCCGGATGTGATGACGTGGGTGAAGGCCTTTGTGGACAAGGGCTATCATCTGGTATTGAGCGGCAGCCTGCTGGGTGTGGAGCTGGGCAATGTACGTTCGGTACCCGTGGGGTATATGGACGAGAAACAGATGTATCCGTGTGACCTGGAGGAGTTTGTCCGTGCCGTAGGTGTGCAGGAGAGTGTGATTGCTAATGTGCGCGAGGCGTTTGAGCAGCATCGGCAGGTGGACGAGTATGTGCACAGGAAGATGATGCAGCTGGTGAACCTGTACTTGCTGGTGGGTGGTATGCCGGCCGTGGTTCAGACGTATCTGGACACCAATGACATGCAACGGGTGCTGGCAGAACAGCGTTCGATTCTGGCACTATACAAGAAGGATATTGCGCGATATGATCCAGAGGAGAAACTGTATATCAACGACATCTTCGACCTGATTCCCCCAGAACTGAATGCGAAGAACAAGCGTTTCATCCTGAAGAACCTGAATGAGCATTTCAAGTTCAGCCGACACGAGAACAGTTTCACCTGGCTGAGGGACGCGGATATGGCTTTGCCTGCTCATGTGGCAGATGAACCTAAGGTTCCGCTGGTACTCAGCAAGGTGAGCAATCTGTTCAAGTTGTTTCAGAATGATGTGGGTCTGCTGGCGTGTCAGTATGCCGATGGTATTCAGCTGAGGATTCTGCAAGGTGAGACGAACATTAACTATGGCGCCATCTATGAGAACCTGACAGCTCAGGAGCTGCACGCCCACGGGTGGGATCTGTATTATTTCCAGAACAAGAAGCAAGGTGAACTGGACTTCGTGCTGGAGCGTGATGCGGAGATCATTCCACTGGAGGTGAAGTCGGGCAAGGACTATGACCGCCATGTGGCGCTGAACAACGTGATGAAGAACCCGGAGTATGGCATCAGACGTGCTGTAGTGCTTTGCAATGATAACGTCAAAGTGCGTGATGCTGTAGTATATATACCTATCTACATGCTGATGTTTATGGAGAAGGTGAAGGATGAGGGTCCAAAGATCTACAAACTAGACCTTGAAGGGCTGGTCTGAAATTCTTCGGTATGCCTCAGAAGCAAATAATCATCTGGCTTTTTCACCTTTATTCCCAGCACTCAGTGACATCGGCGATTTCGGGACAGGTAGAGGCATGATATACGGGATCCTTGCCCTGTTTACGCTGGGACTGGTAGTCGTGGAGCAGACGGATGGCATAGCGGCCAAGGAGGAGGATAGCAATCAGATTGCATACGGTCATGATAGCCATGAAGAAATCGACCAGCGCCCAGGCAATTTCAATGGTCATGAGCGAACCGATGAATATCAGTATGCAGAGGATGACGCGATAGGTGGTGATGGCATGCCTGGTCCAACGGGCGCCATTGCAGAGGAAATCGATGTTGCACTCACCATAATAATAATTGCCGAGCACACTGGAGAAGGCAAAGAACAGGATAGCAATGGCGATCACGGTCTTTCCGGTCTCACCGACATAGGTAGAAAGGGCTAACTGGGTGAGTTCGATGCCATTGGCACCAGAGTCGAACAGCCCAGAGCACATAATGATGAAGGCGGTGCAAGAACAGACAATCAAGGTATCGGTAAACACACCGAGCGTCTGGATCAGACCCTGCTTGACCGGATGACTGACATCGGCTGTAGCGGCAGCATTGGGGGCACTGCCCTCACCTGCCTCGTTGCTGAATATACCGCGCTTGAAACCCATCAGGATGGCCATGCCGACGGTGCCGCCAGCTGCCTGTTCGAAACCGAAGGCATTTTCGATGATAAGGCTGAAGACTTTGGGAATCTCGGTAAAATTGGTAGCAATCACCCACAAGGCAATGGCCAGATAAGCCAATGCCATAAACGGCACCACAACAGAGCACACCTTAGCAATGCGCTGGATACCGCCAAAAATCACGAATACGGTCAATATGGTCAGCAGGCCAGCCATCACCATGGGGTCGATACCGAAAGCACTGGTAAAGGCCGAAGATATGGTATTGGCCTGCACCATGCTATTGGTCGTGCCGAACTGCCCGACGATGGCAACGGCAAAGATACAGGCATACCAACGTTTCTTGAGGCCCTTGGTGATATAGTAGGCAGGTCCGCCGATAAACGAGTCTTCGCCCCGCGTCTTGAAGAGCTGAGCCAGCGTACACTCAATGAAGGTATTGACACTACCGATCAAGGCCATGACCCACATCCAGAAGATGGAACCCGGACCACCGATCACAATGGCCGTAGCTACACCCGCCAGGTTGCCTGTGCCGACACGTGACGCCAGCGAAACCGTGAAAGCTTCGAAACTGCTCACTTTCTTCTTGCCATCGCCCTTATCGGATGACTGAAAGAGAAGACGTACCATCTCGCCCATCATCCGGAACTGAACGCCCTTGGTGCGGATCGTAAACCAGAAGCCCACCAGAGAAAGAACTATCACCAGAATGGTGCCCATGGGTTCGTTGATCTCGTTGATAAAATTGGCTATTGTCTCTTGCATGATCTGTTATAAGAAATAGATTTGTGAATACCGATACGCTTATTTCATTTGCTGATAATCTTTTGCCAGACCACCCTGTGCTGTCTCCTTGTAGAGAGAAGGCAGGTCATGGCCCGTCTGCTGCATGACATCGACCACTTTATCGAACGAGACGCGATGCTTGCCATCAGAGAAAGTGGCATAGATGTTAGAGTCTAAGGCACGAGCTGCAGCATAGGCATTGCGCTCAATGCAAGGGATCTGGACGAGGCCGCAAACCGGATCGCAGGTCATGCCCAGATGGTGCTCGAGGCCCATCTCTGCCGCATACTCAATCTGCGTAGGACTGCCACCGAAGAGCTGGTTGGCAGCAGCGGCAGCCATGGCGCAGGCAACACCGACCTCGCCCTGACAACCTACATCGGCACCACTGATAGAAGCGTTCTGCTTCACCACGTTGCCCACCAGACCAGCCGTGGCAAGGGCACGCAGAATACGGGCTTCGGAGAAATCCTTGCTTTTCCAGAGATGATAGAGAACACCCGGGAGCACGCCACACGAGCCGCAGGTAGGAGCGGTGACGATCTTTCCGCCTGAGGCATTCTCCTCACTGACGGCAAGGGCATAGGCAAAGACCAGGCCACGTGTACGGAGGTTGTCTTTGTATCCGGTGGCCTTCACATAATAGGTAGCCGCTTTACGACGGAGGTTCAAAGGTCCAGGGAGTACGCCCTCGGCATTCAGTCCGCGCTCAACGGCATCGCGCATCACGGTCCAGACTTCGCGCAGGAAATCCCAGATCTCCGGACCTTCACACTCTTCGACATACTCCCAGTAGTTCTTGCCCGACCACTCACAGTAGTCGAGAATCTCGCTCATGGTATTCATGTCATAGATATCCCTCGAGATCAGGCTCTGTTCTCCTTCTTCGGCCAGGGCGCCACCGCCCACACTGAAGACGGTCCATGAGTCGTTAACCTGACCCTCAGCATCCATGCTTTCGAAAAGCATTCCGTTGGGATGGAAAGACAGGAATGTTTCACCTTTCCAGATAATCTTTGCCGATGGCATTACATCGAGAATGGCGACATCGGTCATGTGACCCCTGCCTGTAGCGCCGAGGCTTCCATACAAAGTGACGTTGAACGAAGCAGCTTCTGGATGCTTGGCTGCAAAAATCTCTGCGGCCTTACGTGGCCCCATGGTGTGGCTGCTTGACGGTCCGAGACCAATTCGGAAAAGTTCGCGTATAGTTTTCATTTTCGAGAAAGATTTAATAGTCAGTATTTACGATGCGGAGTATGGTAAGGAGTTTATTGTGGGCACAAAGATATGGAAGTTTTTTTAATCCTCCAAATATTCGGCCGATAAAAAGGAAAACTGGCTCTCAATCCCCCAATAAAGGCAAAAGCTATTAAAAACCGAGCAACAATGTTTCAAGTTTCGTCAATTTTGCCATCTGTAATATTAAAAATAAGCCAAACGTCACATTAAAAATGCGCCAAACGTCACATTTATATGGAGTGATAGTTGTACCTATCGGATGTCTGAAAGACTAAAAAGATCTCATTGCGTGAAATTCACAATTTGTCCGTCAACTTTTCACAGAATGTACTTTACAGACGAAAAAATGACTGTACCTTTGCGGCGTCAAACTAAAAAAAAGGTAAAAATTATGTTCACTTTCAGTCATTTTTCAAGCAATAAAGAGGCTAACCTGTGCAAAACAGTAAAAAATAGTCAGCAAATGGTAGAAGATAATCAATTTTTGATTATATTTGCACGCGATATGTTCTATACTCTTTGAAAATAAAAATTATAAATAATCTCCACGTAATATGGCACAGTTTGTTTGTAATACCGCTATGCTTCAGTGCTCGTTTGGCATGGCACCGAGTTCGTTTATGGTTATAGATCCTACCCGTCCGAAGATCTGCAACCAGCCGATGGCCAATATCATGGACAATAAGCCGATGGTAAATATCATGCCTTTTGGCATGTGTCAGAGTATGGCTAATCCGACCGTAGCATCGGCCACCGCTGCCGCTATGGGAGTGCTGACACCGATGCCCTGCGTACCCGTGATTGCAGCACCCTGGGCTCCGGGCGCACCGATTCTGAAGATCGCCAATCTGCCTGCCCTGCTCAACAACCACAAGTGTATGTGCAACTGGGGTGGTGTGATCAGCGTCAACATGCCAGGCAACGTCTGTCCAGCAACCGGCAAGTAACCGATGACAGCCAGTCAGCAGCAGCTAACAGAGGCCCATGTGATGGTGGTGGGGTGTGGCGCTTTGGGCAATGAAGTGCTCAAGAACCTCACGCTGATGGGCATCGGTCATCTGGTGGTGGTAGATTTCGACCGCGTGGAAGAGAGCAATCTGACACGCAGCATCCTCTTCAGAAAGAGCGATGTGGGCCGGCCGAAGACCGAGGTGGTGAGCCAGCGGCTGAAGGAGCTGAATCCGTCGCTTGAAGTGCAGACCATAGACGGCGACATCGCGCACGACGTAGGCCTTGGGCTGATCGGCCAGATGGACGTGATCATCGGCTGCACCGACAACCGCCTGGCCCGCTACATGATCAACCGCCACTGCATGCGCATGGGCAAGACCTGGATCGATGGCGGCATCTATGAGCTGGAGGGCACCGTGCGTGTCTTCGCTCCCGGGGAGAACTGCTATGCCTGTAACCTCGGACCGGAAGGACTCAGCGAACTGCAACGGCGCATGCCCTGTTCGCGCACCATACGCCGACACGAAGCCGCCGGCAGCGCCCCCACGACAAGCCTCATCGCCTCGATCATCGGAGCCGTGCAGGTGCAGGAGGCCATCAAGGTGATACTGCAGGATGCCGCCTTTACCCCCCTGACCGGAAAGATGTTCTGCTACGAGGGCGCACACAACACCTCACGCTATGTAGATTTCAAGGCCTACGACGAGGATTGCGCCGAGCATGACCACTGGCAGGACGTGCAGCCCCGCGACATCGACCCGCAGATGACCGTAGCACAGACACTGGCAGCCCTGGGAGGTGAAGACCCGCACTTCGGGCTGCGTGAAGATGTCTTCGTAGATTACATCTACCGCCGGCGCGATGACCAGAGATATACGATGATGTGCGCGGGGCGATATGTGGCACAGAAAATAGACAACGATCCGGAACTGAGAGGTTCGCTTCTCTCAGATTTCTATCAGAACGAATACAGAAACATCGATCAATCATTCCCCTACCAGACACTGACGCTGGCGCAACTGGGGATCCCGGCACAGGACATACTGGACTGTGGGGGGCAATATATAGTAATGAATTAATATGGCACTTCTTTCAACCCTCGAGTTTGGCGATAACCTCAGTAAACGCTATAACAAGACCTATAACGTGACCAACGTGCAGAGCATCTGCAAGCGCCACTATAACCAGGTGCGCCCTGACAAGGCACCGCAGTGCGAGACCATCGAACTGACGCTGGTGGCACCAGACAAGTTCGACCTGCAGCTGTATAAGTGGTATGAGACCGGCGAAGCGCTCTCGGGCCGACTGGTCTTCACCCTGCCGACTGCCAAGAGCAGCGATCCGATCACCAAGGAGATCCTCTTCAACGATGCGCAGTGTTATGAGCTGGCTGAGTCGTTCAACGCACAGTCTGACCATCGTCGCGTCATGCACATCGCCTTCAAAGCAGAGGTGACGAAGATTTGCAATCTGGAATTTGAGACCATCTAACAGACAGAGATATGCAGAACAAACTATTCTTAATCACAGATAATCTGGCAACGGGTTACGTACCCAAAGAAAAATGTTTCATCGTCGATCAGATGGACTACAAACTGCAGCGCAAGATCCACCAGAACGGCCTGACCTACGGACCTTCGGAGGCTTCGATCCTCACGATGACCCTGCGTCAGAAAGAGGAATTCCGCGAGAAGGTCTTCTATGAGAATCTGGTAGCTAAGGATTCGCACGACTTCACCCTGGTCTTCGACCCTACCTTCGATGACGAGAACCACCTGATCGACTATTCAAGTGTAGCCGTCATGAGCGGATATATCGTTGAAGTCAAAGAGAACTATGACTGCGGACTGATGAGCGACAATGAACTCTCTGACCAGCAGATGCTCCTTACCGTGCAGATCCTGCTGGATCATGTGCGCTATATGGGCGCTACGGATTCTGCGAATATAACATTGTATGATAACTAAACTGCAACCTGATGAATAAGAGAAGCATTATTAACTGGCTTAAGGTAGCGCTGCTGGTGATGGTGGCGGGAGTGCCGGGGAAGTGTCTGGGAGATAATAATATTACTGTAGGTGATATAATTTATGAAATACAAGAAAATAACAGTGAAGTTTGGGTTTCGGGTATAAATACAATTCCCGCTTCTGGGTGGATCGTTGTTCCAAAAAAAGTCAATAATTATAATGTAACCGGTCTCAAAGGCGAGTGTTTTTCCACAACTTCAACCGAAGATAAAGAAAAAATAAAAGCTATTTCTCTTCCTGCTGAAATTAGCAGTATTGGCTGGAAATGTTTTTCTGGAAGAACAATTAAATATCTTGATTTATATTGCGCGTGCCAAAGTCCAACAGAAGACTGGCTATCTGGATGTACAGTTACAAATAGACTTACAATCAGTCCTTTTCTTTTCAATCCAACAGAATTGAATAAGGCAACTTCTATTAACACATTAGTTTGCCCGGATTTGACTGCAGAAAAGCTAAATTCAGGATCAACCACAATAAATAATGTCACAACTGTTATTCTTCCGAATAGTTTGGCAAATGCAGCAAGTTCAAAATTTAAAGCAGAAACAAGTATTAAAGGATTTGGAGACGTTTCTGGTCATGATGCAGGGAAGTTTTTCTCTTTCGTAGCTGGAGAAGATTTATATTTTTCTCCAGATGAAAATAGTAATATAAAAGCATATATTCCGAAAGCAGAAGACTACTACGATCAGAGCACAGGGGAATTTAAACTAACACGAGTATCCGGCAAAGCAACGAAAGGGACAGCCTTATTCTTACGGATTAAAGAGAATGCCAGTCCTACTATTATTCCTTCATATACGAGTCAAGAAGGAGAAGCAATTACCTCCTCTTTGAAAGGTAATATGACTTCTGCCTGGAAGCCGGCGACTGACATGAAATATTATGCAATTGACAAGACCGACAATTACCTAAAAAAATACGAGGGCACAATAATTCCTCCTGGAGTAGCGGTAATTGAGCTCAGCGAAGCACTACAGGCGCCTTCAAATAGTAATCCAGCCAAAGCGCTCCAGTTAGTAGTGGAAGATGAAATTACTGCCATCGAAAGCATTCAAGAGAATGCAGCTACAGACACCTGCTTTGATCTGTATGGCAACCCAACGAATACGAACACACAAGGAATACAAATCATTAACGGCAAAAAGGTCATACGAAGATGAAGAAAGAATACATAAAACCTATGTTGGAAGTCTTCAGATTTGAAAGACCAACCCATATAATAGGCACCAGCGGTGAAGGAATCATTTACCAAAACGGTGTTTTTTATGATGAAGATAAAATCGGCTAAATACTATAGAATATGGCAAGTACAGAAGATTTAACCCAAATAAGCTTAGTAATATATATAAGCGCAACAGATCAGTTCTTATGCAAGAATGAAGTAGAGACGGTCTATCAGATAGATAATAAGAAATCGGTCAGAGCAACACTCAAAGATGTAACATATACCAAGAAGATCTATGAGCCATGTCTGCTGACCTGTACGATCCAGCTGGAGAGTATCGATAAGACTGACACACCGGTTTCTGAAGTCATTAAACTGGCCAGAAAATTCAAGGCAAAGAAGGTAGATGCATTCCGTGGCGGAATGTCAACCTGCATTGCCCAGAACTACTTCGTCTATCGTGCGATCCCAACCCACGAGAAAGACGATGCCATCAGCGTAAAGCTGGAGATCTACAGTATGGACAAACTGCTGGATACGATGAGCTATAGCCGCTCATATGTAGCACGCAAACTGCGCAAGGAGATTCTGGGCGACGCCATTGCCCGTTGTAAGTTCGGAGATCTGGCGGTGCCTGTAGCCAACAATGACGAACTGCAGTATATGTCTTACGAAGACCACAAGAAAGAATTTGTGCAGCCTTATATCGTGCAGTTCAATGAAACGCCATACTCTATGCTTCGACGCACCGCCAACCGATCGGGAGAGTTCCTCTTCTTTGAGGATGGTGGCATCCACCTCGGTCTTCCTAAGGTTAAAGAGGTACCGGAGGTTGGCAATGATGGCGAAAGCAAGATGCAATTCAAGTCGGTATCGTATTCTGAGGCTATCACTTCTGAGTTCGGCAAAGACCTGCAGTATCAGTCAGACAATTATCAGAAAGCAGACGAGAACACGTATTACAGCGCTCTCCTGGATTGTGCAGAAGCACCCTTCACTGCCAGTCTTGAAATGCTGAAGAAGAGCTTAAATAATAAGGCTGATCAGGAGAAGTTCCAGTCTCTCTGCGATCCTTTTGAAAACAATCGCAAGCTGCGCGATCTTTATGAAAGAGCCAAGAGCGCAGTGATCTCTTCGCAACAGTTGAAGTTAAGCCTCGAGAAAAATATAAATGAAAAGGCTGAACTCTGTGAGGGAATGACGGATACCCCTTCACAGAAGGCGATCCTGAGCAATGCTTTGCGTTTTATGGAGGCAAAGAAGAACAATGTTCAAAGTGACTTAAGCAAAGAAGAGGAAGAACTACGCAAGTTAGAAGCCTTAGAAAAAGAATCTCAGGCTTTAGAGGCAGAACTCGCGGCATTGGAAGCAGAAAAAGAGAAATGCCCGATAACCGATCCTAACTATCAGAAAAAGTACACTTTATGCAATGAGAAGCTTGCAGAACTGAATCTTCATATTCAAAAAAATGGTAATCTTGAAGCCATTAAAGCGAAGAAAGATGCCTGTCTGGAAAAGATTATCGCTCTTAAGAAAGAGAATGACAAACTAAAAAATAATATTGATAAATTCAAAAGTTCCAGCTCTTCAGACGCCGACAAACAAGCAGCCCTTGCCGCCACTGGCTGTGAGCAGGAGGTCAAGGATTTTGTCGAAAAGGAGATCGAGAAGCGCAACAACAACATCGCAGAGATCACCAAAGCTATTGAAGATCATAAGAAAGAACCAGAAATTCTTAGCAAAAACAAAGCCGAAAACCCATGGAGCCAGTTTGTAGAATGGACTGCATTCTCGGGTAAAGATGGGCAAACCAAGCTGGAAGGGATCTGGTCAAGCGTATTCAATAACGGCAGTAAGCGATACCCTATTGACATTGAGTCTTCGATAGAGAACCTCAAACAATTCGCCAAAGATTTTAAGGAAAACAAACAAGAGCTGACCCCAGAAGCACAGAAACAAAAGGAAGTTCTGGGAAAAGCCTGCGATAATGTCATTGCCTATTGTGAAGCCATTCTGAAAACTTCAGAACCTAAAGAAGTAAAGACAGAGAATTCTGTCTATCACATGGAGTATGGCAATGATGAGTATCTGGAGACCTACAAAAAAGATCAGTCTGTTGGTTTTTGGGATGTATACTTTTTTGCCTATTCAAATCAGGAAGAGCATCCAGGAATTGGCGCCACTAAGATGTTTTTTGACATGTTAGGACAATTCCTTTCGGATGGTGGTGACTGGAAAAGCTCATTAGCTGGTACAATTGTTGCTACCGCGGGATTCCCTGCTGCCGTAGCTGAACCATTTGCGATCTGGGACCAGTATACTTACAATGAACTATATTTGCGAGGATATCAGCACAATGGTGATAAAGTACAAAACTCTGAATACGGAGGCAGTGATGAAATCTCACTCTTTGGCACCTATGGCAAGAAGACGAAAATCTCGGAAAAAGAAATAGAAGCATTAAGTGCCCTCTTTTATCAGAAGATATGGGAGGCCGAGAAAGCTGTTTCTGACCAGAAGATCATCATTCATATTGATACGGCAACAAACAAAGTCTTCCCGAAGTTAGGCCATAAGATTAAATATGACGGTGTAACCTATATCATTACCTCTATCACAGGCCAACGTGCGTCGATGTCAAATGCGCTTATCAGTGAAGAAATCATAGAAGCGATACCTATGACAGGTATCAAAAATGGTGAGCAAACCATTTTGCTGGCTTTCCCTCCAGAAAGCGGATATCCCCGTTATGTGAAGGCTGAGCCACAACTGGCCACGGTTGTCGATGATGATGACCCTTCATTCTATGCCCGTGTACGTGTACGCTATAAGTGGCAGCCAGGCGGCAAGAGCAAAGATTCTGGCGACGAGCCAACACCATGGATCCGTGTAGGTACGCCGTTTGCATCTAGTGGAGGAGGTATGCTCTTTATCCCGAAACCAGGCAATGATGTCATGATCGATTATGAGAACGGCAACATTGAGCGTCCTTTTGTCTCAAATGCGGTATATAGCAGAGACAACCTGGCACCAATGCCAAAGTCGACAAAGAAACCTACCCGCATGATGATCAGTACTCCTAACGGCCATAGCATCAAGTTCAAGGATTCTGGCGCAGCATGTGCACTTCTGGGCGCTGTTTCAAGCTTTGATCCAATCATAGGTGGTCTTGGTAAAGGAATCAGCGATTATTCACCTGTAACATCGCCAGTTAACCCCAGTGGCGGTATCACCATCAGTGACTCCTATGGGTTTTATAGCATCTCATGCTCTGCTGAAAAGAGAGCGATCAGCATCAAATCGCCTTTAGGCTCTATAGGTCTGAGTGCCTTTACGGGCATTAATATCTCTGCACCCAATGGAGATATAAAGATTACGGGTAAGAATGTTACGATTGCTGCAAACAATGAATTAAGGCTTGCCTCAGGTTTGAATGTCAAAAAAAAGATTGACGATGAATCTTCAGCAGTCACGACAGGAGCAGGAGTTATGAATGGTATTATTGGAGGAATCACAGGATTGATTCCCCAAATAATTGACCTCAAATTATTTCGATATGTATATGAGCGCTTTGTTCCGCCAATTAGCGGTTCAATGGCCCTGAAGTCTTACCGTTTTATCCTCGTCGACGCCGGCAAAGAAGATTTTAACGTCAAGCAAATTAAGGCTAATAACAACACAATGACTTATTACAATCAACGATTTGGTAAAGGTTGGAGGGATGCCGATACAACCAAAGAAGATGGAAAGGGCGAGATTGGCATAAGCAAGAAAAACGTTAAAAATATGTGGACCGACAATTTTGGAGCCGCATTTGCCGATGTAAGAAGGAGTTTTACTACTGAACAAAACAACTGGCGTGTAGATAGCGAAAAGAATGCAATCTTCATTGCTGGAGACAGATATACGACTAACGAAGGTAAGACAAAACTGCTACTAAAACAAGGAATGGTGCAAGATCCCGTGCCAGGAGCTCTACTTCCACCTACGGATAAGGCTGGAGATTTATATAGCGACATCGAAGATAAGCCGAAATGGAATGTTGCAGTAAACCATGTAGATAGGGTGAAAGAACCTGATCCGAAAGACTATAAAGCTGGTGATATTCTTGGAAATATAGGTTATCATGCAACATGCATACCTGTATATGTATGGGAGTTTGCTAAATTCAGTTATAATAAGATCGCAGGATTATTTAAGAAAGAAAAAAATAATGCGGGTAATACTCAAAATGAAGAAATAATCCTTAACGAAAACGATAACCAGAAGAATAATAACCTGAAGGAAGAAGACAACATGTTTAACAACGATGAAAACGAAGAAAATGATGATATAATAAAAGATCTAAGTGAAGCAGGATTGAATACTAATACTATCAATATTCCTCTCATAGAACGAGAAGATGAATAATAAATAACACTGAACGTTATGTCAAAGATAAAAATAGATAAGTTTGTCGAGCAGGCGGATGAGAAAATGTCCGGCTACGCCATTCTGCTGGATTATCATTATAAAAACCTACCCATCAAGGCAGAGCCTGTATCGCTGTTATCCATTGAGGTCATAATGGATGGTGAGCCATTCAAAATAGATGACCTTGCGGCAGTAACCAGTCCGGAATGGAACCAGTTGCGCCTGCACCCTAATCACGAAGAATATATACCATTTATCTGTCAATCGATTCCGGAATATCATCCTGAATTTAAGATTGAATTAACCCGATATGTAATCGAAGAAGCAGGTCAGGAGCAGAGAGTAATATTGCTGACGATGCCAGAAGTAGATGACGAGCGATACGATCTGCTGACCAATGGTGTAAAATCGTTGGCAGAGCAGTGTAAGGGTCAGGTAGAAATCAACTATCAAAAACAGTTGGCCTTAGCTCCAGTCAGACTCGCCGGTCTTGCTCCGATAGAAATCGACGAAGCAAAAAATAAGCTGCAGGAGACTCACGAACAAGTACAAGCCAACATTAAAGATCTTGAACAGAAGAAACTCGAAGAGATCGAGAAGGCTCACAATGAATATCTGGAGAAACAAGAGTCGAAGAGCAACACCACCCATGAAGCCGCAGCTGCAAGTCAGGCAGAGGACGAGGCGGATGGTGCATACAGCTTTAGTTTTGATGATAACGAAGACAATTAAAGTTTTGCAATTTTAACAAAACCCCATTATGGCAGATTTTATTTTTGATGACTGGTTTAAGAAGGTTGATGATCTTCGTGATGCTATAGGAAAGGATCTGGCTGAGATACGTAAGGCCAAGGATGAGATGCAATCGATGCGATCGGCCGTTTTTGACAACATTCAAGAAGGCAAGGTGATCTCTGATCCTACCCGCATTGTTATCTCTGCGCCAGAAATCATCATAGGCAATGTGGATGCGAGTGGAGCTATTTATCCAAAATCTCCTATCAGCCGTGTCGTGATACGCTCAAACGATACACAGCTGCAAGGTGTAGCGGGTAAAGACCAGGCTCTTCCTGGCAGGATCACCCTGCAGGCCCCCATCATCAGACAGGAAGCGGTTGATACCGGCAGGGATGGTCTGGAGCATGAAGTGACCGAACATTCGACTATAGAGACATTGGCCAGAAACATTGTGATTGACAGTAACGCAGGTCAAAGCGCTTTCAATCTGCCAATGCCCCGCAAACTGGCTCGCGGCGTGGAGATTCGTTCTGACAGTCTGGTCCTGATTGACTCGACCAAGAGTGTTGAGAAGAAAGAAAAACTGATAAAAGATGTTCTGAAAGAGTTACAGGAAGATAATAAATCGCTTGAAAAAGAAGCGGCAGACCTCAAAGCCAAAGCAAAGGCACTGGCCAAACAGCTACAGGAGATTCTTTCGGGTGAAGACAAGCTCAATGGACTCATTGAAGACGATACACGTACCAATGTCACTGAGCTGCACAATCTGAATGAACATTATCACGTTGTCGCCAAGAGTTTCTATCATATCATGAACGACTACATGTACTGTACGTCGGCATTGGTAGAGAGCAAACGACAGGAAGAGCTGCTGAAGAAACAGCAGGATGAGATCGGGAAGAAGAAAGATAAGTTCAAGGAAGAGACGACCTCTACTGCCATTGTGATGCGCAGTGAAACCGTCAGCATGATTTCGGGCGACGGAGACGGCTGTCTGCGTGAGAATCCTGAGTCGGGCGTGATGGTGAGAAGCAAGAATGTGAGTGTTATCAACCACAAATATGACGGCTCACTGATTGACAACAGTCAGAT
>DCIF01000041.1:0-14589 GCA_002315795.1 Bacteroidales bacterium UBA1733
CCGAGTTTTTATCGGACAGCAATAGGTATCTATGTATTTTTGATGAATCCTTCTAATCAGAAGTTAGATATTTTTAATGATTGTACAATTGTTAATATTGAAGGGCAGAAATCATTGACAGGACTTGTCTCACCTTCCCTAATTATAGAGAATAATTCTGCTCGTACGGCTTGTTTTGAATATTTTCAGAAAGAGGCTTCGCTTGTAGAAGAAGATCAAATTGCAAAGTTTGATGTAAAGACCTTGAGCCAGAGTGATTATGCAAGTATAGATGAAGGAATCAATGTGTTAGTTGGAGAGGATAAATATTTCTGTATGAACACAGTCAATCATGTGCATACATTTATCGTTGGACAATCTGGCTCTGGCAAATCTGTATTCTTACACAATATCATCAGTTCTTGTATCTTACAGTATGCACCTGAAGATTTGCAGCTCTATTTGCTTGACTTTAAGCTAGGTGGTGTTGAGTTTAACAGATATAAGGGTGTAAGGCATATCAAGGCAATGCTTGTAGATAATTCTGATCAGCAGGTTACTCTTGAAATACTCCGTGAATTGCGCAATAGCATGGCGGAACGGGGAAGAATGTTGCGTGATAGCGGTGTGTCAAATATTCGTGAATATAATCAAGAACATCCAAGTGAGCGCATGCCTCATGTTTTATTATTAGCTGATGAGTGTCATGAGATGTTCCGAGCTGATGATTCTATACCACGTGCAGTAAGTAATGAAATCTCAGATATTATTACAAAGATAGCTAAAGAAGGTCGTAGCCAGGGTGTGCATTTGATCCTTGCTACACAGACTCTTTCGGGTGCTGAAATATCAAACGAGATTCTGAACAATGTTTCTGACCACTACTTGCTGAAGTGTGCTGCTTCTGATTCAGAGCGCTTAGTTCCTGGTAGTTCCGACATCACGGCAATGCAGGCAACTGGTCAGATCTATTATCATCATGTAGATGAACAGCAGCAGTTCCAGGCTTTCTATACAAATAAAGAGGAAGCAGCTAAGATTGTTACTTCAAGCATTCAGAAAGCAGAATCGCATAAGAGTAATGGAGAGTTCTATTTCAGCGGTGCACAAATCTTTGATCTTGAAGCTTCTGTGATGAAGGAGAATAGAAAGATCAAAAAGATGCCTGTGGTTTATCTGGGTAAGAGTATTGATCTTAAACAGAAGGATATCAATATCCCTTTGAAGGAAGATTATAGTGAAAATGTGCTTCTGTTTGGCTTGAATAACGGAGAGCAGGTGACCCGTGTAGCATTGAATATGTTGCTGTCATCTGTCATGGCTTCAAAGATCGGAGAATTTGATCTTCCAATCAAGGTCATCAACTGCTTAGGCAATGAAGAGAGTATCTATGAGGATTTGATCGATGACATTGAAGATGCTGAGCTTTGTCAGATGATAAGACGCCGAGAACGTGGTGAGTTCTTGCAGAAGATGGCAGAATCGATAAAGGATGGATCTGCAGAATCTGCATTGATTTTCATACTGGGTCAGGATAAGTTCCGTGAACTGAAGATGGATTTGGAGTTTGATGGTCAGGACGCTGCACCAGCAGATGATTTCGCCTCGATGTTAGGATCTTTCAGCAGTTCAGGTGGTGATAACTTTAAGACCTATCGCCAGGCGTTGGAATTCATTCTTGACCGGGGTCCAGAAGTTGGTGTGCACTCTATCGTACAACTGGAGAAGCCTACCAATCTGCTCTTCGAAGATTTGATGGCAAAAGAGATTTTCAAGAAGTTCAAGCATCTGGTTATGTTGCGCTCGGATGAGATGACTGCAAGTCGTTTGAATCTGCGTGATGATATCCGATTGGAGAATTTAAGTTCTGAACCAGAACGCTTGCGAGCCTATTACTATGCAGAAGAGAGTGATAGTTACACACTCTTTACTCCATATAGCCAAAGTGGGAAATCTACAATCTTAAAACAAATTGAAAAACTATAAATCTTATGGCACAGGAAGTCGGTGTACGTAATGTACAAGAATTAAAGCAATTCGGTAAGGATCTAAAGAAGCTTAGCGAGCAGTTGTCTGCAACCTTTCATGCAGCTGAGAAGAAAATGCATCAGGTGTGTGAAGGCTGGAACGATAATGTGAACCAGAAATTCATGGGAGAGTTTTCGAAAGATGCTAAGGAAATCGACCAGATAGCTCAGCGTATGGCAAACTTCTCTCAGTTCATCGGAAAGAGCAGTGAGATCCTGGATATGTATCAACATAATAAATTCTGAGACAGATGGCTTCTGATGCAAGCATAAAACGAGTTGAAGAGTTAGGAGTATATTCTTCGCATCTGCAAGGTTTCTGCGATTCTATGGTTAAGAATGGAACTAGTTTTGTAAATGTTATGGCGCAAAAGTTTCAAAATCTTAGTCAAAACATTAAAGAAGCTGAAGAAATTGTGAAGATGCTCCGGCAGGCAGATCTTGAGGCGGAAAATCAGTTGGCTTTTCGCAAAGAAGGTAGTGATTTAGCTATGTTGCAGCAGCAATATAACAATGCACATGACAAGCTTGTTACTGCCAATCGCCTATTAAGTCAGCTTAGATCAAAAGTTAATGTTGCAAGAGGTGCAGTGATGGTAATGTCTGAAAATACCCGTTCTTTTCAATTTGAAACAAAACAGAAAATAGAGAGCGGTCGTCAAACATTGAAGAAAGCAGCCGATCAGCTCATGCAGTATAAAGAGTCCCAGAAGCAAATGAAATGATAAGAATATGGATCCGCTTGTATTGATGAATAATGATATGGCCACATTGATGATGAGTTCGCAGAAAGTTTTCGAACTTTGGAATGATAAGGTCGCTTATGATATGAAGAATCATTGTATTGATATTATTCAGAAGAGATGGAATGACCATCTAAATGAAATGAATACGAGTATGAATCTCTATATGCGAGCAGAGAGAGATGTGGATAAGATCATGAGGTCTTTGAGAAAGCTGTGTAATGACAGATAAATATAATAATATGGAAACTCTTGTTCAAATTGCGCATGCACTCTACAAATATGTAGATACATTGCAGAAAATAGAAAAAGAAAATAATGAATCAAAAAAGGATTAAGATATGAAATGCATAAAATGTGGAAAGGAAATCCCTGATGGAAATAATTTCTTTATCTATTGCGGTGCTAAACAACCGACAAATAGTGCTCTTTCACAATTGGGAACGTCAAAAGTGGAGAAAAATATAACAGAAGATGCGTTTACCAAACCAAAGAAGAGTTATCGAAAATGGATATGGCTTGCTGTATTTGTATGTATAGGTATTGCCGGCATACTAAAGGAAGAAGAACATGAGGAAGAACCAATACCGACAAATGAAATTACAGCTCCAACGGAAGTGCAAAGTGTCCAATCGAATAATGTGAATACACAGAATCTTTCTTCAATAAGCCAGAGTGAAGAGCCTGTAATTGCAGCAGAAGAAACTCCTGTTACTGAGGATGTGGTAGATGAGGAAGGGGTTGAACTAACTGAATATTATATGGGTTTAATAGATGGAAAGTATCCGATAACCGTTGACCTTTATATAGATTTGGAAAAAGCCAAGGGTACTTATTATTATGACAAGAATGGTCCGGATAATCGTTTGACACTAGATGGCGAATGGGTGGAAAATGATGAAGGTGGCTCAAATCTGGTGATTAAAGAGTATAATGCTAAAGGAAAGTTGATAGGAACTTTCACCGTAGAAGGCTATAGTGAAGATATGGACTATCTGGACGGAACTTATACTTTGCTGTCGAAGGACAAGAAGATGCCATTTGTGCTGAATCTTCAGCAATAAAAGTTTCGTGAAAAATCAAGACCGCTTTCCGATTCATTGGGGAGCGGTTTTGTTATCAAGTGTTTTGCCTTAGTAGTATTTGAGAGGTTGCAGCCTTATATATATAAATAATGTGTAACTGAAGTAGATTTTCGAATAAAAATTTGGAAGTGTCGCAGAAAATGTGTTTCTTTGCAGCGTAATTTGCATGTGAAATACATAAATCTCCGAGTAATGACGACTTTCAACGATGCAGATAAATATAGAAAGATTCACTTTGCTGTAATGGCTATCGAAAGTGGAGCTAAGAAGATGCATATCTCAGCTCCACAGATGGTGTGCCGCCTAAATAATGTTGATTTGATACACAAGCGTCTTATTCGTCATTATGATATTCTTCACACTCAGAGTTTGGAGTATGTGACTGATGATATTGTGGAGACATTAAAGAATAGGGAGGCAAAGTTATGATAAAATTATTCCATGGTTCATATATCAAGGTTGAAATGCCTTTAGCAGATGCTGGCAGGAGAAATCTAGACTTTGGACGCGGCTTTTATGTTACAAACCTGCAATCTCAAGCAGAAAAATGGGCTCTTGTTGTCGGTGGAAGACACAATGATGAGGACGAGGGAATTGTCAACGAATATGAAATCGACGAGATTGTTTTGAATTCTTATCACGTGCTCCGTTTCCCTGTCTATGATATTTCCTGGTTAGATTTTGTCGTTGCAAATCGTCATGGAGAAGATGCTGCACAAGGGTATGATGTTGTAGAAGGTGGTGTTGCAAACGATCAGGTGATTGATACTGTAGAGGATTATGAAATGGGTCGTATCACAGCAGAACAGGCTCTTGATCAGTTGCGCTTTAAGAAGCCTAATCATCAGTTATGCATTCGTAATCAGGAGATTCTTGATAATCATCTGCATTTCGTTTCAAGTTACATAATTAAAGGAGATGACTGATTTATGAGAGAAAGTGTACTATGGCGTAAGATTGCACGTATAGTGCTACTTGTAGCCGAAGAACAAAAAATATCAGAGGAGCAGGCTCTCTCTTTCTTTTATCAGAGTCGTGTGTATAAAATGTTGAAAGATGAGCGTTATGGACTCCAAGTGATGAGTGACGTTTATATCCTTGACGAATATATGAATGAGGTTAGAGCTCTAGAAGAGAGAAATGATAAATAAACTTAGAACTGTTTTATACTTGCTCTATAGAGCGACTCTTGAAATCGGAATAGATATAGTACAACCCCTTAAGCAGCAAGTCCGGATCATACTGGATCTGATGATGGCAATGGGGAAGGACGAGCTGACTGATACCACCAGTGGCAACCACGGTAAATGGTTGCTGCTGGTCTTTTTCTATACGGTCGATGAGACCGTCGATCATCGATGCATAGCCATAGACGATGCCACTCTGCATGCATTCCACGGTGTTGCGACCGATGAGATGCTCGGGTGCCTGGATGGTAATATGAGGAAGCTGCGAGGCTTTCTGACTGAGCGAGGTGAGCGAGGTACGAGCACCTGGGATGATCATGCCACCGATATGATGTCCTCTTTTGTCGATGACGCTGATGGTGGTGGCTGTACCCATATCGACAATCATCAGAGGGAGGTCGTATTGATGCATGGCTCCTACTGCGTCGGCAATCCGATCAGCGCCAAGGGTCTGAGGCTGGTCGATGTCGGTTTGCAAACCCGATCCCACGCCTTGCTGACCTACGATGAGCACTTTATGGCCGATGAGCATCTCGGCTGCTTGTGCTAACTGCAAGGTCAACTCGGGAACAACAGACGAGATGATGCCATCGGTCAGGTCTTTGGCCGACACGTTGAAGACGTCGAGCAGTTGACGAAGTTGCAGGAGCAGGCCATGGCTGGTCTGACTGCGGTCGGTGGCAAGACGGGCCGTATGAACTACTTCAGGACCCTGCATGAGGCCGATGACAAGATTGGTATTTCCAAGATCGAGTGCAAGAAGCATGGAGGCTTATGGATTACTAATTACGAATTACGAATTACAAATTACGGATTACATATTAAGAATATGATCCAGAATCATACTTGCCGTCTCCTCCTTGCTGCATAGTGGAAGCTCCTTCTGCGCATCTGGAGTGATGAGTGTGACCTGATTGGTATCTACACCAAAGCCAGTGTGACCTTTGACGATGGAGTTGGCACAGATTATGTCTGCGTTTTTCTTGGCCAGCTTGGCACGGGAGTTCTCCTGCAGGTTCTCTGTCTCCATCGAGAAGCCTACGAGGATTTGTCCTTCGCGTTTGTGTTGGCCTAAGTAGAGTAAGATGTCCTGTGTGCGAAGCAGGGAGATCGAGAGATCAGCGTCTTTCTTCTTGAGTTTCTGATTGCAGTAATCTGCAGGAGTATAGTCGGCTACAGCGCTGCACATGACGATGATATCCTGCTGCTCGCTGAGACGTGTCACTGCCTCGAACATATCTGCAGCGCTGACTACCTTTACGAGCTGAATGCCACAGAATGGTGTCAAGTTGACAGGCCCTGACACCAGCGTAACCTCAGCGCCACGCATGGCTGCTACTTTGGCCAGAGCATAGCCCATTTTGCCAGACGAGTGGTTGGTGATGAAGCGGACAGGATCGATGGATTCTTGTGTAGGACCGGCGGTGATGAGGATGCGCTTCCCCTCCATATCATGCTTGTAGGCTACGCTGAGCAGGATATGCTCAAGGAGAAGCTCCTCGGACGGCATCTTGCCACAGCCTTCGTCGCCACAAGCCAGGCGGCCTGTGGCAGGGGTGATGACTTCCATGCCATAGTGACGGAGGAGGTTCAGATTGTCCTGTAGGATAGGGTTGTCCCACATCTGCGTATTCATGGTCGGACTGACCAGCTTCGGACATTTGCATGCCAGTAGGGTAGTGGTTAGCATGTCGTCACAGATGCCATGAGCCATCTTGGCAATTACGTTGGCCGTGGCAGGAGCCACCAGGAACAAGTCGGCTTTCTTGGCCAATGAGACGTGTTCGACCTGGAACTCAAAGTTGCGGTCGAAGGTATCTACCAGACACTTATGTCCGGTGAGCGTCTCAAAGGTGGTAGGGGTGATGAACTGACAAGCGTTGCGCGTCATGAGCACATGCACCTCAGCATGCAGCTTGACCAGCATGGAGGCCAGGTTGGCGATCTTATAGGCAGCGATACTGCCAGAGACACCCAGGAGGATGGTTTTTCTGGATAACATGGGACGAAGAGGATTAGAGTTGATCAGACAGGAGACCGTGCTTCTCGTAGTTCGCCTTGCGGACGATACGATTCTGGTCATCGACAAAAAGTACGGTAGGGTGATGCTGTGCTACCTCATCAGGCGTCATATCAGCATAGGCCATGATGATGACTTTGTCGCCTACACTCACACACTTGGCTGCAGCGCCGTTGAGGCAGATGATTCCCGAACCGCCTTCTCCGGCAATGGTGTAAGTCTCAAAGCGATTGCCATTGTCAATATCGACAATCTGGACTTTCTCGTATTCGAAGATGCCTGCCTCGTGCAGCAGATTGACATCGATCGTGACACTACCTACATAATCAAGGTCTGCCTGTGTGACTGTGGCACGATGGATCTTGGACTTGAGGAGAGTGACGTTCATTTATTTGCTGATGATAATGTTATCGATGAGTCGGGTCTTGCCGATGAAGACAGCGATGGCGATGAGCGTCTCACGGCCGATGGTCTCTACGCGCTGGATGTTCTCAAAGTCAACGACTTCGACATAATCTACGCGTGCCAGAGGTTCGGTGTGGAGGTTCTGCTCGATGATGTCGATGATCTTCGACGCAGACAGTTCGCCTGCCTCGATGGCCTCACGACCCTTGGCAAGGCTCTTAGACAGGATCAGCGCGGCCTGACGCTCTTCTGTAGAGAGATAGGTGTTACGGCTCGACTTGGCCAATCCATCGGCCTCTCGCACGATTGGGCAAGCTACGATCTCGATATCAAAGTCGAGGTCACGGACGAAACGACGGATGGTGGCGAGCTGCTGAGCGTCTTTCTGACCGAAGTAAGCACGTTCGGGATTGACAATGTTGAAGAGTTTGCTCACTACAGTGCAGACGCCGCGGAAGTGGATAGGACGACGAGCGCCACAAAGGAGTTCGGTAGTCTCAGTAGTATCTACGAATGAGGTGAAATGGTCTGGGTACATCTCTGAAGGCTCTGGATTGAAGATCAGGTCGCCTCCGGCTTCGGTAACCTTCTGAATGTCGCGCTCCAGATCGCGAGGATAAGCCTCGAGGTCTTCGGTCGGACCGAACTGGATAGGGTTGACGAAGACAGAGACGACCGTGCGATCGTTCTGCTCGACGCTCTTGGCAATCAGGCTCTGGTGGCCTTCGTGCAGATAACCCATGGTAGGGACAAGGCCTACGGTCAGGCCCTCACGGTGCCAGGCCTTAACGATTTCACGAACTTCGCGGATGGTTTTTACTACTTGCATATTATAATATGTATATTTAGGAGTCTGTTAATAATTTTGTTTGTGGATGTCATGTTGAGCAAAGCGAAACATCTCACACGTAACATCAATAAAGTTTTTCAAGCACCTCGTCGCTGATGGCAAAGGTCTGAGCTTCGGCAGGGAATACTCCCTCTTCGCATTCCTGTTTGTAGCTTTTGAAAGCTTCGAGCATCGTGTCGTGCAGATTAGCATACTGCTTGACAAACTTAGGTGTGAATCCACCGGTGTATCCGAGCATATCCTGATAGACAAGCACCTGACCGTCACAATGACGGCCTGCTCCGATGCCGATGGTCAGGGCCGAGATATTTTCGGTGATGTGCTGTGCCAGTTTCTCAGGGACACATTCCAGGGTGACGGCGAAGGCGCCAGCTTCGGTGACCGCTTTGGCATCGTCGAGCAGCTTTTGTGCTGCTTGCAAAGACTTGCCTTGCACACGGAAACCACCTAAGGTGTTGAATGATTGTGGAGTGAGGCCGATATGTGCCACCACGGGTATTCCTGCCTGGACGAGCGCCTTGATGCGATCAGCATACTCGGCTCCACCTTCAAGCTTGACGGCTTGGCAGTTGGTCTCCTTGAGGATTCGACCCGCGTTGATGACAGCATCATAGACCGATCCCTGGTAAGACATAAATGGCATGTCGATGACGACAAATGAATTCTGTGCACCACGGCAGACGGCTTTGCCGTGATGGATCATGTCTTCAACTGTCACTGCTAAAGTGTTCTCGTAGCCAAGTATGACGTTGCCTAAAGAGTCGCCTACCAGAATCATGTCTATGCCCGCTTCGTCAATGATGCGGGCGGTAGGGTAATCATAAGCAGTGAGCATACTGAGTTTTCGCACACCTTTCTGTGCAGACAGTTGCAGAACTGTTTGTTTCATTCTGAAATTTGTAGTTGATTTATCTCCATGATAATGCCGCACGACAGTTTTGTGTGTTGCGCCAAAAAAGAATAATAAAAAAATGGAGATTAGTATGTGGTCTGCTCAAGCCACATTGTACTGGCCGGAGTCAAGCAATAAGGATTAACGATATGGCAACCTTTCTATACCACGTGATTGCTGGCGCAAAGATAATTTTGAGAGTTGAGTTCTGGAAATTTGGAAGGATGTATAATGTGACTTTTTATTTTTTTTAACGATAGGATTTTTGAGAATGTTAAATTTAACAATGCTGAAACATAAGTCAGGACTGCTTTCCTGCGATAGGAGAACGGTCCTGACGTCGTTGTAAAAAGCAAATTTATTCTTCTGCAAGTTCACCGATCAGTGTAGCTGAAGAGGCCTCAGTGACGCGAACCATGACGAAGTCGCCAGCCTTGGCATTGCCTTTAGGGAAGACAATCATCTTGTTCTGCTGCGAGCGGCCGCAGAGCTGTTCACGGCTGCGCTTAGAGTAGCCTTCTACCAGTACTTCGAAGGTCTTGCCGATGTCTCGCTTATTGGATTCGAGCGAGAGCTCATTCTGGAGCGCGATGATCTCGTTGAGACGGCGGATCTTCTCTTCCTCTGGCACATCGTCCTCGTAATGCTTAGCAGCGAAGGTGCCTGGGCGCTCAGAGTACTTGAACATGAAAGCGGAGTCATAGCCGACCTCACGCATCAGCGAGAGTGTATCGGCCTGATCTTCGAGTGTCTCACCACAGAATCCACAGAAGACGTCTGTAGAGATACCGCAGTCAGGAATGGCCTTGCGGAGCGCTTTGATACGATCCAGATACCATTCGCGCGTATATTTGCGGTTCATCTTCTTCAGGATGGCATCTGATCCACTCTGCACGCAAAGATGCAGATGGTTGCAGATGTTCTTGTGCGAAGCCATAGCTTCGATGATCTTATCGGTCAGGTCATGAGGATTAGAGGTAGAGAAGCGGATACGCATCTCAGGAGCGGCTTCGGCAACGATAGAAAGAAGATCGGCAAAGTCGGTGGCATCACTCTTATAGCTGTTGACATTCTGACCAAGCAGTGTGACCTCTTTGAATCCTTTCTGCTTGAGGTCTTCCAGCTCATTGAGTATACTGTCCACTGCACGTGAGCGCTCACGTCCACGAGTATAAGGTACGATGCAATAAGAGCAGAAGTTGTTACAACCACGCATGATGCTGATAAAGCCGCTGATGCGTGTGTTTCCCATACGTTTAGGGATAATCTCACGATAGGTCTCTGTGGTAGAGAGTTCCACATTGACAGCTATCTCTCCCTGTTCAGCAGCACCTACTAAGTGGGGGAGATCCAGATAAGAATCAGGACCAGCTACGAGATCTGCGCCATGCTCCATGAGCTGTTCGCGTACGCGTTCAGCCATACATCCCAGCACGCCTACAATCAGGTTTTGCATCTGAGGCTCTTTCTGTCCTGTAGCTATGCCTTCCTTCTTGTACTTGTTCATGGCTTTGCGATACTCTGTCTCGCGCTTGGTCTTGAGACTCTGGAAGAACTGCAGACGACCATAGATTTTCTGCTCTGCATTGTCGCGCACAGAACAGGTATTCATAAAGACAGCGTCAGCCTCTTCAAGCTGTTCGCAAAGCTCATATCCGATGGTTTCCATGATCGATGCCACGACTTCAGAGTCGGCCACATTCATCTGGCAACCGTAAGTTTCTATAAAGAGTTTTTTCATATCCAATAGACAAATTGTCATCGAAATGTTAAAATTTAGACCTAAAATGAATTTTTAGTGTCAAAAATTTGGATTCGACGGATTTTCGTACTACATTTGCAGCGTGTATGAACAATACACTATTTTTTTATCATAGTTAAGGTTTAGGTTAATAATGCTTGTCTGCTCGTGAGAGTAGACAAGTTTTTTTATTGTTTTAGTTGAAAATATTTGTTATTGTCGATTAAAACAACTATATTTGCAGCCGCAAAGATAGATAATTTTTTTCAAAGAAGCAAAATATTTAATATGATTTATACCAAAATGACCGCCGATGAGGCTGCTGCTCTCATCAAAGATGGCGATACATTAGGTTTTAGTGGCTTTACTGCTGCGGGAACGCCTCGCGTAGTACCAGCAGCTTTGGCTGTGAGAGCTGAGGCAGAACATGCTGCAGGACGACCTTTTCAGGTTAATCTCTACACCGGTGCTGTTACCAATGACGCATTGGACGATGCTCTTGCCAATGCCAAGGCTGTCAACAAGCGTATTCCATTTAACGGCAGTTCGGCCATGCGTAAGGCGATCAATGCAGGAGAGGTATCGTACGTAGATATGCATCTGAGTCTGGTAGGTCAGTACGTCCGCTACGGATTCATGGGTAAGATGGATTACTGTATTATCGAGGCTGTTGGCATCACTGATCTCGGAGAGGTTACACTGAGTGGCGGTGTTGGCTGTGTCGATACCTATGCGCAGGTAGCTGACAAAATCATTATTGAGCTCAACTCAGCATACGATGAGCGTATCCGTGGCATGCATGATATCTACACGCCAGCTACACCTCCTCGTCGTCGCGAGATTCCGATCTTCGAGCCTTCTGACCGTATTGGAAGCCCTGTGCTCCATATCGATCCGAAGAAGGTCGTAGCTGTGGTCGATTGTTACTATAAGTATAACGTTCCTCCATTCACACCGGTTGACGATACTACGGCATTGCTTGGTAAGAACGTGGCAGCATTCCTGTCGCAGGAGATCAAGCTCGGACGTGTCCACTCGGGCTTCCTACCTATCCAGAGTGGCGTAGGAAATATCTCTAATGCGATCCTCGATGCGTTGAAGGATGCTCATGACATCCCACCATTTACCCTTTATACTGAGGTATTGCAGGACAAGGGTATTGAGCTGATTGATGCAGGCCGATGCACCTTTGCTTCTACAGGTTCTCTGGCAGTGAGCGATGCTGTCTATGATAAGATCATGGATAATATCGACTTCTATAAGCAGCACATCATCTTGCGTCCGTACGAGATCTCGAATCATCCTGAGATCGTCCGTCGCTTAGGCGTTATCACGATCAATACGGCGCTGGAGGTAGATATTTTTGGAAATATCAACTCAACACATGTCATGGGCACGAAGATGATGAATGGTGTAGGTGGTTCAGCCGACTTTGCTCGCAATGCATACACCTCAATCTTTATCTGTCCAAGCATCGCCAAGAAGGGTGCCATCTCTGCCGTCGTTCCATACGTGTCGCATGTCGACAGCAGCGAACACTCCGTCATGATAGTCATCACCGAACAGGGTGTAGCTGATCTTCGCGGACTCTCTCCACGTCAGCGTGCCGAAGTTATCATTGAGAACTGTGCACATCCTGATTATCGTCCGCTGTTGCGTGAATATCTCCACCTTATGGATGGTCAGGCCTGCCACACGCCAATCTCGCTACAGCATGCATTCTCATTCCATCAGGAATTCATGAAATCAGGAGATATGCATAATGTCACCTTCAAATAAAACAAAAGGAACTCGACAGAGTTCCTTTTGCTGTTTTTAATACTTGAACGACGATCCTCCCACAAACTCACGCATGATAGATGTTGGCGGAATGTCCTTGTCTGGAATGGGAGTGAAGTAATGGATGAACTTCAGCAGACGATGCGCCTCTGCGTATTCCGGACAGTTCTTTGGAACGGATTGCAGAATCGGTTCAGCATGGTTTCGCAAGACCGCAAACTCAATATTGAGTGCGGAGTTGAACATCACGTCGGCATTCTCCTGATAAGGGAAGATCCATTGCTCCTCAGCATCGCATACGTTTGGCCACTGCTGAATGGTCTCACGCGCAGAGAACGCGCCTTTGTTATAGTCGCGGATGATGCGTCGTAGCAGACGGTTGTCGCGTGTCGGGATCCAGTTATGATCGTCCAGCGATATGGTAGTCAGTGCCGATGTGTAGATCTTGAATTTCTGATTGTCAGGAATCTGTTCTGTCAGACGCGGATTGAGCGCATGGATACCTTCAATGATCAGCACGTGCTTGTCCTTGATACGCAGTTTCTTGTTGTTCCATTCTCTCAGTCCGGTGGTGAAGTTATACTCTGGTACTTCTACCTCCTTTCCTTGCAGCAAGAGGCTGAGATGCTCACCGAGCAGCTTGTGATCTACCGTATCGAAGTTATCGAAATCATACTGTCCGTTAGGTAGGAGCGGAGTATCTACACGATTCACAAAATAGTCGTCGGTAGAGAACGATAGCGGACGCAGGCCACAAGCCAGCAGCTGAATTCCCAGTCGCTTACAGAACGTAGTCTTGCCCGAACTTGACGGACCCGTGATCAGTACCAGCTTCAGTCCCTCTTCGGTATAACGGCGCTCAATTTCCTCGGCAATCTTTACAATCTTCTTCTCCTGCAGCGCCTCAGAGACCTGAATCAGTTCTGAAGCCATGCCTTTCTGACATGCCTTGTTGACGTCACCTGCATTGGCCATGTGCATGATCACATTCCATTTTACCTGCTCTTTATAGACATCAAAGGTCTTTGGTTGTGGCACCATCTCAGCCAGTCGGGTAGGGTCGTTTGGATCTGGGACACGCAACAGCATACCGTCACCATACGACTCAAGACCGAATTTCTTCAGATAACCGGCCGATGGTACCAGCGATCCATAGTAGTAGTCAACCGTATCGCCAAGTGTGTAATAATCAGTATAGACTTTCTCTGAAGTCTCAAGCAGCTTCACCTTATCAGAAAAACCGCGTTCCTGGAAGATACGCATCGCCTCCTCAGTAGGTACCTCACTACGGCGGAAAGGCATGTCGAGTCTGACAATCTCCTCCATACGCTGTGAGATACGTTCGATCTCTTCGGCCGAGATGCCACGTATCCTACCATCGTTAGCCGGACGGAGGAAGTTGCAGTAATAACCGCGAGAGATAGGATGTTCAATGTAAAGCTTGGCACCAGGAAAGACATCCTGTGCCGCCTTATAGAGTACAAAACAGAGCGAACGGATATAGACGCGGAATCCACTGGCATTGCGTATATCCAGATATTCCACATCACGGTTCTGATAGAGTCTGAACTTCAGTCCCTGTGACACATTGTTTACCTTAGCCGAAACTGGAGGTAAAGGGAAGTCGAGTTTGAACTCATGGAAGATCTCCTGTAACGAACTGCCGAAAGGAACGGTAATCGTCTCATTGTTATTTTTACAACGAATCTGAAGCATGGCATTTAGAAATTCTATTTGTCACTACATAGTGATGCTGAGTGCAAAGATAATTATTTTTTTGATACATCTGCCATTTAGCTCCAAATCTTTCTGCTTTTTATGGCAGAAAAACTCATTTTGACTGAAAACCATGTTTCTTTTCGTCGTCAAACCTTCGGAAAT
>DCIF01000041.1:14612-20702 GCA_002315795.1 Bacteroidales bacterium UBA1733
TCAGAACTTGAAGTTCAGTCCAATGCCGAGCACGCGGTTCGTGCGGCTATAGACATCTATCTTATTGCCAGCGGCAGTGGCTGTAGTCACGGTACGATCATCGTAGAGTGTCTGCATAAAGCCGAGGTCGATATTCCAGTTGCCTGGAAGATTGACGCGCGCACCTACACCCCAGCTGTTAGAGTTGGTGACAAAGGTCAGGTCATTCATATAAGCATCAGAGAGATCGTATTTCGTTTTCTGCCAGCCACCAGAGAGGGTGACCCACTTGCAGAGATCGTACTCAATACCTGCGGTAATCTCCCATGTGTTGCCTTCAATATTATCCTGCTTGTTGTTATACTGAGTGGCAGACTTATCTCCATACCAGTGGTAACCAGTCTGCAGACGGAGAGAAGAAATAGGACTGTACTGCACACCAGCACAGAAGAAAGCCGGAATGTCGGCAGCGACAGAGGTGCCATCCTTGAACTGACCGAGCACAGGATTTGTCTCAGCAGTTGCTGCAGCGAAAGCATTCATCTCAGAGGTGTTCTTGAGACGGAGACGGGTCTTGAACTCATATTTTGCAGCTACGTTCCAGTGCTCGTTGATTCTCCAGTCGATGCCAAACATCGGAGTGATGCCATAACCTTCCTGATCAGTGTTGAGCTCAAGCGTACTGTTGCCAATGGTCTGTGCGATCTGTGCATCGACCCCTGTCTTGACAGCTGCTACTTGAGAACTTGCACTTGACATTTTTGAAGTGGTTACAACTTGGAGGTCATTCACCCATCCGTTGTAGTTATTGCTGGCATAAACGGTACGAAGACCGCCGAAAATTGCCAGATTATCAAGTACCTTATATGTCGTTCCAAGGCTCAGACCAAAGTAGTACTGACGGCCTTTCATATAAGCATTGAGCGAATAACCTCCGAAAGCGAAATCAGTATTATACTGCTGATTGACGCCAGCTAATGAAGTCGCTACTGAAGAATAGAGGTTGCCGGCATAAAGTGCTTCGAATGAACCAAGACCTGACTTGAACTCACATTTACCACCACCACCACCAAGTGCGAAGTTGGCATTGATGCTCCACTTCTCCCAGTTGTAACTGAAGTGGATAGAGGGGATTACAGGAGCATAGGCATCGCCCTTGAATTCATGAGTGCTGTTGGGATTGCCATTCACGAAAAAAGTTCTGTTAACATTATAGGCAAAGAGTGGAAAGGTGGTTGTGATATCACGACTCTGCTTTGCATTCTGAATATTGAATGAGACGTGAGCACCAGGAGCAAGGAATGCAGTACCTGCAGGATTCATATACAGGCCTGTAATGTCGATGATGGCTTCCTGGCTGAGCTGACGCAGAAAGGCAGCATTCTGGTTGGTGTTGGTTACAAGGCCACCTGCCAGAGCAGGCATAGTGGTAGCTGTAGCGGCGAGCGCCAAAAGTAGTTGTCTTTTCATTTTTATAATCGATGTATTAATCTGTGCGGAGTTCATTTTTCCGCTGCAAAGATAGCGTAAATTAACGAAAGAAAAGAGCGAAAAGATGAAAGAATTACACAAATAGGCCATCTGTGTGCTGTATTTGTGCTGTTTGTTGCACAAATGTATATCGGAGTGTGCGTCAAAATCTTCACTCTTGCAACATTTTTTTACAGAAAACTTGCTAATTTGTTAATTTCTGGTTATCTTTGCAGCAATAACTAAGATATTATATAATAATGAGATCAAAATTGCTTCTTGTCTTATCGCTCCTGCTCTTCGCTGTGCAGGCTCAGACGCCAGAGAGACGTGCTGAGGTGACGCTTCAGACTACCATGGGAAAGATTGTGCTGGCACTCAATAACCAGACACCACTGCACAGAGATAACTTCCTCCGTCTTGTGAACGAAGGTTATTATAATGGTGTGCTGTTCCATCGTATCATAGAGAAGTTCATGATACAGACGGGTGACTCGGCAAGCCGTTCGGTGCCAGCAGCAGAATATTTCCCTTCTGATGACGAGAACGAGGAGCGTATTCCTGCTGAATTCCGCTTCCCTGAGCTTTTTCATCGTCGTGGCGTTCTGGCTGCTGCTCGTGAGGGAGATGAGGTCAATCCGGAGCGTGCCAGTTCTGCTACACAGTTCTATATTGTCTGGGGAAAGTACTTCGGTCCGAAGGAAATGCGAGAAATGCAGGAGAAGGTCAGCGCACGTGAGGACTCTACAACGCGTGTAACATTCCCTAAAGAGGTGATCGACGCGTATGAGATTGATGGCGGTACCCCTCATCTGGATGGAAATTATACCGTTTTTGGAGAGGTGATCAAGGGTCTGGATGTAGTAGGAAACATTCAGGCGGTCAAGACTGATAGTCTGGACCGCCCGATTAAGGATGTTAGAATCAAGAAAGCCTTTGTGTCAAAGGCTCTTTGATCTTAAAACTATTTCAACTCGACCTCTTTCATTGTCGTAGAGAAGGTAAGTACTTTCTCTCCAAACTCCTGATGGAAACTTGCGTCGGCACTTCTGCCGATTTCGAGTTTCCATTTTTTCATGCTCTGCAGATCTTCAAACTCTCCCATGACCGAATAGCCAATGAGATTGTCGCCAATATCGGTGAGCAGGTGTACGAAACGGACATGCTGCATGTATCCGCCTTGCACAATGGCAGGCAGATAGACGTCGCGCATATAGGTAAGGAACCGACTGAGATCGCGCTCAGTATCTACGTGGAAGGAGGTGTTATATAATAGCATTACTCAAATTCAACAGTGCGTGACTGATCTTCATTGACGGTGATCTTGACATTGACCACATCGCCAGGGAGGAGTTCTTCTACATTCTCTGGCCACTCAATAAAACAGAGAGCCGAAGATTCCATATAGTCTTCAAACCCAAAATCGAGTGCTTCTTCAATCTTCTGAATACGGTAACAGTCAAAGTGATAGATGAGTTCTGCTGTCGTCTCGCTGCGATATTCGTTGACGATGGCGAAAGTAGGAGAGTTGACCTCGTCCTCTACGCCTAAGGCCTCACAGATAGCCTTGATAAAAGTGGTCTTGCCTGCGCCCATTTCGCCGCGGAAAGCAAAGACGGTACGATCGTCCATAGCTGCAATGAACTCATGTGCAGCTTGTGCCAGACCTTCAGTATTTGGGATAATAATTTTCATACATCAAATTTAATATTGTCTTTCGCCAAAGATAGCGGTACCGACGCGCACCATGTTCGATCCTTCTTCGATAGCTATCTGGTAGTCGTGGCTCATGCCAAAGCTGAGCGTAGAGAATTCTGCTGCCGAGATGCCTTGTACTGCCAGAGGACCTGAGAGCAGAGCTTTGTGGCATGCCGTGATCTGGTGAAATTCCTGGCGCCACTGTCGTTCGTCATCGACAAACGAAGCCATTCCCATCAGTCCGCAGAGCTTGACGTGTGGCCAGCGTTCGGCAATCTTCGAAGTAGAGAGTAGTTCGAGCAGATCGGCAGGCGAGAAGCCTGATTTGGTCTCTTCCTGCGCTACGTGCAACTGTAATAGAACCGGAATTCGGCCATCGGCCAACTGAGGATGGTTGGCAAAACGCTGCTTGCGTTCGTCGGCAAAGCGGATGGCCTGCTTCTCGACTTCGTCAAGCAGACGTTCTGTGTCAATGGAATGAATCAGTGACACTGTGGGTGCCAGATACTTTACTTTGTTGGTCTGAAGATGGCCAATAAAGTGCCACTCAATATCTTTAGGCAGGGCTTCTACCTTCAGCTTGAGTTCGTTCTCACGACTCTCTCCGAAGATGCGTTGGCCGGCATCGTATGCCTCCTGAAGAGCCTCTACAGGATGATATTTTGAGACAGCCACTAACTGTACACCTTCAGGTATCGTGGCCTGCACTTTCTTGAGATTCTCAGCTACCATAGTTCTTACTCAGCGGTTTCCTTCACCTGCAGACCATAGACATCCATCAAAGCAGTCTCGCTGATGGTATTGATCTCCCAGTCGCTCATGGTCCCCTTCATGCCGTTTTCGAGGTTTTTGACAGCCATCTGGAAGTCTTTGGCCTGAACGAGCATCGTACTGGCAGATTTCTTCTCAACGCCACTCTTCTCATCGAGCGTGATGAACATCACCTTGCAGCGATACCACTTGTCGCCATCAGGATCAGCAAAGAGCTCAGAGATGCGCTCCTTCTTGACATGTGTCACCTCAAACTCGCCAGAGATGAAAGGTGTCATCTCCTCGATGATGCGGTTCTCAGCCTCGGTGAACGACATGGCGTCAACGAGATATGCCTCGGTTACTTTTTTCTGTGTTCCTGTCTCGAGTGTCTTCTCAAATTTGACCTTACACTCGTACCAATTATTCATTGCCATATTAAAACGATTCTGTTTTAGTTCATTTTGAAAAAGTGGGTGCAAATATAAGAAAAAAACTTCGAAGAAACAAATTTTGACTTCATTTCGTGTCAAAAAATATTCTTCGAAGCTTTTTATTGAGGGAAAGACCTTATTTGCTTGTCACACTGGTGCTGCTGCCACCAGAGACGCTCGTGCAGTCTTCAAGCAGATTCATCCAGAGTGTGCCACCTGTAGGAGTGACTCCTGTTATGAGCGAATAGCTGCCAGAAGCAAGCGAAGGTGCACTCAGGAAGAGTTCTCCGTTTTTATACGTACGTGGCAGCTTGAAGGTTACGAGTGGTGTGGTGCCACTGCAGAGAGCTACATAGTCACCCGCATTGCCAGTGACGCTGGTACTGATATAATGGCCGCTGGTGCGTTGGTTGCCGAATCCACCAGTACAGAGTCCGATGACGGTAGCATTACTGTCGCTGAGGCTTGACTCTGTATCAATACCGTCTTCAGAACCAAGAGTAGAGGCCACTCCAATGAAAACACCACCTGTTATAGAGATGGTACCATTCGAGTCTATACCATCACAATCGCCGGTAGATACAGCCAGTGCTTTACCGCCACTCATCTTGATATCTTTGGCATTGAAACCATCATCGTATGCCAGCGTGGCTGTATTTCCACCAGTGAAGGTCAGTGTGGTCTTGCTTTCGATGCCTTCGCCATTCTTTCCATAGGTTCGGATGTAGGTGTTGCCTCCAGAGATGGTGATCTCTTTGTCGCATCGTATTCCCTTAGGAGATACAGAGTTGTCGGTCGAACTGTTGCTTCCCCATGGACCCGTATTGCTGTTGCTGGTACCATACATGCTGCCTTCTGTGATGATATAGATGTCACCGCCATTGATATAGATGCCCTGATCGCTCGATATACCTTTACCACCTTGTCCGGTACTCTTCAGTCGCAGTTCGCCACCATTGACGTTGAGTACGCTATCACACTTGATGCCTGCACAACCGCTTGGATCAGAGGCGTCACTGGCATCGACACCACCGGTAGTGATGGCGGTAGTACGGCCACCATCGATCTGTAAGTACCCATCAGACGAAAGACCTTTCTTGCCTGCACCCGCTACCTCAATGTTGAGGACACCACCTTTGATCACGATGGCGTCATTGGCCTTGATGCCATTGCCAGCTGATGCCGTTGCCTGTATCTGGATGTTGGTATTCGGACGGATAAAGATGGCATCGTCACAAGAGATACCTGCTTTGCCGACACTGTTTTTTGCGGTTACGCTGAGCGATCCGGAGCCACTGAAACGGAGGTCATCTTCGCTGAAGAAGACGGCTTTCATATCTTCGCCATCTGGCTTGGTATAAGTGGCGCTCGAACCATCGCTGAGTGTGTTATTGCCCGTAAGAACCACGAAGCAGTTGCCGTTCTGGATGTTGATAGCGGCACCATCTGGATTGGTGATGGAAGCATTCTGCAATTCAAGGCTGAACTTCTTGTCAGAATAGATCTTGAGAGAACCATCGGCGGTGCTGCCACAGATGCATAGTGTAAGGCCTTTGCTATAGGCATGTACCTCAACGGTACTGCCACTAACATTGATGGTGTCTCCTTTGACAAGGCCTGTAACTGTAGCATCGTTTGTGCCATCGAAAGTGATGGTTGTAACGTTCTTACCAGAGAAGTTGTTCTCGATATACTCATTATAGTATTCGTCATTCTCGTCGGTAGGAATCACTTCTGTTTCGGCCAACGTTGCCGTATT
>DCIF01000041.1:20853-21563 GCA_002315795.1 Bacteroidales bacterium UBA1733
GTTTTCGGTGTCGCAAGACACTAACAGCATGGAAAAAAGAAAAGAAAGGACAAAACTGATAGTAAATGCTTTTTTCATAATGATAGGAATTAAAACGGGTGCAAATGTACAGCCAAATTCCTATTGGTAACAAATTTTTTCAGCGAAAAGACAGTTTTATTATGCGGAAATCATCAGTGGTTGTCTGACATGTCTCCAACAGTGACCAATCCGTTCATGACGGCATAGATGATAATGTCCGCCATAGAGCGTGCGTGTAGCTTTTCCATAATATTCTTACGGTGAGAGATAACCGTAGTAGTGCTGATGTCCAGGCGATCAGCAATTTCTTTGTTGATGAGCCCTTTGCAGAGCAGAACTGCTACTTCTACTTCGCGAGAGGAGAGAAGCTGATCTTTAGGCTCAGGATGTACTGGCGTTACAGCTGGGCCTTTGCCCATATTGCGCAGAGCCAGAATGTCACGGATCAGGTTAGGAACACACTGACAGACATTGAGCGTATGCACACCGCTGATCATCATATCTCCATTGACCAGTACGATGCTCTTCTTGGGATGCTGGCGGAAGAAAGATGTGTGTTCGAAATAGATGCGTGAAGAAACGAAGAAGTGCAGGAACTGCTGCGCATCTTCTTTCTGCTCCAGTTCTTCGAGCGACGCATAGACCTGCATCTCGGCCATAGGGAGCATCTCTGTGAGGATCTGCTGCAG
>DCIF01000143.1:0-2524 GCA_002315795.1 Bacteroidales bacterium UBA1733
AGTTACTTGTTTTGCCTGGCGGGAACATCGTCCACTACGCATCTCAAAAGAGAGGCGTTGCCTACATTCCACAGGCGGTTAATAATTAAATAAGTTGAATAAACTCTTTTCTAAAATCTATTTACGCGCCTTTTAAGAAAGGCACATTTTGGGGTATGGAGCACGATCAGGCACTCCATACCAGTAATATTGTCTAGCGAAAAGGTTCGTCAGGGTTATTACACCTTGATCTCAACCTCAACACCTGAAGGAAGCTCAAGCTTCATAAGAGCATCAACAGTCTTAGGGGTAGCCTGAAGGATGTCGATGAGGCGCTTGTAAGCACTGAGTTCGAACTGCTCACGGCTCTTCTTGTTAACGAAGGTAGAGCGGTTAACAGTATAGATGCGCTTGAAGGTAGGCAATGGAATAGGGCCGCTTACCTTAGCACCAGTTGACTTTACAGTCTTCACGATCTTCTCAGCTGACTTGTCAACGAGCATGTGGTCGAAAGACTTCAACTTAATACGAATTTTCTGATCCATATTTGGTTTTCTGAATTTACGTTAATATTGTGATCTAATCGACCGGAATTACTTGATAAGGTCAGCACGGCCACCGCACTCCTCGAGAACCTTCTTGGCATTGCCACGATCTACCTCTGAGTAGTGATGGAACTCCATGGTAGAGCTTGCACGACCAGAAGTGATGGTACGGAGGTCGGTCACATAACCGAACATCTCAGCGAGTGGAACCATAGCCTTAACGATACGAGCGCCAGAACGAGCGGTATCCATACCCTCTACCTGACCACGACGCTTGTTAAGGTCAGAGATTACATCACCCATTGACTCTTCTGGAGTAACAACCTCAACCTTCATGATAGGCTCAAGGAGAATAGGCTGAGCCTTCTCACATACAGCCTTGAAAGCGAAGTTAGCAGCGAGCTCGAATGAAAGCTGGTCTGAATCGACTGGGTGGAATGAACCATCCTCGAGGACAACCTTCAAAGAGTCAAGAGGGAAGCCAGCAAGTACACCGTTCTTCATAGCTGCCTTGAAGCCCTTCTCTACAGAAGGAACGAACTCTGAAGGAACGTTACCACCCTTAACGATATTCTCGAACTGAAGACCTGTTACACCCTCATCAGCTGGACCAACGGTAACGATGATATCTGCGAACTTACCACGACCACCAGACTGCTTCTTGTAAACCTCACGGTGACGAGAAACAACGCCCTTGATAGCCTCCTTGTAAGTAACCTGTGGACGACCCTGATTACATTCAACCTTGAACTCACGCTTCAAACGGTCGATAATGATATCGAGGTGAAGCTCACCCATACCAGAGATAACGGTCTGACCGGTCTCCTCGTTGGTCTTAACAGTAAAGGTTGGATCCTCCTCAGCGAGCTTAGCAAGGCCGATACCGAGCTTATCAAGATCCTTCTGTGACTTAGGCTCAACAGCGATACCAATCACTGGATCTGGGAACTCCATAGACTCGAGAACGATTGGGTTCTCCTCGTCACAGAGGGTATCACCAGTACGGATATCCTTGAAACCTACACCTGCACCGATGTCACCACAACCGATCTCTTCCATTGGATTCTGGTGGTTAGAGTGCATCTGGAACAAGCGGCTGATACGCTCGCGCTTGTCAGAACGTGGATTGTAAACGTATGAACCAGCCTCGATCTTACCAGAGTAAACACGGAAGAAGCAGAGACGGCCAACGTATGGGTCGGTAGCAATCTTAAATGCAAGAGCTGCAGTTGGCTCGTCATAGCTTGGGTGACGAACAACAACCTTATCAGCATCCTGAGGATCGTGACCCTCGATAGCTGGAGTATCGATTGGAGAAGGGAGGTAGCGAACTACTGCGTCGAGCAGCGTCTGTACACCCTTGTTCTTGAATGAAGAACCACAGAGGACTGGGAATACCTCCTGAGCAAGAGTCATCTTGCGGAGAGTAGCATAGATTTCCTCAGTGGTGATGGTAGAAGGATCGTCGAAATACTTCTCCATGAGAGCCTCATCGAAGTTAGCACACTGCTCGAGGATCTTATCACGGTACTCCTCACACTCAGCAACCATATCAGCTGGAATCTCCTCTACAGAGTACTCAGCACCCATGGTCTCATCGTGCCAGAGGATAGCCTTCATCTCAATCAGGTCAACCACGCCCTTGAAAGTCTCCTCTGCACCGATAGGAAGCTGGATTGCCAAAGAGTTAGCACCAAGCATCTCGTGCATCTGGTCAACTACGTCAAGGAAGTTGGCACCTGAACGGTCCATCTTATTAACGTAAGCGATACGTGGAACGTTGTACTTCTCAGCCTGGCGCCAAACGGTCTCAGACTGTGGCTCAACACCACCTACTGCACAATAGGTTGCAACAGCACCGTCAAGAATACGGAGTGAACGTTCAACCTCGACAGTAAAGTCAACGTGGCCTGGAGTATCGATCAAATTGAACTTATACTTCTCACCCTGGAAAGTCCAGTAAGCGGTGGTAGCAGCAGAGGTAATAGTGATACCGCGCT
>DCIF01000143.1:2554-3504 GCA_002315795.1 Bacteroidales bacterium UBA1733
GAACCATCCAGTCCATGGTAGCAGCACCATCGTGTACCTCACCAATCTTGTGAGTCTTACCAGTATAGAAAAGGATACGCTCAGAAGTAGTTGTCTTACCGGCATCAATGTGAGCCATGATACCGAAGTTACGTGTATACTTAAGAAGTTCGTCTTGCTTTGCCATCTTATATATATATTTAAAAGGTGTGAAGTAAGATTAGAACTTAAAGTGAGCAAATGCACGGTTAGCCTCAGCCATCTTGTGCATATCCTCCTTACGTTTGAATGCACCACCCTGCTCGTTATAAGCATCAAGGATCTCAGCAGCCAACTTGTCAGCCATTGACTTACCGCCACGCTTACGGCTATAGTTGATCATATTCTTCATTGAGATTGACTCCTTACGGTCAGCACGAATCTCAGTTGGAACCTGGAAGGTAGCACCACCAATACGGCGTGACTTTACCTCTACCTGTGGAGTGATGTTGTCGAGAGCCTTCTTCCATACATCGAGAGGAGCGATACCCTCCTTCTCAGCCAACTTCTTGTTGACGATCTCGATTGCGGTATAGAAGATGGTGAACGCAATGCTCTTCTTACCATCATACATAAGATGGTTAACGAACTTGGTTACCTTAACCTCGCTGAAGACTGGATCTGGAAGGATCACTCTCTTCTTAGGTTTTGCTTTTCTCATTTTGTTTTTGAATGTTTAATTTTGGCTGATTCTCTTTAGGGAAATCTTCATCCGTTTGCCTATTACGCTTGATCCATCACTGGAGTTATGCGGGCAGGATTACTCAACCTTAAGAGCCTTTACCAACTTGTGTAAAAGGTTTTGAACTTAATTTCTCTAATGCGCTAAAGAATTACTTCTTCTTAGCTGGAGCCTGACCTGGCTTTGGACGCTTAGCACCGTACTTTGAACGACGCTGTGTACGACCGTTAACGCCAGCAGTATCCAAGGT
>DCIF01000143.1:3582-7505 GCA_002315795.1 Bacteroidales bacterium UBA1733
ACCATGACGATTGAGTGCTCCTGAAGGTTGTGGCCCTCACCTGGAATGTAAGAGTTAACCTCCTTGCCGTTAGTCAAGCGAACACGTGCTACCTTACGCATAGCAGAATTAGGCTTCTTAGGAGTAGTTGTGTAAACACGAACGCAAACGCCACGACGCTGTGGGCATGATGCCAGGGCCGGTGACTTGCTCTTGTCTTCCAAAACTACGCGACCTTTTCTTACTAACTGTTGAATAGTAGGCATTTTGTTTTACTTTTTGGTTAATTAAATTTATTTAATCTCGAATTTGCCAACCCGTGAACCAACTCCCTGAAAAAGCAGTTAGCGCGCGTTTTAGCGAGTGCAAAGATAGACAATATTTTTTAAATATCAAAGAGTTACGACCTCCTTTCTTTAAAACTTTTTCACTTTTAAGGAGTTTCAGCACGTCCACATAGCAAATTATAATGTTTAATTTGGAAAATATGACAAAAAATCTTATCTTTGCACCCGCATAATATCAATAGTTATCAACACTTTTTTCATGCTTCTACCCTATCTTCAGAAAGGCCGGCTCGAAGCCGGATGTGACGAGGCCGGACGTGGTTGTTTGGCGGGCCCTGTCTTTGCTGCTGCCGTCATTCTTCCACTCGACATCGAGGAACGTATTGCCGCAGGCCAGAGCAGACTCAGCCTGCTCAACGACTCAAAACAGCTCACAGAAAAACAACGCTATCAGCTGCGTCCCATCATAGAAGAGGAAGCGCTCGCATGGGCTGTAGGGACATGTACACACGCAGAGATCGATAAGCTCAACATCCTACGTGCCAGCATTGAAGCTATGCATCGAGCTGTAAAAGGCTTGTATGAAAACGGCTCTTTTCTCGATCCGCACTCTTCGCTAAAGTGCCGTCCTGAGTATCTTCTGATCGATGGCAACCGGTTCACTCCCTTCACCGGCATTCCCCACCAGACCATTGTCAAAGGTGATGGCAAAATGATGTCAATAGCGGCAGCCTCCATCCTCGCCAAGACCTATCGTGATGACTTCATGGTTAGACTCCACGGTGAATATCCTTACTACGACTGGAAAACGAACAAAGGCTATCCCACCAAAAAACACCGTGCCGGCATAGCCGCACACGGTGCTTCTCCTTATCATCGTATGAGTTTTACTCTTCTCCCATCCGACCCGCAACTTGAGATCAAGTTCGAAGATTAGTACACGCAATTCAAAAAACTGAAGGATTACTTCATCTTTCCACTCAATATTTTGCTTCTGACACTCTTTACCGCAGGTTTATAATACTCTACCTCCATCGTCTGCAGCGTGCGTTTCAGTTCTGCCATGAGCTCAGGATAGAATTTACACATACGATAAGCCAATTTCATACAGAGCGACTGAATCCCAGGGAATCCTTCTGGATTAACCATCTGCTCCAGACAGAAATCGAGGAAGTCAGAACGCAAGTCATCCTCCTCCATCTGTAAGCGCTCGATGATATTAAGCGTAAGACGTCGCACAGAGGAGTTTTCCTCTCTCATAGCTCGGTCTATCAGCATATGTAACTTCGGCTGATAGACAGAAAGCTCCTCGTCAGTAGCCTTGGTGAGAGACCAAAGCATATTACGAGCCACCTGATAGTCTTCATCATGCAGATAGACAGACATCACCTCCTGCCACTCACACTTTTCCTTGATTTGATGATAGATAGCCAATGCGTCTGCTTCGCTGCAACTACCTTTCAAGCGTTCCCGATCCATAGGCTACAGGATTTGCTGGATATCTTTAAGCTCACGCACCTCAAAGTTCACCGGTTCAGTGGCCTGCTGTAATGTCGGATACTGATTGAAAAAGAGCACATCCAGTCCGACAGCCTTTGCGCCAAGAATATCGGTAGTGAAATTATCGCCAATCATCAGCGTCGTGGACACCGCTGCACCGGTCTGCCGCAAAGCAAAGTCAAAAAATTGTTTTGAAGGTTTGTTAGCTCCCGCATCTTCGCTCAGGATAATTGTATCGAAAGCATCGAAAAGTCCACACGCGTGCAACTTCTTATACTGCACCTCATGAAATCCGTTCGAACAGATATGCAGGCGATAGCCCTGACGTTTAAGGTAATCGACCAATTCATGAGCACCCTTTACGACACCAGGTTTGACGGCACAGAGCGAAAGGAATTTGTCGCTCACCTGCAGACAATAATCATCAGACAGTGTTAGTCCATGGCCGATAGACAAGGGACGACGGAAACGCTCGATGATCAGATAGCTGCGTTCGATCTCTCCATTGGCATATTGACGCCACAACTCTACGTTCGTCTCCCAATACTTAACATAAAAAGCGTCGGGATCATCGAAATTATCTTTCCAGCCAAAGTAGTCGAAAAGTTCACGAAGCGCTATGATGGCATTGCCATGCGTATCATAAAGCGTATCGTCAAAATCAATAAAAAGATCGGTGTATTTATGATTCTTCATCGAGCTGTTTCTTAAAATTACATATTCTCCTCTACCCAAAGCACCCAAGGATCAATATTATCGGTCAACGTCTCAGGCAGTTCCAGATTAATACGCACATCAGGAGCAATACCAATGCCATCGATCTGCTGTTTGCCATCGGTAACTCGCTGACTGATAGTAACAGGGACATACAAGCTATTCGGTGCATGAGGCAGACGGGTAGGTCTTACATTCGACACATCAATACATCCCAGAGAGCTTTCCTTGCCATAGAACTTGATATCTCGAATAGCTTAGTCATAATCCTCAATATTCGCTGTCTTAAAATTCTGGCGAAGCAACTGCAGTCGTTCATTGACCACGTCAGGCTGCTCTAACTGAATGAAATGGCCACAAGTCTCAAGTTCCGTATAACTAGAATTCGGATAGAGGGAATGCATCTTCTCTTTGTTATCTGGTTCAAGGCCACTATTCTTCGTACAGATGACTTCCACACAACAAGGGAATGGGAAGGTTGACCACCATTTATGATCAATGAGATTATGCATCACACTTGAAGCCACATACTGAGGTGTATTTGGCATGGTGCTCATAGCGTAGTCAACAATTGAGGTAGGCGTATCAGGGCCTGATAACGACTGGACAAAGCCCTCGATGTTGCTACGGCAAGCATCCCCATCAAAAGAACTGGCAAAACCCTGAACCGCCTGTTCATAAGCCTCAGCGTTGGCCTGCTCCTCTGGAGTCGGATTTTCTCCTAAAATCGGATAAAAGCAATAGACTCCATCTACATCGCATAAGCCGGCATATCGGGAAGGATCAGAAAAATAGAGCTGACGACAGACAGGAGTACCGAGACTATGTCCGACGAGCAGGCTATAGCCGCTATGGAGCGTATCGACAACAGCCTTGACGCCACTGCTCAAGTACGACAATGTATATTCAACGTGAGGTTTGCTGCTCTGACCGAATCCAGGAAGGTCAACAAAGATTAAACGAAGGTTTTTCTCCTGTCGGAAAGCATCGAACTGTGCTTCCCACGCATTCATATCACAGCCAAAACCATGTACAAAAACCATTGTCTCAGGACCTTCTCCCCAAGATTTATAATGAATCTGCGTACTATCGTCAAGTGCAACGAATTGCGATGGCAGGTCAGCGATGTCCTCAGGAATACTACCGCAGGCACAAAACAGGGTTGTTGCAGCTAAAATAAATGTATTTGATAGATTTTTTATCATCTGATTCACCTTTATTTATGAATGATTGTTGAGAAGGTCTTCAAATTATTTATGCTAAAGGCATGATGATGCCACATTGATAATCCGGAGAGTTAATATCTTGTCCGCAATACCACTCCATACATGAGGAGTTGCTGGCCCACTTGTATTCCGGATGAGCTGGCAACCATTCGTCATGGAAGTACCGGAACTGCTGCTGGAAGGCTTTCATGCCTCCCTCAAAGTGAACCTTGAGCCA
>DCIF01000143.1:7599-10703 GCA_002315795.1 Bacteroidales bacterium UBA1733
GAAGTTTTCCACTGCGCAAGTACCACAATTATGATTAGGCAAAGTACATGTGCAAAGAGCGAACTCTCCGATGTTATTATCAAAGACCGCTTTCTGCTGCTCGTTAGGAGTCTTACCCTCCATCACAACAGGCTTGATAAACTTCTCTACATACTCTCCCCAGAACTTAGGGCATTCTTCTCCTCCAGTGCAGAAAGGGATTTCTTTAGCAATACCAATGATCTGCACATGATTCATTTCGATAATTTCAAATTTCATACACGTTAAAGTTGGTTAAGTAAGAACTAAAAATAAAAAGTGAAAAATTAAAATTAAAACCTTTGAAGAGCAATGAATTATCATTATGAGATGTATAATAAACCCTCATTCACGAAGTACTAATCCGGATTCTGCAGTCTCATCTTGACCTCCTGCTGGAAGCTCTTAGATACCGGCACCTTACTCTGACAGTCACGCAGGCTGAGTAGGAACCCGCTAGTTCGTCGATCGACATCTACCACGAAATCGAGATTGACCATAAAAGCTCGATGGCAACGCATAAACTGCGGATAGGGCTCCAGCAGACTCTCTACCTCTTTCATGCTGGTTCGGATCTCTGCTATCGCAAGTTTCTCTCCCTTTATGTAGTGCACACTTACATAATTTCCACTCGACTCCACAAAGAGTAGCTGGTCAATGCTCACTTCGAGCAACTCTTTCGTAGTTCCCTGAATACAGATATTTCGTTCGACAGGGGTCTCGTCCTTCTTTTGGTCATAGATCTTACGCAGGCGTTCACGTTCCTGCAAGATACCATTGATACGCTGAGCCTCCTCCAATTCTCCCGCCAGTATTCGACTATTATAAATGCTTCGCCAATAGAGTGACTGCATGATCGAAATACACAAGAGACAAAGAACAAGATAAGAAAGACTGCTCAATGAGAAATAGTCAGTCCTTTTTTCTGTATCCATTAGCCAGAATAATGTTGCAATAGAGAAGGTCAATAAAGTGACATTAACTGGAACAAAGATTCGGTTACGCTTAATCAGATAGTCCCATCCTTTAGACAAGTCATGTGGCAATCGAAAGAGGAACTGCACAATCAGTTCGCTAGTCAAGACCACAATCATAGAGATCAAAGTAAAAAGCACGATAGTAACATAGCGCATCCATCCGTCAGGGAATTCAAAAGGTTGGAATACGATAAAGAACATGATGCCCAACATGGCAGCAATAAACTTGTCTCTATAGGTCTGCATGAATATCTGTCATTATTAAGCTCCATCAGTGAGTGGACTTTTTCATGCTTTGATATCCACTCCTCCGATAAAGCAGTTTGCTTTTACAATAATCGTATGTTTCGCGTCCTGGTTATAGCGTGGCAAGTCATTTCCGACACCACCGATAAAGCAGTTGCTCTGTGTCTGAATACGGATGTCGGTTGGGACAAACAACTCCAAACCTCCCATGAAAGCATGCACATCTATCACACAGTCCTTTTCGATAATGGCTCCACGCAAGTCAATGCTCATGCCCCCCATGAAGATTTCTAGTTTGGCTCCATTGAACTGCTCTCCACAAAGGTTGTATTTGCTTCCTGAGCAGGCAGCCTGCATCTTCAGTATTCCATCATCATTAGGTTCCGGTAGCGCCTTATCCACCATACCATCATGATTGCCCTGATGATCCTTTCCTGTACTGAAGAGAAATTTCATGCCGAAAAGGATAATCACAACTGGAAGGATGTATTTTGTCCAATGGAATCCAAAGAACCAGTTAAACTCTTCCACACCGAGGACACGCAGAAGCATCATCACACCAATAGCCAGTACGATGCTTCCAACAATCATTCTTTTCATAATTAAGTCTTTTTCCCAGTTAATAATTGCTTGTCTGCTGCAAAACGATTACGATGAGTAACGAATTGCGGTGCAAAGATACGGCTACTTTTCTATTTCACCAAACTATTGGGATAAAACGGCTTATTATGGGACAAAACGCTAAAGAATGCTACGAATGGAATAATTTGTGATAAAATGCAGCCTTTTTCTCCAGATTCATAGGATACGCTCGAGACGTACTCGGCATACGCCACCAAATTAAAGTTCCTTCAAAAAGGCGCTCAGAGGGAGGAATCTGTACCTCCAATCGCTCTCCTACCTTCGGGATTCTGACCTCAGCACCCTGCTTTTCTAGATAAGCGCATAATTCCTCACTAGCCTTACCTCCTGTAGTGACTACCGTGTTACAATGCGGCATCATCCTAAGCAATGCAAAGACATCTGTGCCCTCAATAATCTCCAGAAAATTATCATCGGCATTATCTTTGAGACGGCACACTTTTCTGGCAGTATCGAAAAATGCTAATCCCTCCTTTTCACAAAAGGTCACTATTCGCTCACGATCGAAACACTTGGAGGAATGCTTATCTCCAGAAGAATCATTAGTGACAGTTTCAAAATACTGTTTGTCGCCAAAATGAATCAATCCCTGAATGCGCCAAAAATCGTTGATCCAGTTTGGATAAAACCAATTCATGCACCACCGAGCTTGAGGAGGAGGAAAGCTTCCAAGGAAAAGCATGCGACCGTTTTTCGGCAAAAAGGGATGTAAGGGATGTTCTTCTATTGTCATAGGTACCGCAAAGATACAACAATTCACACTATCCTCCAAATAAATCGGTCAGATAGTGTGAATCAAGGTCGAAAAACGAGAGTTTATATCAAGAAGAGTAGCAGAATCTGTATCACGACTACACGCAGGAACATACCTAATGGATATACTGTAGCGTAGCTGACTACCGGAGCATCTCCCTCAACGCAGTCATTAGCGAAGGTCAATGCCATAGGGTTGGCCATACTTCCGCACAACATTCCGTAGGTCGTACCCACATCCATCTTTCCCCACTTCAGACACCATACGGCCATCAGCAAAACTGGCACTACAGTAATGACAAAACCAAGTCCGATCCACAGAGCTCCCTCCGGGCGAAGGACAGTTTCCATGAAGTGCTGACCTGAATCCAGGCCAAGACATGCCAGATACAGAGAGAGTCCGACACCTCGAAGCATCAGGTTAGCCGAACGTGTAGTATAAGTACGCAGACGCAGATGTGCGCCATA
>DCIF01000143.1:10793-12772 GCA_002315795.1 Bacteroidales bacterium UBA1733
ACAAAGATCGGGATACAACCAAGCATCAGTCCAATGGAAATACCTACAAAGATCGAGGCCAGATTCGGATCCTTGAGTGTCGCTACCTTGCCTCCCATCTCAGTCTCTACCTTCTCGAGGTTCTCTGCTGTACCGACAACGGTCAGTCGATCGCCATAATGAAGCGTCAGGTTGGGAGTGGCTAACAAGTGTAATCCCATACGGTTCACGCGACTTACGTTAACGCGATAACGGTTATGCAGGCGCAGAGAACCGAGCTTTCGACCATTGATCTCACTGCGTGTCACTACTATCTTGCGAGAGAGAAGTTGCCCATCAAGATTATCCCAATTGACGTCCTGGCGATTCCAGTCCTCGGATTTATCCTGCTGACCAAAGAGCACAGTGAGCTGCGGTACATACTTCTCTTCAGTCACCACCATCAGGTGATCATTGGCAGCCAATGCCGTGTCTCCAGTCGGAGAGTCTGCGGGTGTATCATTACGCCAGATACGTGACACGACAAACTTGGCAGGGGTCAACTTAGCCACATCTACCAGTTTCATGCCATCGCAGGCAGGATTCTTCACCAGAAAGGAAGCGATATAAGGTTGTGCAGTATTATCGGACTTCGGTGACTGAGGAGCATTCTTGGTCAAAGCCAGCTTATTGAGGAAAGCCATAGCCAAAATCACACCTACTACACCTAACGGATAAGTCACAGCACATCCAAGAGCAGCACCAGAAGCCTCAACACCTAACTGAGAGAGGGTCTGCTGAGCAGCCGCCAATGCAGGAGTATTAGTCACAGCGCCAGACAGGATGCCAGCCATATCCGAGAACGGAATGCTGAAAGCATAAGCCAATCCGACCGCCATAGCCGTACCGACCAGAGCATTAATGATACTCAGCACGTTTAACTTGATGCCTTTTCCTAAGAAAGAACGAACAAAACCCGGGCCGACCTCCAGACCAACCTCATAAACAAAGAGCACCAAGCCAAAGCTCTGTGCAAAAACCAGCATCTCATGATCTATAGCGAATCCGAGATGGCCCGCCAGAATACCCACAAAGAAAACGAAGGTGGCTCCCAGAGAGATACCAGCTACACGCACCTTACCCAGGGCCGTACCCAAGGCAATGATGATAGCCAGAATAACAGTGGCCTGAATTGGTGATGGGGTGATGAATATTTCGTTAATCCACTCCATGATTTGAAACCCTTGCCGACCCCAATCATACTGATGTCCATTGGAGGCATAAGTGATGACAGATGTCGGTCATCAGTAATGATCAGAGTCGATCATAAGTAATGACCAAAATATGACCTAAAATAATACCCTTTTGTAAAAGTAAGGGATTTCAAGGACAATCCTGAAAAAAGAGTCCTTAAAATCCCTCCTATTATAATAATATCTGCAAGAATTACTTGCGATAGTTATCAAGATCCTCTGGCTGAGCGTCAGCTACGAAGTCAGCATGCTTCTCTACCTCAGCAGCAGCATAGCGTACGAATACCTTAGCCGACTTGTCGAAGAGGTCAGGACGCTGGGTAGCGTTGCGAAGGATGAGGATACCCATGATGGTATCAGCTGCCATCTCATAAAGGTGACGAGAGCAGAAGTCCTTGAACTCATCATTCTTAAGGTCATTAACCTTAGCCACAGCAGCATTGTACTTCTCAGCCATCTTCTCTACACGAGCCTTGAGTTCTGCATACTCAGGAGCGATCTCGGTCTCAGCAAAGAGGTCAGCAATAACCTGTGCATAGAAGCCATTTGTGACGTAGCGGATAGCAGCCACGGTCTGGAGCTGGGTGGTACCCTCGTAGATAGAGGTGATACGAGCATCACGGTAGAGGCGCTGGCAAGCGTACTCGAGCATGAAGCCTGAACCGCCGTGGATCTGAATACAGTCGTATGAGTTCTGGTTAGCATACTCAGAGTTCATACCCTTAGCAAGTGGGGTGAATGAATCAGCGAGCTTAGAGAACTTCTTGA
>DCIF01000143.1:12883-13281 GCA_002315795.1 Bacteroidales bacterium UBA1733
AGCTTAGCCTTCATGATAGCCAGCATGTCATATACAGCAGGGAAATTGATGATAGCGTTGCCGAACTGCTTACGGTCCTTAGCGTATGCCAGACCCTCCTCGTATGCAGCTGCAGAGATACCTACTGACTGAGCAGCGATACCGAGACGAGCACCGTTCATCAATGCCATGACGTACTTAATCAAACCAAGCTTGCGTGAACCACAGAGCTCAGCCTTAGCGTTCTTATAAACGAGCTCACAGGTTGGTGAACCATGGATACCGAGCTTGTTCTCGATACGACGTACGTTGACGCCACCCTGACGCTTGTCATAGATGAACATAGAAAGACCACGACCGTCCTTGGTACCCTCCTCCGAACGAGCAAGAACCAAATGGATGTCTGAATCACCGTTGGT
>DCIF01000050.1:0-840 GCA_002315795.1 Bacteroidales bacterium UBA1733
CCCTATAGCAGTACCAAGGGTTTCACCGGCCACACCACTTCAGCCTCAGGCAGCATAGAGGCAGTCTTCTGTCTGTTGGCGCTGCAGCATCAGTTCATGCCAGTGAGCTTAGGTTGCACTTCGGCCATTGAGGGAGAACCTAAGCCAGTGACCGTCGAAACTACCTCTCCTGTTTCTGCCATTCGTCACATCCTGTGCAACGCTTTTGGCTTCGGTGGCAATGACAGTTCGATGGTGTTCTCTTTGTATGAACCCTCAGGAGACAAGAACAAAGAGTGGTCTGACGCAGAGTGCGCTGCTAAGAAGGTTTATGTCTTAGCTGAACAGAAACTCACAGCTACTGATGCTGATCCGAACTTCAAACTCTATATGTCGCCAGGAGAGGCTCGTCGTTTAGGTCCGATGTTAAAGCGCACGATGGCTGTGTCTGTCCAGACGCTTCGCGATGCCGGAGCAGAAGATGCTGCATTCGTACCAGATGCTATCATTACTGGCACGGCATGGGGCAATGCTGAGAGTTCAGAAACCTTCCTTCGCGACATGCTGACTGGTGGCGAACAGTTGCTCAAGCCAACGCCATTCATGCAGTCAACACACAACACTATCGGTTCGCTCATAGCTATCAGTACCAAGAATCATGGTTATAACAATACGCATTCACAAGGTGAAGATTCATTGCGTATGGCCATGCTCGATGCTTGGATGCTGATGCAGCAAGGCCAGATCAAGAGTGCTTTAGTAGGTTTGCATGACTCAGTGCCTTCGGCTGTCAATGAGGCTTATCTGTTGGTTACCGAAGATGCCATACCTGAGGGAAAGACTCCTTTGAGGGAGGTAAAA
>DCIF01000050.1:870-20937 GCA_002315795.1 Bacteroidales bacterium UBA1733
TCCTAACTCCTCACTCCTCACTGAAAATGTCACAAGTATTCACATTACTTCCGCTATCGATCATCCAGGCCATTCTATTGGCTGGAGGACAGGTATTGGTGAAGATCGCGCTTCAGCACATGCCGAAGGTGGAGTGGTCGTGGGAGTTTGTGTGGAGTCAGGCAACCAACTGGTGGTGGCTGGCCTGTGGCATCAGCTTTGGTGGAGCTACTGTACTGTGGGCTTACATACTGAAGCACTATCCGTTCAGTTTGGCTTATCCGATGTCCTCGATGGCTTATATCTTTGGTATGCTGGCAGCTATGTTCATCTTCCATGAACAGATCTCTACCTCGGCCTGGATAGGTATCTGTCTGATCATGCTCGGATGTTATTTTATTGCACATTAAACAATGATCTTAGTTGACCATCTTTATACAATTGTCTCTTCGAGCGAAGAGAGTCAGACCGCGGCACAATTTCATGTGCGACTGATTCCTGAGAGTGTGATTTTCCAAGCACATTTCCCCGGTGAACCGATCATGCCGGGAGCCTGTATTGTGCAGATGGTTCAGGAACTCTTCATCAGTTGGAGTCATCAGGATGTTGAGATTGCTAAGATCGTGAACCTGAAATTCCTCTCGGTCATCAAACCCGATGAAGTGCTCGACCTGGATGTCTCGCTCAAGATCAAAAAGCAGGAAGGCAATCAGGTGCATATCAATGCTGACATTGTCAAGGGTGAAGTGACCTATACCAGGATGTCGCTGTTGTTGACCTTCAAATAATCGAACATGGAGATTCGCGAACAACTGAAGCAACTGAAGATCTGTGTGATCGTTCCTACCTATAACAACCATACCACGGTGTTGCAGGTGCTCGATCGTCTGCAGCCTTTCGCAGAGGATATCATGGTGGTCAATGATGGATCAACCGACGATACTTTGGCTTTGCTCAAAGGATATAAGCAACAGATCCATATCGTTTCATACGATCAGAATCAGGGCAAGGGTCACGCTTTGCGAACCGGTTTCCGCAAGGCTAAGGAGATGGGATTCGATTATGCCATCACCATCGATTCTGATGGCCAGCACTATCCGGAAGACTTACCTCATTTTGTGCAGAAGCTCAAGGAGTGTATGGCTCAGGGACGACCAGATGTAATCATCGTCGGCAATCGCAAGCTCCAGCAGGAGAATATGCCAGGAGGTAATACGTTTGCCAACTACTTTTCAAATTTCTGGTTCGCTTTACAGACGTGGCAATGTCTGCCAGATACACAGACCGGTTATCGTCTCTATCCGTTGCATCATCTGTATGGTCTGAACCTGATCACGGCACGTTATGAGGCAGAACTGGAGTTCATGGTCTTTGCCGCATGGCATGGCGTGAAGCTGGAATCAACACCTATCCGTGTCTATTATCCTCCACGTGAGGAGAGGGTGACACACTTTCGTCCTTGTAAGGATTTTGTGCGTATCTTTATCCTCAATACCATCCTATTTTTCAGCAGTTTCCTATGCGGATGGTGGATGATGGGATACCATTGGCTCTTAAGAAAATGTAGAAAGTAAAGGAATCCTTCTTTATTTGCAAGATCATAATAATATGCAGAGATTCAAACAGAAATTCATCACAATCTATGCCTTTACAGTGTTCCTACTGAGCGCTGTACTGGGTGCCATACCTCTGGCTTTGTTCTATCGCCTCGTTTGGCCTCATAATGATGAACGTAAACTGCAGTTCCATAAGCTGATATGGCGCTACTTCCGTTGGTGCGCCAATCATATTCCTGGTGCTACTGTGACTGTTAAGAATCTCAGTGCAGAAGATTTCTCCAAACCAGCGGTAATCATCTGCAATCATCAGTCGCACCTCGATCTGCTCTGCACACTGATGCTTTCTCCTCGTATCGTAGCCATGACCAACCAGTGGGTCTGGAACTTCCCGCTCTATGCTCCAATCATCCATTATCTGGAGTATTATCCGGCAGCAGATGGTTTAGAGGCAAACGAACCCAAGATCGCTTCTTTGCTCGAAAGAGGTTACTCGGTGCTGATCTTCCCAGAGGGGACACGTTCTGCTACATGCGAAGTTCTCCGTTTCCATCGTGGAGCTTTCTATCTGGCCGAGCGGATCGGAGCAGACATCGTTCCTGTCTATCTTGATGGTCCCGGACGAGTCTTACCTAAGCAGGATTTCTGCTTACAGCCAGGAGATATCAAGGTTGAGGTCGGTCAACGTGTAGCAGCTGCAGACAAGTCACTAGGTGAGACCTATCAGGATCGCACCAAGGCCTGGAACAGAATCTACCGCGAGAAGCTACAGCAGAAACAATAGCAGATCCATTATTTAGCCATCGTAATATAACAAGAAGTGGAACGTCAGAAAGTAATCATCATCGGAAGCGGCATGGGAGGTCTCTCCTGTGGTGTCATTATGGCCAAGAATGGTTATGATGTCACTGTCCTTGAGCAAGGATTCCAGCTAGGTGGTTGCTTGCAGTGCTTCAAACGTGGAGGTGTTTCTTTTGAGACAGGTATGCACTTCGTCGGTAGCGCTGATCCCGGACAGATACTCTATCGTCTTTTTGACTATCTTGAGATCCTTCCTGATGTCTCTCTCAGTCGTCTGGACACTTCTGCTTATAACATCATTTCGATGGCTGGTGAACGTTTCGCGTTTGCCAATGGTCGTGAAGCTTTCATAGAGACGCTGTTGCAGAAATTCCCGTTAGAAGCTGACAGTCTGGCGCGCTACTTCGATGTGATAAAGCAGGTTGCCGATGTCTGCGGACTGAACCAGATGCAGTCGGCTCAGGATTCTGACACACTGATGAAGTATCAGTTGACCTCCATGGGAGAGGTGCTTCGTGAGACCGTTCGTGATCCACACCTTCGTGATGTGCTTTGTGGCGATCTGCCTCTTTATGCCGGTATTCAGGACAAGACACCTTTTGCCTTGCATGCACAGTTGATGGACTTCTATAACCGCAGTTCGTTCCGCATCAGTGGTGGCAGTGATCATCTGGCCAAGTCTATGGCGGCTACTATCTGTCGCTATGGTGGTCAGGTGCTTACCAGAAGCAAGGTAACACGCGTTTTGTGCGATAGCACGCATGCTACAGGAGTCGAGATTAATGGTGATCAGTTCCTGTCGGCCGACGTTGTGATTGGTGCCATTCATCCGCAGGTGCTGTTACCGCTGCTCGATACGTCACTGATCCGACCTGCATATCGTCAGCGCATCGCAGACATTCCGAATACGCCATCCGTCTTCTCGCTCTATCTAAAGTTCCGTAAGGACCAGATGCCATATATGAACAGCAACTTCTTCGGCTATCGTGCCAATCATCCTTGGGGATGTGAAGACTATGACGAGCAGACCTGGCCAAAGGGTTATCTGTATATGCATTTCTGCGGCGAACAGACTTCGGCTTATGCAGAGAGTGGCGTGGTACTCTCTTATATGCATGCCTCAGAGTTGGCACAGTGGTCAGATACCTCTGTTGGCCGACGTGGAGCTGATTATGAGGCCTGGAAGAAACAGAAAGCTGAACGTATCCTTGATCTGATGGAAACCGAATTCCCAGCCATCCGAAGCCAGATTGAGAGCTATTATACCGCTTCTCCGCTGACTTACCGTGACTATAATTCTACTCCAGAAGGTTCGATGTATGGCATCATGAAGGATGTGACTATGGGACCGGCCTATCGCATTCCTTATCGCACACGCGTTCCCAATCTGTTGCTCGTGGGACAGAACATCAATTCTCACGGCATCTTAGGAGTGCTGGTTGGAACGATGATTACTTGCAGTAATCTGCTCGATCCAGGCCGTTTGTATATCAAATGATTCTATGAATAAAGCAATAATAATAGGTGGTGGCCTTGGCGGCTTGTTTACAGGTGCGCTGCTGGCAAAGAACGGCATTCAGGTGACTGTTCTCGAGAAGAGTCATGTCGTGGGAGGAGGTCTGCAGACCTTCGTGCGTCATGGCATCACTTACGAGACCGGTATGCACATCCTCGGTGGTTTCCAGCCAGGAGGATCGCTGAATCGTATCTGTCGCTATCTGGGTATCCTTGATAAGTTGGACATCAATCCACTGCCTGAGGATTGTATGGCTGAGTTTGTCGGTGTCGATACCAAGACGGTCTATCATCTGCCACAAGGTCGTCAGCGTTTTGCTGACTATCTTTCTGAGCAGTTCCCCTCTGAGGCTGAAGGCATCCGTAGGTATGTCGATTCCATCTATGAGATTGCGGCCAACATAGATCTGTTCAATCTTCGTCAGCCGGCACAGGTGCCTTCATTCCACGAAGCTTATTCCATTCCAGTTGGAGCGTTCCTTGAGCAGTTCACGCAGAATAAGGATCTGCTCAACCTGCTGGCTTTTGCCAGTACCCTCTATGGCGGACAGAAAGACAAGACTCCAGCCTACGTGCATGCACTCATCAATGTGCTTTATCTCAATGGTTCTTCGATGTTTGCTCATAGCAGTCAGCAGTTGGCCGATGTGCTGGCAGCGCTGATCACTGAGCATGGTGGAGAAGTGCTCTGCAACCATCCGGTAGCTAAGATAGATGTAGAGAATCGCGTAGTGCAGCGCGTCATGACTCAATCTGGTGAGGTCTTTGAGAGTGATGTCTATGTGTCCTCATTGCATCCTACAGTGACCACCAGACTATGCAGCGAAGGGGCTTTCCCTCGTTCGTATGTGAGTCGCCTTGAGTCTGTCCCGAACAGTTATTCTGCTTTCAAAGTCTTTTATGAGGTCGATGCCAAGGCTTTTGATGCCTTGAAGTCGCCAGTGTATATCCTTCGCAATCAGAACCGCTTCTGGAATCTGTTCGAGTACGATGCCACCTGGCCGCAGGGAGTAGCTCTGTTTATGACCGATAGCAAAGTGACGCCTCAGGGAACACGCATGCTGATGACCGTAAGTCCGATGTCTTTCGAGGCTGTTTCACCGTGGAGCGACAGTACCACCGGACATCGTCCTGCTGAATATAAGCAGTGGAGTGCGGAGAAGATAGCACAGGTAACAGATCTTATCTCCTGCCATTATCCCGGTTTCGACCAGACCGTAGTCCGTAGTTTTGCCGCTTCGCCATTGACCTTCAGAGACTGGCTAGGTGCACCAGAAGGCAATATGTATGGCTATTGCAAGGATGCCAGCAACATTCTGCTTTCGCATCTGCCTGTATATACTAAGGTGTCTAATCTGCTGCTGACGGGTCAGAATATCAATCTGCATGGCATCTGCGGTGTGCCACTTACTGCTATCCAGACGGCAGAGGCCGTGTTAGGAAAGAATGTGATCCTTAATGCCATCCACCAGATGGATGAACCTCAATAAAGCCATGCAGAGACTCAACAACGTAAGACGTTTGATCATGCTGCTATGGTTCCTGCCACTGAGCCTCATGGCACAGCAGTTAGTTCCTTATCTTGCTCAGACGGGAAACCCGGCGCCAGCCGTGATTGTCTGTCCAGGAGGTAGCTATTGCTGGCTTGACTGGAAGACAGAAGGTGAGGGGGTGGCTCGATGGCTGCAAGAGAATGGCATCTCGGCCTTTGTCCTGAAATATCCGGTGCAGGGAGTTCCTTCCTACATCTTACATTATCGGTATCTTGTCAGAGGCACTCAGTATCCTGATGCACTGAATACCATTCTGTCTGCTATTGAGCAGGTTAGGAGCAATGCCGAAGCATATCATATTGATCCGCAATGTGTAGGAGCCATGGGATTCTCAGCAGGAGGACATCTGGTGGCATCGGCTGCGGAGTTCTATACTTCGGCAGACAACCGGCCAGACTTCGTGGTTCCGGTTTATCCGGTAGTCACTTTGCGCGACAATCCCTGGGTGCATAAGCGGTCGCGCAGAGCCTTGTTAGGAGAGTATCGCAAGCGTAGCAAAGTATGGAAAGACAGTCTTTCGCTCGAGTTGCATGCACATGCTGATATGCCACCGGTGTTTCTGGTCAATTGTGTCGATGATCCTATTGTCCATTACCACAATTCAGAGATGCTTGATTCTGCATTGACCGCAGTCGGTGTTCCTCATGAATATCATCAGTTCAGGACCGGCGGACATGGGTTTGGCGCAGATCCTGCCAAGGCTTCGACAGAGTGCATCGTTTGGAAACAGAAATTCATCACTTGGTTTAAGAAACTATATGACAAATAAATTTGACGATATCCGTCCGTATTATCAGGAAGAGATCTCTGGCGCCATGCATCGCATTGCAGCCAGCGATGGCTTTCCGCTGATTGCTTCTTACGTGTTCCCTGATACCCCTTTGAAGGAGGTACGCAAGATGGTGGAGTCAATCTCTTCCATCGAGGAGTTCCAGTACAAGGTGATGAAGGAATTCAATGCACAGGTCATCAGACGAAGCATTACTGACTTTTCTTTTGAAGGTCTGACTTTATTGCAGCATGACGTGCCTTATCTCTATGTGTCAAACCATCGCGATATTGTGCTCGATTCCAGTCTGTTGCAGTATGTATTGCACGAGAACGACTTTCCAACCACTGAGATCACTTTCGGTGCTAACCTGATGTCTGGTCCGCTGATCATCGACATCGGTAAGTCGAACAAGATGTTCCGCGTAGAGCGTGGAGGTACACCTAAGGAGTTCTATCGTTGTTCGCTTCATCTCTCTGAGTATATCCGTCATGTCATCTGTGAAAAGAAACAGTCGGTATGGATTGCACAGCGTAATGGTCGCACCAAGGATGGTAATGATAAGACCGATCAGGGTATCATCAAGATGTTCTCAGTGAGCAGTCAGGAAGACAAGATCAACTCACTTGACGAACTGAACATCGTTCCTGTCAGCGTATCCTACGAGTGGGAGAGTTGTGACTTCCTGAAGGCCTTCGAGCTCTATATGAGTCGCTCGCAGAAGTATATCAAGCGTCCGGGAGAAGACCTTACCAGCATCCTGACTGGCATCACGCAAGAGAAAGGCCGTGTGCACTTTGAGGTTTGTTCGCCAATCACGCGCAGCGAGCTTGAAGCACTCAATGGCCTCACACAGAACGAGTATCACCAGCAGGTGGCTCGTATCATTGATGAGCGTATCCGCAGCCATTACCGTCTGTGGCCGAACAATTATATCGCACATGATCTGCTCTATGGTCAGACTCGCTATCAGTCAGCTTATACTGCTGAAGAGAAGCAGGCATTCCTTGACCGTATGGCCGAACTGGATCGCATGGCACAGAAAGAGCAGTATGCCGTCTCTGACCTCGATACACTGCATGAGATTTTCTTAGGTATCTATGCTCATCCAGTAGATAACAGTAAATCATAATCGAAGCATATTAGTACGGACGAATGAAGATTTTCCTACAGATATATGACTTTTTTGCCACACGTCGCACCCACCTCTGGCTCTTACTGACAGTGATGGTGGCTATGCTGTGCGCCTTGGTCACACGTCTTGACTATAAGGAAGATATCTCTGACTTCATGCCTTTCGATGCCGAGTACCGCAAGTCGATGCAGATCTATCAGGAGGTAGCTGCAGGCAATCGTGTGGTGCTACTCTTCAGTGCGGCAGATACTACGCTTCAACAGGATTACATCACCGCGGGCGTTGAGCGCTTTGGTGAGGTGCTGGCAGAACAGGACACTGCTGGTTGGATTACCGATTGGCAGCCACAGATCGATTATACACAGGTGCTCGATGTCTTCTCGTTCGTCTATGAGCATTTGCCCATTTATCTTGATGAAGCCGACTATGCACGCTGTGACAGTCTCTGGAGTGCGGATCCTGATTTTGTGCGTCACCGCCTTGAGGCCGATTATGAGCAGTTAGGTTCCTTGGCTGGTTCATTTGTCCAGCCTGTGCTGCAGCACGATCCTTTAGGCTTAGGTGGCCGTGTGGCTTCACTGTTGCAGCAATTCCAGCCAGAACTCCAGTTTCAGCAGTATGATGGCTATATCTTCACTCCGGATGAGCGCCGATGCATTGTCACGCTTACCTCTCCTTTTGGCAGTAGTGAGAGCAGCAGCAATGCGCAACTGGTCTCATTGCTGGAACGTACCACAGCGGCGGTACAGTCCGAAGAGGGGAGTCGTGACCTGGATGTCACCATCATCGGATCTCCGGTCATTGCTGTCTCAAACGCAGCACAGATCAAGCATGACAGCATCCTGTCTGTCACCATCTCTGCCATTCTGATTCTGTCTCTGCTGCTCTATGCTTTCCGCAGCCTTCGTTCCTTGCTGCAGATTGCTTTGGCCACGGCTTTCGGTTTTCTTTTTGCCTTGGCATTTTTAGGCTTGTTCCGTGATAGTGTCTCGGTCATCGTACTTGGTATAGCCTCTATCATCATCGGTATAGCAGTCAATTATCCGTTGCATTACATCTGTCACAAGCAGCATCAGCCTGATACGCGTCTCACACTTCATGAGATCGTGGCTCCTCTGTTTATTGGCAATGTCACCACAGTTGGAGCATTTATGGCATTGGTTCCGCTCGATGCCGTTGCTGTATGCGACCTCGGTCTCTTCAGTGCCTTGATGCTTATTGGCACCATCTTCTTTGTACTGGTCTTCATGCCACACATGACCTGGTTCGAAGCAAGGACACCAGCCAAGGTCAATCTTGAAGAAGAAGTGCATGCTTTTGACCGTCTTTCTCAGCGACTGACACAGTCGCGTCTGACGGTGGTCTTCCTTGTGATCCTGACGGCTTTCTTCGGTTATTTCAGTCTGCAGACTACGTTCGACTCGAACCTCAACCATATCAATTACCTCACGGATCGTCAGCGCAGTGATCTGGCTTATATGTCAGAACTGCAGGGACAGTCGCAGGGCAATACGGTCTTTGCCTCTGTCTCAGCATCGACGTCCGATGCCGCCATCATGGGCATGGAGCAGGTGGCAGCACTGAGCAGACAGACGGGGATGGCCGAAGTTTTCCTCTCACAGAAAAATCCGATTGATCTCCTTCCTTCACAAGCCACACAACAGCGCAGAATGGCACTGTGGCGCGAGTTCTGGAAGCGACATGGCTATGATGCCGGTTTGCCGTCAGCGTTTGTCTGTGAAGCCGAAAACATTGGTTTTTCGCCTTCTGCTTTTGCTCCATTTGAAAGTCTGTTGACCCAAGCGGACACACCTTTGTCTTATGACGATTTTGAACCGCTGACCACAACGATCCTCACCGGTATGGTTCGTCCTGGAATGCTGGTGGCTCAGTTCGCTGTTCCCGCCGAGCAGGTATCCCACGTTGAGCAGACCTTGACAGCTTCAATTGCTGAAGCTTCTCAGAGCGCCTCAGTTACTGAGTTAAGTCAGAGTGACCTTGAGTGTCACATCTTTGATCTGGCTTCGCTTAATAGTCGCGTCTCAGATGCTTTGTCCGATAATTTCAACTATATCGGTTATGCATGCAGTGCCATCGTGTTCCTGTTCCTCTGGTTCTCCTTCCGCCGTATCGAGTTGGCCATTGTGGCCTTCATTCCCATGGCCGTCGGCTGGATCTGGATTCTGGGACTGATGCAGTTGCTGGGAATCCAGTTCAACATTGTGAACGTCATCCTTGCCACCTTTATTTTCGGACAGGGTGATGACTATACGATCTTTGTCACCGAGGGACTGATACGAGATTATCGAGAGGGTCGCAAGGTGCTTGTCAGCTATGAACGCAGCATCCTTTTGTCGGCCGCCATTATGCTCATCGGCATCGGTTCGCTCATCCTGGCCAAGCATCCGGCTATGCACTCATTGGCCGAAGTCACCATCATTGGTATGGCGGTCGTAGTGCTGATGGCCTGGTTCCTGCCTCCTATGGTTTTCCAGTGGCTGGTAAAGGTCGATCGTCCGTTGAGAGCGTATCTTGACAAACAGAGATAAACAAAAAAACTTACATATATATGAAAGAGAAAATCATTTCAATCCTTGAGGATGCACTTCCTTTGGTCGATCTGGAATCTGAGCGTCTTTGGGACGAGCTCGATTCACTCGGTGTCACCAACATCCTTATGCTCCTCTCAGAAGAGTATGGCATCGAGCTCACTTCGCGTGATGCTACACCAAAGAACCTTCGCAACATCGATGCTCTGGTAGCACTCGTTGAGCGCAAGTTAGCTGAGAAGCAGTAAACCGTCTTTATTCAGTATTTACTCTCTGGAACCCGATGGCCACCTTAGTTTCATATATTCATCAGCATGCTCAGGAGCGACCTGAAGTCCCCGCTATCATCCATAATGGGGAAGTGGTCACCTATGCGCAGCTCTCAGCGCTGGTTCGTGCAGAAGCACGACGCCTGCGCCAGGAGGAGCGTGTCGTTCCAGGTCAGCTCTATCAGTTTGTGGCATCACAGGATACGGCTTATCTGGTGCGTTTCTTTGCGTTGCATGAGGTGGGAGCCATCAGTGTGCCGGTCGACAGTCTGATGGCCGATCTGCCACCTTATCAGAATCCAGCCATCAGCGACATCCTTTTTACTACAGGATCTACCAGCAAACCCAAAGGTGTGCTTCTCAGTCAGGAGGCCATCATGGCCGACGCTGATAATCTGATAGCGTCACAGGGATTTCATGAAGGACTCACTTTCGTCATCTGTGGTCCTCTGCATCACTTCGGCAGCTGGAGCAAGGTGCTCCCTACGATTGTCGTCGGTGGTACACTCTATCTGTTGGAGGGACTGAAAGACACTGAAGCTTTCTTCACGGCCATGGGTTCGGCTCCACGTACAGCTACCTTCCTGGTACCTTCAGCCATCCGCATGATGATGCAGCTGCATCGTGAACGTCTGCAGTCATTAGCCGATCATATTGAGTTCATTGAGACGGGTGCGGCCCCTATTGCTACCAGCGATATGGAGCAGGTGCGCGAAGCTTTGCCAAAGACGCGGTTCTACAACACTTACGCCTCTACAGAGACCGGTATTGTCTGCACTTATCCTTTCCACAAGCCGGCTCCGTGTTTGCAAGGTTGTGTCGGTCCCACCATGAAGCATGCTCATCTGCAGCTTGATGTCGAAGGCCATATTGTCGTTACGGGACCAATGATTATGAGTGGCTATCTGCATGACCAGCAGGTCCCTACTGAGATCTGTACCTCTGATATTGGTCGGTTAGACGAAGCTGGTAATCTTTATATTACCGGCCGTGACAGTGACTTTATCAACGTGGGTGGACTGAAGGTGGCACCTGCAGAGATTGAAGATGCTGCTATGTCGATGCCTGGTATTGCTGACTGCATCTGTCTGGCTACGCCACATCCGCTGATGGGACAGGTGCCTCGTCTGCTGGTGGTCATGGAGTCTGGCGTGGCCTTTGATAAAAAGGCGCTCATCAGATATCTGAAAGAGCGACTTGAAGCTTTCAAGATTCCGCTGTTCTATGCCGAGATTCCTGAGGTTAAGAAGACCTTTAATGGTAAGAAAGACCGCAGGGCTGACTATCGTCCTATCCGTGAGCGTGTACTTGCCGCCACCAATATCACAGAGTTTCAGCGTAAGGTCTATCTCGAAGCACTGAACATCCCTCGTGGAGAGACCATCACCTATGGCGAACTGGCCAAGCGTATCGGTTGCCGCAGTGCACAGGCCGTCGGACAGGCTTTGCGCAAGAATCCCTTTGCACCCGAAGTCCCATGTCATCGAGTATTAGCAGCCGATGGTTCCCTGCATGGTTACAATGGTCAGACGGAAGGGGAGATGATTGCCAAGAAACTCCGTCTCCTTCGTGAGGAAGGTTACAAGGGTTGAAACTGCTTCCAGAAATTTGGATGAACTTTCATTGATCACTGAAACCTCTTCCAAACTTTTGGATGAGCTTTCAAAGGTCACTGAAACCACTTCCAGCATTTATTTTCTCCTTTCCGAGGTCTCTGAAACCGGATTTAGAAATCATTTTCCCCTTTCAGAGATCACGGAAACCTCTTCCAGATATTTGGATGAGCTTTCCGTGACCAATGAAAGCTAAAATGCTATCTGCTCATTGCAAAAATAGCTCAAACTAATCTTTTTAGTTATGAAAAAGCATTAATAAACTAAAAGATTTCGTTTGAACTATTTTTTTTCGTTCCTTTGTGCCAGCAAATAAAAAAAAGACCGAATATGAAACAAGATCTGACCGCAAAGGAAGAACAGGCCATGAATATCTTCTGGGAGAAAGGACCTCAGTTCGTGAAGGATATGCTGGCATTCTATGAGGATCCCAAGCCTCACTTCAATACACTCTCAACCGTTGTGCGCACGTTAGAGGAGAAAGGATATGTAGCACATAAAAGCTTTGGCACTTCTTATCAGTACTATGCTGCTATCACGTCCGATGAGTATCATAAGAATACGCTTGCGTCTGTGATCAGCCGTTATTTTAAGGGTTCGTATCTCAATGCGATTTCTGCTTTAGTCAAGGAAGAGAATGTCTCTATCGATGAGCTGAAACAACTCATCGATCAGGTGGAGAAAAGTAACTCTAAACTCTAATTTCTAAACTATTAATTGGCCATGGGTGCTTTCTTTGTCTTTATACTCAAGTCAGCCTTGTGTCTGGTGGCTTATTACCTGTTTTATAAGTTGCTTCTGAGTCGAGACACGTTCTTTCGCTTCAATCGTTTTGCCATGGTGTCCCTACTACTCTGCTCAATGATTCTGCCTTTGCTGCAGGTTAGCTTTGGTATGGATGAGGTAGAAACTGCCACTACTACCATGGCGGAACTGCCACAGATGGTGTCGATGGACGTGGTCCATACGGAGGTGTCGCTCTGGGCTCAAGTCGTGTCCGTGCTGCTGGTCATCTATCTGTTGGGAATCGTGTTTTTCTCATTGCGAACGCTTGTCTCTTATTTCAGTCTTTGTCGCATGATCAGACGTTGTGAGGAGCGACCGATGCTAGAGGGTTTCACAAATGAGAATGTGCATCTTAGGGTGGCCAAAGATGCCGTCTCGCCCTTCAGCTGGATGAACTATGTCGTGGTCAATGCACAGGATCTGGCAGAGAATGGCCGTGGCATCCTGCTGCATGAACTGGGACATATCACTCATCGTCATACATTCGATCTGTTGCTGACCGAACTCTGTCTGATCGTGCAGTGGTTCAATCCGGCCATTTGGCTGATGCGTGAGGAACTGCAGGATATCCATGAGTTTGAGGCCGATGAGGCCGTGCTCAATGCTGGTGTCAATGCGCGTGAATATCAATTACTACTAATAAAAAAGGCTGCTGGTAGCCGACTGCAATCAATTACCAACAGCCTGCACCATAGTTCAATTAAAAAACGTATCACAATGATGCAGAAGAAAAAATCAAATCCGTGGGCACAAACCAAGTATTTGTTGGCAGTGCCAGTAGCAGCGCTCAGTATGGTCCTGTTAGCCACACCTGCAGCCACAGCTCTCTCAAAAGAGATTGCCGGGTGCAAAGTTAGTAATTTATTTCCAGATGACCAAACAAATCAAGAAAAAAAAGTGTCTGGTCTTGTCATGGAGACAGTGTCTTCCAATGACGATGATGAAGTCAAGACTGTTTGCGAGGTAGAGCCTCAGTATCCTGGTGGCGGTCAGGAGTTAATGAAATTTATAGCTGAGAATATAAGATACCCGAAGGAGTGTGTAGACAATAAAATCGAAGGTCGCGTGATTCTCAGCTTCATTGTTGAAAAAGACGGCTCTGTCTCTAATATAGAAGAGATGCGCTCGCCAAATCCTTTATTGGCTGATGAGGCAAAACGTGTTCTGACTTTGATGCCAAAGTGGACTCCTGGCATGCAGGATGGAGAGGCCGTGAGAGTAAGATTTATTATTCCAGTCACGTTCCTTCTTCCGGGAGTAAGTAATTCGAAGGATGTTTCTACTGAGAATGGTGTAACTGTTGTCGGATATGGGAATGAGAAGAAATAAATACTGAAATTAATAACCCAAAGCAGGAGATTGCCTCATGGTAATCTCCTGCGATATTTATAGCACAAGATCAACCTTGCTCGATTCTTGCATTACTCAGGTGACTACACCTTGGTACACTTTACTCTTTCTTCCTCAAGGTTCTGACGTATATAATCAGTCAAAGTTACTTATGGCTGGAGCGAATAATTAAAGATTCTAATGAGTCAATCAGCAAATGAATAGTAGTAGAAGGGTTATTGAATGCCTGGAGAACTCTGGCTCTTTTGACGGCAACTTCTACATTGCTCATTAGGTAATACTTATCGGTTGGAAGTAATGTACCTTTTTTGTATTGTGTCTCGAAAGAACAAAGTCGAGTGACGCACTCCTCACTCGACAACTCTGCTTTCTGCTCGATATAATGCAAAAGTAGCCATAACTCAAAGCAAGGATTGGAACAAAGCAAGGTGGCATTTGGTATTTTCTGCAATCTCTCAAGCATAGATGGTACATCGAGGTCATACATCAAGAATGTCCGGTCGTTCTCTGTCTGGATATATGCCGCCTTGCAACGCTCCACGAGTGCAGGAGTTACATTGAGTAACGTCTTCTTGGGGATAATATGTATAGGCAGACGATAGTGAGAACGAAGCATCTCAACATATACAACCTCAGTATCACCTTCGCAAAAAACGAAGAAGTTGGGGATCATTGTCCTTCCTTTCGAGGTTCTCTCTTTACGTGCCATAATCAGAGGGTTGGTTTAGAGAGGTAAGGGATGGCATTGAACCGGCCCTGGAGATATGCCTTTTCCATGTCGAGTGTATCGCGGAAGTCTTTGAAGTCGAAGAGTGAATACAGGTCACTACTACCATCCTCACATTTATTGACGAAGTACACCTGATCACGGCGCTGGAAATCGGTATTGAGCAAGTGTGTATTGTGTGTAGTATAGATGAGCTGGGCATGGTCACTGCGATTGAACATGCCGATGATAAACTCTACCAACTGTGTATGAAGGCTCGTATCAATTTCATCTACTAGCAGAAGCTTGCCCTTCCGGATGATATCTATCATGCTGAGCATCATGCGGAACAGCGTCTTGGTACCCTCAGATTCTTCAGTGTCGAAGTCGAAGGGTACCTCTGGATTGTTTCTGTGATAAGTTATGATCGAATTACCTTGTTGGCGAATATCGATGATATCACTGTCTGCTGTTCTCAATACTTCCAGAAGTTCAGCTTTCTGCTCTTTTAGCATATTGTCAATGGGATATGCTTGTGGCTGGAGGTAATCGAGAACCACTTCATCGCAAAAGAAACGGAATATCTGCTTAGCCAATTCACGATCCATCTGGCTTGCTCGCGAAATAAATAAGGTCTTGCGAGAAGTATTGGCTGCTACATCCATCGGACGTTTCAACATGGGTTTGAACTCATAGATGTCCTTCTTCTCTGGTCCTTTGCTCTCATCTCGGCTGAACACCAGCGATCTGCGGCCGTTAGGATAGTAGTAGAGCTGCTCTGTGAGTATCTCTTGTTGGGTCATCGAGAATGAATACTCATACTCGATACTGTCTATTAAGAAACGTACATAGAATGAACTGGGTTTCTGGTCGTGGCCCTCGAACTTAAAGGGTACAAAGCCAAACTTTGTGTCCTCGTTGTAATTATGAGATGAACGTATCATCTCGATGCAGGAACGGATGGCCTTCACTACATTGCTCTTACCGGAAGCATTAGCACCAAATACAGCAACACTTTTCAGCAGCTGCTCTCCTCCAACAGAGAACAGATTTCCATCTAACGCTCTGCTTTTCTGTGTCTGGATCTTGGCAGCCTGAAGGTCCAACGTCATCTCATCGCGAAGAGAGAACAAATTACTAAAACGTAGTTCTAATATCATTTTATTTACGATATTTGTAAGTATGTTGCAAATATAGCAATTAAATTTAGATTCAAAACTACTTTCTATAAATGTTTGCGAAAAATAGAAAAGATAAATAGTAATTGACTTAAATCGGCAGTTTCATTGAGCAAAATCGACTAGAAATTATAGCACAATATCAATCTTGCTCGACTCTTGCTTCTTGCCATCAACCAGGAAATAGCGGTCAACGGAGATGCCACTTTTTGTGACTTTATGGTCAGAGCAGTGGTAGTGGATGGTGGTCTTGCGACCATCTGGCCAGGAGAGGACGATGTCTTCGTCCAGGTCGGCTGCACCGTCAATTTCTCCGAAGGTAAGACGGTAAAAGATACCTTCTTCATTTACTTTCTTCAGACAGAATCCATACCAGTTAACTGGCAGGGCGCGAGTATTTGCCTGCGTCGTCTCTGTTTCAATTAATGGCGTAGAGACTTCGTATGTCTTTCCTTGATAAGTAGCTGTGCAGTCAAGCACGTTATCTGGGTTCTTAGGATTGAGCAGATCGATACCTGCTTTATCTTTGACAGAGATTTCGATAAGAACTGGCGTCCAGTCAACAATTATGTCGCCTGGATCTATATCATCACTATTATCTAAGTTGCACGAAGGGAAGACAGCAAGGCTTAGAAATGCTAAAAGGAGGAGGAATAACTTTCTCATATTAGTACTTTATTAAGTTAAGGGTCTATGCTCGAAATAAGCTTTTTATTCTTTCAGACTTTCTTTAGAGAGAGTCAGATCTCCATAAAGGTAATAATATCCATTAGGGATAAGTGAACCACTGGTGAAGTTGTAGCAGAAATGGTCGATATAGAGAACGACGAGACTATCAGAGACGCTGCGTGCGATGATGCTGCTGCCATTAGGAGTATAGTTGACATAGTCTCCGGAGTTACTTGAAAGCGGCGACTCCATGCTACTCATTTTGCAGTTGATGCTCTGGCCAGCTTGCAAGTTGTCAACATCAGGTCTCTTGATGTAAAAATGAATGGTAGTGAATTCTGGCAACGGAACATTTTTTGATATAGTTGCTAATAGTATGAGGTTGTCTCGGTCATCGTCTTCATGAAATACAAGGACCGTGTCTATAGGATTGACCCAGACTTTCTGATCGGCAGTGACAAGACATAGGTCACCTTCTGCTCCCAGATCACCTCTTGGAGCATTGTTGTTTGATGCAATAGTATTCGAAAGACTGGGATACATGTCAGAATCTGTGTCACTGCTGCAAGAAGTGTAGATGCTTGTAAGGAGACAGACACATGCAAATACTGCAAAAATACGAATTTTTTCTCTCATAAGAATAAAATGTTTGGTTATTATACTTTTCGTCAATAAAACGCGTTTATATGATAGACAACCGAAAAGTATGAATCATTACCTTTAAAACTTTTTTTTTGAAAAAATATTTCATGCGAGGTAATGAATCTCTATATTTATTTGTCTATAGAGTAAATAATGCTCAATAAAGAATGATTTCAGCAGAAGAATTCGAATCGCTTTTCAGACTGGAATATGTCAGGCTTTACCGTCTGGCCTATGGGTTGCTGCACGATGCTCAGGAAAGTGAAGATGCGGTGAGCGAGGTCTTCGCAGTAATCTGGAAGCGACAGCCTGAGGTGGCTGAAGACAAATGGCACGACTATCTGTCACAGGCCACCTATCACCACTGCATCAACGTACTGAATCGAAAGGAACGTTTTGAAGCGCTGAAAGACAGCTATCGTGAAGAACAGCGATTTGCGCAGAAAGCAGATCAGAGTGAGCGCGACCGACTGAAGCAGATCTTGCAATACATAAATCATGACATGCCTCCGCGCATGAGAGAGGTCTTCAGTCTTTGCTTCGGTCAGGAGATGACCTATCAGCAGGCGGCCGAGGTGATGCAGGTGACTACGGCAGCCATCAACAAACACATAGTGAACGGGTTGAAGCTTCTGAGAGATAAATTTAATAAGGAAACAAACAAACGATCAGAATGATGACAGGCGATCGCAATATACATACTTCGATTGAGGATCAGAACCTCGAGTCAATGGCTCAGGAGGTAAAGCAGGCTTATGCCAAAACACAGGAGGAGGTGCCGGCGCCTTCGGTCGATGCCGCATGGAAGAAGTTTAATGCACAGCATCACGTAAGTGACGGTCTCAGGATTGAACCGACGCGTAAGACTTCGTTCTGGCGTCGTTATGGTGTAGCAGCCTGTCTGCTCTTTGCTTGTATGGCGATTGCTACCATCACACTGCCTAAGTTGCCTTTCTGGAAAGCTGACTCCGAGATGGGGGATTCGACCATTCCTGTGGCCACTGTACAGGATGAGATTGAAGGAACTACAGAGGAGGTAATCTATAAGAATGTACCTCTGATGACCATCGTGGAGGAGCTGGCTGCACAATATGGTGCACGTATAGAGAAAGAACAGAGCACAGAGTTGCGTCTCTATGTGACGTTGGAACGTAGCTGGTCACTTCAGGAGTGTATAGACTTCCTGAACCATTTTGAGCAGGTAAACCTGACATTGACATCCGATAACGTCATCGTGGTAAGATGAAGCTGGTGCGTGTCTGTATGCTGCTTGTGGCTGGTCTTTTGACGAGTATGCCTCATCTGATGGCTCAGGTGAGGCAGTTGGTGTTTCAGAACCAGACATTGTCCGAAGTACTGACAGAGATTGATGCTCAGTATCCGCAGACACGCATACACTTTGTATATAATGAACTGGAGGATATCCGCATCACACAGACATTGACAGCTGAGAGCGCTGAAGAGGCTGTACGTATGGTGATCGGTGACCAGCCTTTCAGCATCAGAGCTTATAAGCGTCATCTATTTGTGGAGCATCAGCCAAAACAAACCTTGTGGCCGAACGATGAGCAAGAGTCCACTCCCTTGGTGGTGAAACTCAAACCGCTGCCGAATGTAGACTTTGAATATCAGGTGCCTGTGCTTCATATGATGCCACAGCAGACGAATCTCAGAGTGGCGGGGACACCATTAGCTTTGGCAGGATCAGCCATCGATCTGCTGAGTTATCTGCCTGGTTTTTATCTGGATGACCCTGCGGTAGTCTTCTTCATTGACGGTCTGCAGGTCTCGACGCTGAGCCAGCTTACTGCACTCGATGCAGAAGAGATCAGTCATCTGGTCTATGCTGACAATGATAACCAACTGTTATATTCGGGAAAGAGCCGTGCCGTATATATCTACACTAAACAGGATCAGGGAACAGGCATGCATGGACTGGTAAGCACCAAGCTGACCGTTGGTCATGGTATTTCCGTACGACAGTCAGCCGACCTGGATGTGCATCGACAGAAATATGATCTGATGACTCATGCCGATTATGAGCGTGAGGGAGTGTATCGTGACATCACGGTCAACAATGTGAACCACATAGAGCAATATGCCACGCATACGCTCAGCGCTTCAGCAGGTATGAACATCCGATTGGCAGAAAATCATGCGATTGGCTTCAAGTATCAGTATCTGGATATCCTCAACACCATAGAACAGCGTCTGGAGGATATGCTACAGAAAAACAACGAAGTCAGCAGCATGGTTGAGGAGACTGGAGGAATACTGCAGTCAACCTGGATGCTGGACTATGCGCCTCGTCAGGATGTGAACGTGTATTATTCAGGTCAGACAAAGCACTGGCAGTTGCGTGCCAGCGGTAACTACTATCATGATGGAGCTACGCTGGCCGATGACTTCAGACGTGAGGATACGCAACGCAATGAGATCAGCAACACACTCTGGGCCGTGAAGACTGAAGCTGATTACCAATTGAAAAAAGGTCGCTTCTCGGTGGGAGCAGAGTATTCCTTCACACGTCGTAGCGACCGGTATCAGCAGATGAGCGCCACGCAACAGGCTGACCGTATTCGTGAGCAGGACCGTGTGAGTACACGACTGTCTTATCGTTATGACCTCCAGCCTTTCGCTTTGGAAGTAGGTTTGCGCTATGAGTATATGAATGCTGAAATACGTCCTGACAGACATTGCTTCCCTTTTGCAACAGCATCGTACACTGATGGGAAGTGGATGGCTTCGGTCTCATACGCCCTACATTCTGTGATGCCGACTTATGGCCAGACCAATGGCTTTACGCATCATAACCTGGAACGCCTCAATGTGTGGGGTAATCCGGATCTGAGACCATCATTGAGCCACCAGTTCAGTATGCGGTTGCAACGTGGAAGTCTCTTCCTGTCTGGTAGTTTGCAGCAGGTCTCAGACTACATGGCGCAGCATGTAGGACATTCGGCAGCCGGTTACTTCATGAACTATCAGAACGAAAAG
>DCIF01000050.1:21029-24741 GCA_002315795.1 Bacteroidales bacterium UBA1733
CTGAAATGTAGTTTCACAGATGGAGTGCGAAACTTTGACACGCCAATCGTTACTCTGAGCTGGCACAACCAGTGGCGTCTGTCACAAAGTCTCTCAGCTCTGATGGATGCCAGTCTGAGTACCAACGGACATCGTGGTACTCTTTGGCAGAGACACAAGGGACAGTTGGACGTAAGCGTAGCCAAACGTCTGTCTCACTGGTCACTGCAGCTGAAGGCTACAGATATCCTTCGCACCGGTAGCAGCCAGACGCTCAGCTACGGCAATGCTCTTGAATATTCGCGTCGCTGCTATGCTGATACTCAGCAGGTGCTATTCACGGCTAAGTATCACTTCGGTACAGAAAAACGCACTCAGACATACGAGGGAACCAATGCCGGTATGTCTGAGCGTGAACGAATGTAATATCTATCAGTGTGCCACTCCAGGTACGACGTGCCAATGTCAATGAAGTTGGATAACGTTATCTTGTAACAGCAGCTCTTCGTTGGCTACCATCTGTTGCAGTACTTCTGCGGTCAGTTCAGAGTGCTGCAGTTGAGCCAGGAGTGTCTGGACGGCTACAGGTCGCTGGATGGCTCGCAGATGCGTGAGAATGAGCTGGCGGATGGCTTCTCGTTCCTCATGGATATTACCATTGAGTTGTTCGCTCAGACACACATCGCAATGCTGGCAGCGATGATCTGACTCTTCTCCGAAATAGTGGAGCAGCTGCACGAGACGGCACTCCTGGTCGTTCTCAACATAGTCGATCATGGCACGGATTCTTTTCTCCTGACGTTTCTGACGGTCTTCATAGACAACGTGTGAAATGCGCAGTTCCTCGTCTTCAAGTCTTGGCGTGAGATAGAAGATAGCTGGCATCTGACGTGCTGGAATATAGTGAAGCACATGAAAACGGCTCAGCAGGAGCAGTTTGTCGTATAGTGTCTGCTGGTCGAGTCCGGTATAGCGCATGATCTCGTCTTCGCGGATAAAGACATAATCGGCAAAGAGACCGGTGTACAGACGTAGTAAGGCCTGGAGGATGCGTTGGCACTCAGGATCGAACTGCTGCAGATGATAGAGCGATTCGCGAGAAGTGGTGATCATGAGACGCGAATGGCGGTCTGGTTCTTCGATGTAGCTGATATATCCGGCCTGATCGAGTAACTTCAGTGCATAATGTACCTGTGTGACACTGAGGCGGTAAGCTGAACAGAAACGCATGATGTCGAACTCAAACAGGTTGTTATAGCCAGCAGCAATAGCAATCTGATAATAGGAGGCCAGACGTCCATAGACGTGACGGATGAAGTCGCGTTGCGGATACTCATCTTCGAGATGTCGCAATAGTTTGAGCTTGTCTGCGCTATCATGCAGGATCCATGCTTGAGCAGGAAGTCCGTCACGTCCGGCACGACCTGCTTCCTGGAAGTATTCTTCTGGCGAAGGCGGAAGATCGATATGGATGACCAAGCGAACGTTCGGTTTGTCGATGCCCATGCCAAAGGCGTTGGTGGCTACGATGACTGACGGATGACCTTCCATCCACTGATCCTGACGTGCCTGTTTCTCTTCTGGTTTCAGTCCTGCATGGTAATAGTTGGCTTCAATGCCATTGCGCGACAGAAACTCAGCGATCTCGGCCGTTTTCTTGCGACTGCGCACATAGACAATGGCCGACGATCCTTCAGGACTCGTAGCCAGTATCTGTCCTAGCTTTTCGACCAGCATGCCCAGCTTGTCCTCTGTATGCAGCACGGAGTAGGTGAGGTTCGGTCGTTCAAAAGAGGCTCGGAAGACGTTGGCTCCACGACGGAAATGCAACTTGTCCTGAATATCGTCAATGACTTCTCTGGTAGCCGTGGCCGTCAGTGCCAGACACGGACAGTATGGATCCTGAGGCCTAATCTCATGCAACAGCTGGCGCAGATTGGCGATCTTGAGGTAGGGTGGACGGAAATCGTATCCCCACTGCGAGATGCAGTGCGCCTCGTCAACCACCAACATGCGCACATCCATATATCGCAGCTTTGCCTGAAAGAGCTGTGTCTCGAGTCGCTCAGGAGATAGATACAGGAAACGATAGTCTTCAGAGATGACGCGCTCATAAGTCTCAAGCACTTCTTTGTGCGTCATACCCATGAAGACAGCAGCCGCTTTGATGCCACGCTGCACGAGGTGATCGCACTGATCTTTCATCAGCGAGATGAGTGGCGTGACCACCAGCGTAAGTCCACCAAGCACCAGGGCAGGTACCTGGAAAGTGATGCTTTTACCACCACCGGTAGGGAGCATTCCTAAAGTGTCATGGCCATGAAGCACTGAGGCTATGATCTCTTCCTGCAGTGGCCGGAAGTGATCATAGCCCCAGTATTCTTTTAAGACTTTCTGTAACTCAAAGACCCTCTCTTTCTCTCCCTCAAAGGGAGAGTACTCCTTGTCTGCTGAATGTTGGTTGTTACTGTTCTTCATAGAGGGGGAAATCTCCCTCCCTATAAGGGAGGGTAAGGGTGGGTCTTTAATGCACTGATGCCAAATTCTCTCCAATCACATCCGCATCGTCCTTGGTGTTCTTGATCAGGAGGCTGAGGACTGCTGCAATGCTATTGGTCTCACTCTCCTTGATATCCTTTACAAGCAGCTGGATGTTGTTCTGGCTGAAGGTGTTTTCTTCGACGCTAAAGATAATGTCAAACGGTTTGCCGCTCTTCACGATGTCAAACTTATCGGCCTGGTTGAAGGCAATGCCGTTGTGGGTGAATCCTGAAGTCGGATCGACCATCTCCATGCGGATATGCTCAAGTTCCTTACCTACGAGGCGACTCTGTCCCTGATCCTTGATGCGACGTGCTACAAAGAGCGGCTTCTGGTTGCCTGGTCCAAAAGGAGCAAGCGCTTTGAGACTCTTGAAGAGACGTGGCGTGACCTCGTTGAACTTCACTTCCATATCTACATCCAGATGCTGCTGCTGCTGTGCTTCGGTGATATGATCCTCAACCCATTGCTCAATGCGCTGTGTCAGCTCCGGAATGTACTCTTCCTTCAAGGTAAGTCCGGCAGCGAAGGTGTGACCACCAAAGTTCTCGATGATGTCACGACAGGAATTGATGGCAGAATAGACATCAAAACCCTGGATGCTTCGTGCAGAACCGCTGGCAAAGCCACAGGCTGAAGTGAGCACGATGGCTGGACGATAATAGTGTTCGGTGAGACGTGATGCCACGATACCGATCACACCTTTATGCCAAGAAGGATTATAGACAAGGATAGACTTCTTGTCCTTCACATCCATGCGATCGACTTGCTCAATGGCCTCTTCGGTCACACGCTTGTCGAGTTCTTTACGCGTCTCATTATAATCGGAGATCTTATCAGCGCACTGACGAGCAGTTGCCATGTCACGAGCTATGAGCAGGTCCACAGCTTCGATGCCACACATCATGCGGCCTGAAGCGTTGATGCGTGGTCCGATCTTAAAGACGATATCTGAGTTGGTAAGTTCCTTCTTGTCTTTGAGTCCGCACTGTTCGATGATGGCCTTGATGCCATTGTTTGCGTTCTCGTTCAAGCGACGTAATCCGTTGTACGAAAGTACACGGTTCTCGCCAGTGATAGGAACAATGTCGGTAGCGATAGACATGGCACAAAGATCGAGTAACGGATAGATCATACCTAACTCGTTCATGCCATTGTTACGTGCGAAGGCCTGCATGAACTTCAAACCTAC
>DCIF01000050.1:24830-29002 GCA_002315795.1 Bacteroidales bacterium UBA1733
TTCGTCATCTGGCTTATGATGGTCACAGATGATGAAGTCTATACCTTTGCTCTTTGCATAACTTACCATTTTGATTGCCTTGATGCCGCAATCGAGCGCAATGACCAGTTTAACGCCTGTGTCATGGGCGTAATCTACACCCTTCTCAGAAATACCATATCCGTCATCGTAACGATCTGGGATATAGTAATCCAGTGAAGAATAAAAGCTGCGCAGGAAACGATAGACCAATGCTACAGAGCTTGTACCATCTACGTCGTAATCTCCGTAAATGAGAATACGTTCCTTGCGACCGATGGCCTCGTTGAGTCGGGCCACCGCCTTATCCATGTCTTTCATCAGGAACGGGTCATGCAATCCTGAAGAAAGTTGCGGGCGAAAGAAGCGTCGGGCTTCTTCGCTTGTCGTCACGCCTCGCTGTACGAGCAGAGAAGCGACGATAGGGTTGAGGTTTTGTTCAGCAATTAGTTCATCCTTGATCTCTTTCTGTTCGTTGGTTAAGGTGCGACATTTCCATAAATAGTTGGTTGTCATCGTATGTATTTTTATATATAGACGAAAGAGATGCCTCACGCACTGGCAGCAACCATGCTGACTGGAAGCCGTCATTCTGGCGAAGGACTTTGAGGTAAGCCTCTGCTTCGGCCTTATCGCCAAAGCGGTTGATATAGAGGCGGTAACGGTCATCGCGCTCCAAGATGCCCACAGCATCATGACCCTGTTTGCGCAGATTGCCGAGGGCGCGATTCGCATCCTCAGCAGTGGTGCAACTTGCTACGATGATATAATAAAGTTTGCCATTAGGAGCCACTGTGAGCGCCTTCGTTTCTTCAGCGATGGCCGGTGCTTCTGCACTGTCTTCTGAAAGTTCGTCATCTGCAGTGACTGCATAAGCCGCGATTTCTTCTTCTGACCAGAGTTCATCATCTGCACTGGTTGAATAGACATCACCTAACTCATCTGCTGCCAGACTGGCATCAGATGAATCTTCTTCAGCGGTAGAAGTGACTGCTCCTCGCTGCAGGAGCGAGAGGTCGAGCACATTGGCATACTGCTGCTGGGTGCTCTGGTCATCGAAACCTAAGTAATTGGCAAAGAAACAGACTGCGATGAGGAGGACTGCAGCAACGCGCTGTGCCCAATATCGCGGAATGGCAATGATATCGGCTTCCTTGTTTTCCTTTTCTTTTGCAGAAGCCTGCTGAACGGGATGCAGAGCTGCATTGAGTCGCTGCTCTAAGTCTCCCCAGGTTTCTAACTGAAGAGTCTGATATCCGAAATTCTCGGTATCTGTGTGCAATGAAGCCGAAGTGTGGAAATCTTCTGCCAGGAGAGAGACCTGGCGGTCAATGTAACGGCATGCTTCATCATACGACATGCCTTCAGCCTCCATCAGAAGACTGGCCAGCATGCCGTCATCATGGTGATGGAGTGGAGAAAAACGTATGACACGTCGTGGCGCCTCTAACTTATGTATCCGACGGCTGTCAGTACCGATGCAGGGGTGAGTTCCCATGGTGGCAGGTTCGTCGCTCAACATATACGCACCTCTGCCTGGCACATAACAGTAGTGTCGGGTCATCAGAAGGTACTCTATGTAAGTCGCAAAAGTGCGCATGGTTACTGTGTTTGCAGTCTATTACAATTTAAATAAATCTGGGGACAAAGATAGATATTTTTATTATAAGGTGGACAAAAAAATATAAAAAAGTGCAAAATTACTTCAATTTTTGAACTAAATCTCCCGTTTCTGCCTCAGGAAGACCTAGTTCAAGAGCCTGATTGAGGTCTCGACGTGCATATTCCTTGTCTCCTTTGGCGTAACGGATCTGTGCGCGAAGGATGTAAGAATAGGGGTCTCGAGGCCCTAGGGAGATGCTTTTTTCAACATCGGCCAAGGCAGCTCCCATACGTCCTGCCAAGTAGAAAACTTCGGCTCTTTCACGTAGCAGAGAAGCGTTTTTCGGATTGCGCTCAATCAGTACATCATAGATTTCAGAAGCTTCTCGCCACATGCGCTGCGCCTTATAGACATAAGCCATTCCCAGACGCGATTTTGCACTCTTTGGATTGAACTGATCGATGGTTTCCAGATCTAAACGTGCACCGATGGTATCGCAGTTCATCAAGCGACATAAAGCCCGCTGATAATAAGCATCTTCGTTCTCATTTTCCTTAAAGATGATGGTGCTGTAGTCGGCGATGGCTTTCTCGTAATCGGCCATCTCTGCATAGAGCGATGCGCGACTGTTAAGCAGCGTCAGATTCTCTGGCATGAAACCCAGTCCGATCGTGTATGACTGTTCAGCCTCCTTCAGCTTACCTAATCGACGCTGTATGGTTCCCATATTGGCTAAAAGAAGTCCGTTGCTGGGATTTCCTGGTTCCAGTTTGAGCGCATTTTTCAGTGCATCTTCGGCCAATGAAAGACTGTCTTCTTCGATATAATCGAAACTGCGTGTGACATACTCTTCATAGGTCTGCGCTGCCAAATCTGTCATGTTCGCTGTGAAAAACGACACGATTGACAGATAAAAAAAGATTTTCTTTATCATAATTTCATTTTTTCGGTGCAAAGATAGTGTTTTTCTCAAATTTTTCTGTATCTTTGCAGCACTTTTTATATTAATATAACAATGAAACGCTTTTTTGCAGCATTTTTTGTCATTCTTTCCCTTATCGTTCAGTGGGGATTTCTTTCTTGCACCACCAAGCCATCTGACGTTATTGTCCTGCTCGATAGTGTGTCTGTGGATTCTATCTGTCCACTTTTTCATAATTATGAAAAGCCAGCCTGTCACTTCTCTTTGCGCATGGAAGTACCATACGTGGAGGATAACAGCAGCCTCTCTCAGTCTTTGCAGCGATTCCTGACATCTATCCCTCGTCAGGGAACCTTTGCTGAAGAGTCAGACGGTTCTGTGCAGGGAATGGTCGATAGCTATTTGCGTACTTACCTCATGCAGTATCTGCAGGAAGGTAAAGAGGCTATTGACAGCTATGGTGAAGACATGCAGGCTGCTGCTACCTGGATGAGCTATGAAGAGTTGGCCGAAGGTAAGGTGACCTATCATGACGGCCAGTTCCTAAGCTATCAGTTCAAGGTTTATAGCTACATGGGAGGTGCTCATGGCAACACCAGCATCGTCAACCGTGTCTTCGATATGCACGAACAGCAGCCTTTGACTCTGGCCAATATCTTCACAGATGAAAATCTTTTAGAGGTAGGCAATCTGCTTCGTATGGCTTTGGCTAAGCAGAATCAGTTTGAGACCATTGACGAACTGGTACAGTCAGGAATTTTCTTCTCGGCCAGCGATATCGAACCTAACGATAATTTCCTCTTAGACGATAACGGTCTTACCTGGATCTATGATCCATATGAGATTGCTCCTTATGCTTATGGTCCGGTGACTGTAGTGCTCAGTTGGAAAGAAATCATGGATCTGATATCTCCTGAGTCTTCGGTCAAGGCTTATGCTCAGTCGAAGACTTCTACACTCTGATGGATGATATGGATTTCCTCAAATACTTTCCGGAGTTGAACGAAGAGCAGCGCGCACAATATGCAGCGCTGCTGCCGCTTTATACCGATTGGAATGCTAAGATCAATGTGATCAGCCGAAAGGATATTGAGAATCTCTACGAACATCATGTGCAGCATTCTCTGGCTGTCAGTCGCTATGTAGAGACGTCACTGAATGGGGGATGGTCTGCAGGTACTCGTATAGTCGATGTAGGCTGCGGTGGCGGTTTCCCTGGTATTCCTTTGGCGATCCGTTATCCTGAGTGCCATTTCCTGTTGGTCGATCGTATTGGTAAGAAAGTGCGTGTGGCTCAGGAAGTGGCTACGGCCATCGGTTTGAAAAATGTGGAGTTCAGACATGCTGGCATTGAGGAAATCAAGGAAACGTATGACTATGCCGTGAGTCGCGCCGTCATGGTGCTGCCCGATCTCGTGAAACTTGTGCGTCGTTGTACGAAGAATGGACTTATCACTCTCAAGGGAGGTGAACTGGAAGAAGAACTGAAACCTCGTCAGTGCCAAGGTACGAAGGTAATTCCGATTTCGACCTATTTTGAGGAAGAGTTCTTTGCTACCAAGAATGTGCTTTACACTCCTATTTCGCATTAGACTATGCTGTGTATTGAGACTTTTGTATGTAACCCGT
>DCIF01000045.1 GCA_002315795.1 Bacteroidales bacterium UBA1733
AGATGTTCATACCGGTACCACCGAAGATCTCCTTAGCGAAGATTACTGAGAAGGCAGTAGCCACAGCAATCATCCAGAGTGGAGTCTCTACAGGTACGATCATTGGGATGAGGAGGCCTGAGGCAAGGAAGCCCTCAGCAACCTCTTCGCGCTTTACACAAGCTACTGCCATCTCGATACCAAGACCTACGGCATAGCTGACAACTACCTTAGGAAGGAAAGCGCCAAAGCCATAGAGGAACTGCATGAACCAGCCATCGTTGATGCCGAGAGCAAGGTCATGCTGATAACCTACGTTCCAGCAACCGAAGAGCATGGCAGGAATCAAGGCGAGGATCACCATGATGATGACGCGCTTTGAATCTACTGAGTCATGCACCTGAACACCCTTACGTGCAGCGGTGTGACGTGGAACGAAGAGGAAAGTATGGAAGGAGTCATATACTGACCACAGCTTCTCATATTTGCCACCCTTTTGGAAAAGGGGGTCAATCTTTTCGTTGATATAATCGTTCAGTTTCATATTCTATGAAAGTTATTAGTTATTAGTTATTAGTTATTAGTTTTGCCGAAACAGCCCTAACTATTAACTTGTAACTATTAACTTCGCCTCAGGCGATTATTCCATTTCTTTGCGGAGTTTAACAAGTGCATCAGAGATTACCTGCTGTACAGGAGTCTTTGATGAGCAGACAAACTCACAGAGTGCGAGATCCTCAGGAAGAACCTCATAGATGCCGAGAGCCTCCATCTGATCGATGTTGAAGGCAAGTGCAGCCTTGTAGAGGTGCTCAGGATAGATATCCATTGGGAATACCTCCTCCCACTTACCACTCTCAATGAGTGCACGAGGACCACCCTTGAGACGAGCGTCGAGGTTCCACTTCTTGCTCTTGAAGAGGCCGAAGAGACCTGCGAGGCCGGTGTTGCTGGTAGAGTAGCGGTTCAGACCTGGTGTGATCCAGCCGAGCATCTCGTCGGTTGTGTCACCTTCTGGGATCACGGTTACGGTGTCGCCCTTGAAGTTGAGTGCAGCATCCTTAGCTGCCTTCTCACCAGTGAGTACGTTACCGTTGATGACGCGCTGGTTGTAATCTGTGTGCTTAACTTTGCCTTCGAGGATCTCAGACAATGACTGGCCGGCCTGTACTTTAGCATAAGCTGGAGCTACGATCTCAGAACCTGCAATCGAGATGATGCGGGTGAAGTCTGCCTTACCAGCAAGGATGCGGCCGATGACTACGAGATCCTGTGCATTGACGGTCCATACCTTCTCGCCCTTGTTGATTGGCTTGATGTGGTTGATCTGCACACCTACATTGCCAGCAGGGTGGATAGCAGTGAACTCAACCTTCTCAACGCCTGCTACGGTAACCTTTGGCATGAACTTACAACCCTCCTTGAAAGAGCAGTAAACCTTGCCAGCAGTGAGCTTGGTGAGCGCCTGAAGACCACGGTTGAAATCAGCTTCGTTGCCCTCCATGAGAACCTTGAGACGTGGAGCCAAAGGTGCGGTCTGGATGCAGTTTACGAAGATGTCACGTGGCTGGATTGCAGGGTTGGCCAATACGCCATATGGACGCTCGGTCAGGAATGGCCATACACCACCGTTGAGCATTGCCTCCTTGATCTGATCAGCGGAAGCAGTTGCTGGATCGATGACTGGCAGTTCTGCACTGGTACCCTTACCATCGTTAGCAATGACGATGCCAAGCACTTTGCGTCGATCACCACGAACGACCTCCTCGAGAGTGCCGCTCACTGGGCTCACGAACTTAATCTCTGGATACTGCTTGTCGTTGAAGATGATGTCTCCAGCTTTCACAGCATCACCGGCTTTTGCAACAATCTTAGGGGTACACATGACGAAATCATCAGGTACGAGGGTCACCTTAGTGGCCTGCTTTACGCTAACGAACTTCTCTTCTGGTGTACCTTCAAGGTTGATGTTTAAGCCTTTCTTGAGCTTAATAACATTTGCCATTTAAGAAAACTGTTAATTGTGAAAATTATATGTGTTTTATATATAAACTTGCTGCGAAGATAATAAATAATGTTTAAAAATAAAAATGGGGTTGCTGATAATTTAAAACAATTATCCCCTCAGCGCTGTTACGTTGAGGGGATTGTTATGTTTAGATAGCACTCTCGCGTAAGATGAGGTCGTGACTCACCACCACTTTGGCCGGGTGGGAGATGGCTTCATCGGCTTCTCCTAGTCGGCTCAGAAGAATCTTTGCAGCCATTTCTCCGATGCGTTGCTGATGCAGGTCGAACGAGGTCAATGGTGTAGAAAGATAACTGTCGAAAGGTTCGTTGGCCACTCCGATAATGGCAATGTCCTTTGGGATGCTGAGGCCTTTGTGACGGAAGAGGTCGATGGCAGTGATGGCAGGGAAGTCGCCAGACGAGAAGATGCTGTCAGGACGGTCTTCCATCTGCAGGATTCTCTGTGCGGCTTCGGTACCTGCATCGATGGTGATTGTCTTCTTGAAGACCCACTCTTCGCGCAGGGGGAGATGAAGGTCTTCCAGTGCTTTCTTATAACCTCTGTAGCGCTCAGAATATTCAGGGTGGGTCAGTGCACCGGCAAAGTGGCCGATCTTGCGACAGCCAATCTTATAGAGCTGCATCACGGCGTCGTAACCTAACTGGAAGTTGTCGTTATAGATGGCATCGGTCTTCGTGTTGAAAGGTACACGGTCAAAATAGACGAGCGGGATCTTAAGTGCCTCGAGCATCTGCGCGTAATCGGTCTCTGACGACTCAATGGAGAGAGACATGGCTATGCCATCGACCTTCTTCATGATAAGCGCCTGTAGTGCTTTTTCTTCTTCGGCCTTGCTTTCTCCGCTGGCCGCAATGATCACCTGGTAATTGTGCTTCGAGGCCTCCTGCTGGAATGTGCTGATGATCGATGCGAAGAAGTTGCGGTCGATACGTGGAACGATGATACCTAATACGTTGCCTTTGCCTGTTCTGAGATGGTGTGCCACAGGATCTGGGATGTAGTTGAGATCCTTGGCCAGTTTCTGTACTGCTTCTCGCGTTTTCTTACTGATGCGAGGATTGTCTTGCAAGGCTCTTGAAACAGTCGATGCTGTTGTGTTGAGCTGTTGCGCTAAGTCATAGATGGTGACTTTCCCATTGCCGCTCATAGTAGTTCTTTGGATAGAAATTTGTTCGTAATAATGCCGCAAAGTTATACAAATAATAGTTTATTTCCAAGAAAAAAGTCATAAAACAAAGATTTTGGTCAAAAAGATTGCATAAAAGCTGCTTTTTGACCAAAATGAACTTGTTTGTTGTGTCAAATTTGCGCAATAGTTTACGCAAATCGGGTTCCCTTATACCAAAGCACTGTGGCAGCGTGCCTGATAGCCTTCGCCAAACCACTGCGCGCAATCGGGTTGTTCGGCGTCGAAGATTCCGAAGAGCGCAGATCCTGAACCGGACATGCTGGCATAGAGAGCACCCTGCTCATAAAGCGTGTCCTTGACTTGCTGGAGTTCAGGATGAAGCGGGAATACCGAATCCTCAAAGTCGTTCTTGATGCAGTCCTTCCATTCTTCGATAGGAAGATTGAGTAATTGATCAAGATTGGTGGCTGGCTGCATAGGGTGCACGTTGCTGTAAGCTTCCTTGGTGCTGACTCCGAAAGGTGGCTTGACGATGACCAGGTACTTGCCTTTCAGGGAGAGAGGATGATAAGTCAGTTCGTGGCCGATTCCTTCACAGTATTGTGCTGTCAGCTGGCCTTCATTATTGGCGGTATTATACAGATTGGCACAGCGACAGAAGAAAGCACAGTCGGCTCCCATTTTTGCGGTCATGGCTTCTAATTCGGTGTCAGATACGGGCAATTCGAACATCTTGCGGAGCATGAGCAGAGCGTGTGCGCCATCGCTCGATCCGCCTCCTAATCCAGCGCCAAACGGAATCTGTTTCTCAAGGTGCATACGTACAGCCGGGAGATCAGGAAAACGCTGCTGCAGCAAGCGATAGGCTTTCACGCAGAGATTCAGTTCGGGGTCGCAATCTACGACGATGCCTGTCTGCTTGAATGCTACGGTTCCTGCGGGTGCATCGAGAAGGAGGATCTCGAGAGCATCGCGCCAATCGATAGGGTAGAAGAGCGTCTGCAGGATATGATAGCCGTCTTCGCGCTTGCGAGTCACAAAAAGGCCCAGATTGATTTTGGCCTCAGGGAAGAGTATTTCTTTGTCTGAAGGTTGGTAATTCATAAGTATGCCAATTTTTCGGTGCAAAGATAATCAATTATTTCGATTTTTGGCTTCCTTTGGCTTAAAAAAATAAAAAACTTGTCAATTTGTCTTGGCACGGAGTTTGCAGAATTTGAAACAAAAATAATTAAAATTATCACCAATATGGAACAGAATATAAATAACGAAGAAGAATTGAAGTCGAAAGCAGAAGCCGCAGATAACGCGCAGAATGAAGCTGCTGCTGAAACTGCAGCTGAGAATGCTGAAGCTCCTGCTGAGGAGAAGGAACTGACTCCGGAAGAGAAGATTGCAGCACTCGAGGCTGAACTTGAGGAACAGAAGAAACGCTATGTATATCAGGCTGCTGAGTTTGATAACTACCGCAAGCGTACCATCAAAGAGAAGTCTGATCTGCTGAAATATGGCGCTGAGGGCGCGCTTAAGGCGCTGCTTCCTGTGATTGACGATCTGGAGCGCGCTATGCAGCATATTGATAAGGCTGAGGATGTGGCTTCGGTCAAGGAAGGCATGGAACTGATCTATCAGAAGTTCCAGAGCTATCTGAAGCAGCAGCAGATGGAGGTGATCCCTGCTGAAGCTGGTGCCGACTTTGATGACTCTATTCATGAGGCTGTGACTATGTTTCCCGCACCCGATCCGTCGCTTAAAGGAAAGGTGGTCGATTGTGTTACAAAAGGTTATAAACTGTCTGACAAGGTGGTTCGCTTTGCGAAAGTAGTTGTTGGCCAGTAAATATAGACAATGGCAAAGAGAGATTATTATGAGGTGTTAGGGCTCCAGAAAGGAGCTTCTGCCGACGAAATAAAGAAGGCTTACCGTAAGCTGGCTGTCAAGTGGCATCCTGATAAATGGAGCCAGGCCTCAGAGGCAGAGAAGAAGACTGCTGAAGAGAACTTCAAGGAGCTGGCTGAGGCCTATGACGTACTGTCAGACGACAACAAACGTGCTCGTTATGACCAGTTCGGTCATGCAGGTATGAATGGCGCGGGCTTTGGCGGTGCTGGCGGAGCCGGTGGCTTTGGAGGTGCTGGCTTCGATCCGATGGATATCTTCAATGCTTTCTTTGGCGGCGGAGGTGGCCGTGGCAGTCGTACCTATACCTATACTAATATGGGTGGCAACCCCTTTGGCGGAGGTGGTTTCGGTGGCTTTGAGGATGCTTTCCGTAGTGCTGGCTTTGGTGGCAGGACCGTCAAGGGTCAGGACCTTAACATTACGCTCAAGATCACACTCGACGAGGTGGTCAATGGCGTAGAGAAGAAGGTGAAGATACGTCACACGGTGGCCGATGGTCAGGGTGGTGTCAAGCAGATTGAGGAAGTTATTCCTGTCAAACTCCCTAAGGGTGTCATGGAAGGTCAGAAATTCAAGGC
>DCIF01000147.1:0-7272 GCA_002315795.1 Bacteroidales bacterium UBA1733
TCAGTACCGAAGGCGCGAGGCTCATTGGCAATCTCCCATGCCATGATAGCAGGAGACTCTGTATATGGCTGATTTGTGACTGTATTGACACGTGTCACGATGTTACGCACATGGTTGGCAGCAAGTGCTTTTGCAGAATCGTTTAGCACGAAATTTCCTACATACTGCATGTATTCCAACCAGCCGTCATAACTTGGAACAGGAGTCTGGTCAAAGTGTACCATCTCTCCTGGCTTAGTAGAAGACATCACATCGCCGCTGAAGCCGACCCAGTCAAGGTAAGCACCATAACCACCAGACCACTCCCAGGCATTGTTGAAATAAAGAATGGCTTTCATGTCACGCTTTTCCAATTCTGCCATTAGGTAGTCAAGGCCCAGCAAAATTGTATCATTATAGACTCCTGGCTCTAACTGTAACTTCGGAGAGATATGGCTTGGGATGCCTTCACGACCATCACCTCCCACCAGAACGCGTACATTGTCGATGCCTGTCTGTTTCATATCATCGAGCTCCTGAATCAGTCGGCCGCGATTGCCTCCGCGTCCTTCAGAGGCCAGAATGGCTCCATACCAGAAGTTGGTTCCTACATAGCGATATTCTTTCTCTCCCTGGTAGAAATGTCCGTCACGGACGGTAATAAATTCGGTTTTCTCCTGTTCTGGCTGCATAGTGCACGAGGTCACTAATGCCAGCAGTGCCGCAAATAATGGAAGTTTCATGTGGTAAATAGTTTTATGATAGTAAAAAATCCTTATAGTCTTGTTGTTTTACATAGAATCCTCTATGTTACACCATAATCTTATTCTTATGGTAGTTTTCACGGAATGTAGTAGGCGAACATCCTTTGCGCTTCTTGAAAATTCGGTTGAAGTTCGAAACATTATTGAATCCTGACTCATAGCAGATCTCCACTACCGAGGTGGTGGTATCGACCAGTTGACGAGCTGCATAACCCAGACGTATGTCGATAATATAATCAGAAAGTGTCTTTCCGGTACGCAGTTTAAAGAAACGACTGAATGCAGTAGGTGTCATACCTGCCAGATCAGATACCGTCTGTAATCTGATCTCATCCTTGAAGTGCTGATCAATGTATTCTTCAACCTTGCGCACGCGGCGACTGTCTGGTGTCTGCTTGGAATGTGCAAAGCTATTGCTGGCCAGGATATGGTAGTCTTCTTCAAGAGAGAGTTCATGAAGAATCTCCAGCAGTTTGATAAAGCGGTAGAAGCCTGGTTTAGCCAATGCCACTTCATTAATCTTGGCATAGATTCGCATAATAGCACTCATGCCGAAAGCCACACCATTGCGTGACCGTGAAAGTAACTGGTGGATAGAGGCCATCTGGTCCTTGTTGAGCAGATTGTCACTGAACAACTCTGGCGAGAACTGAATGGTGACTTCGCGCATCTGGCGACTCTTTCCAATATTCTGTTCCCAGGTATGTTCGAGGTTACTGCCAATGAGTGCCAGGTCGAACTTGCCAAGTTCCTCAATGTTATCGCCAACGATTCGTCGTGTACCCTCACAGTTCTCCTCGAAGGTTAATTCCAGTTCCACGTGCTTATGCAGCGGATAGTTGAATACTTCTTTGTTACGATCCACAAGATAGAAACAGTCTTTCTCCTCGAGTGGCGTGATTTCGGTAATAATCTTATCCATAGTATGCGCGGTTATTTATGTAATTCCGGATATTCGATTCGAGCGTGATAGATAGATTCCAGATCGTGGATGAATGACTCCTTACATTGCTGGATCTCACGCAGAGTGATCTTTGCATTGTTGAGTCGGCCTGAAGTGACCAGATTGTCAATCATTCCATTGACCAATTTAACAATACTGTCATGACTGTATTCTTTGAGGGTACGAGAGGCTGCTTCTATGCCATCTCCCATCATGAGCAGAGCCTGTTCCTTGGTGCTTGGATCCGTGTACGGATAGGTGAACAACTGTACGTCTGGCTCTTCGTTAGGATGCGCATTGCACCATGTTACATAGAAATATCTGATCAGACTATTGCCGTGATGTGTCTCAATAAACTCTGAGATCTCACGTGGCAGTTTCTCTTTTTCGGCCAGCTTCAGTCCTTCTGCAACATGTCGCTTGATGATCTCTACGCTTTCTTCTATCTTAAGACCGTCATGAGGATTGGGTCCCTGCTGGTTCTCAGTGTACATGCCAGGGTTCCACAGCTTGCCGATATCATGGTACATGGCTCCTGTACGTACCAATGAGGCATTGGCACCGATGATTTTGGCTGCACTTGCTGTCAGGTTTGCTACTTGCAGAGAGTGCTGAAAGGTGCCAGGAGCTTCTTGTGAGAGACGTAACAGCAGTCCGCGACCCAGGTTACAGAGTTCAACAAGGGTCACGCCACTCATAAAGCCAAATGATTTCTCCATGGCATAGATGATGAGATAAGACATCAATAGCAGTACTGCATTGATCACCATCATACTTACAATGGGCATGGAGATATTGGTCAGCGAGCCTTCGGTAGCCAGTGTATAAAGCGCATACAGACCTGTGTAGCCAATGGCCGAAAAGATGGCTACGTGCATGAGCTGACTCCGGTCTGTCAGACCATCTTTCAAGCTGAACACGATAATCATTCCCACAATACACTGGATGACCAGATACTCGAAGTGTGAAGGTGCGATAAACGAACATAACAATACCATTACAATATGGCAGTAGTATGCTGTGCGTGATCCGTGGAAAGTGCTTAGGATGATCGTAACAATTCCTATCGGCACAAGATATGCGCCACCGACAATCATCTTATCCGCTTCTGCCGTAAGAATCACCATCAGGGTAACTGCGGCTATCGCTACAAAGACTTCTGCCTGCTGTATATATAGCCAGGGACGGTAGAGGTACAGAAACAGCAGAATGCTGCAAAGAACCAGTGCAATGATACAGGTTCTTGCCAGGAAAATGGTCAGTTCGGAACCAGAGAGACTCAGTCTCTGCTGCTGTTCACGACGATATGACTCCAGAATCTGATAGGTACGTGGTGTGACAATCTCTCCTTGATCGATGATTCGGCTTTCTGCTAAGATGACACCACTTGTAGCACTTACCTGCTGTCTGATGCGAGCATACTCTATGCGCATGGCCGCTGTGTCGAGTTCCAGATTGCTATGAACGTAGTCTCTTAATCCGGCATAGCTGTAACTATGGCTATATAATGAGTCAGTCTTGAGGGCTTCATAAGCTTCAAGTTCGCTCTTTATAGTATATAGAGCTACCGTGATTGATGTATCTCTGCTATGAAGAATGACATCATTGCATCCTTCATTCAGCCATTTTTCTTTTTCCTCACCTATCAGAATGCCTTTTTTGTACATACTCTCAAGCTTCCTGCGCAGATGGCGGAATGCTTCTCCTGACATCTGTGTACTGGCAGTATGCAGATTACGTAACGCCTCAAACGAGACCTCATCCTTGACCAGGAAACGAGGCATTATCTGATGACGCAAGCTGTCTTCCATCATGTGCACAGCACTGTCGCTACGATAGATAGCAAAGTCGTAGGGAGCAGTGAGTCGGCCATAACGCCAGGGCTTACCTACTTCATACTCATAGCGGAAAGCTTCGTTGTGCGGGAAGAACCAGCCCACAAGAAGTATTGCTATCAGCATGAATAACGTGCGAAAGGCAATCTGACGTACTGAGAGTTTGTTTTTAGACATTCTGTGGAATAGTTTTAGAAGTGTATGGTTCCGTCAGGATAGTTGGCCGGATTACCAATTACCTTTGGCGTAGCAGGAGTACGAGAAACGGCTTTGAGCTGACCCAGATCCTCAAGCGTACGATTATAAGCCGGCAACTTTTCGAGTTTCTCAATCAGTGCCTCATTAGAGAGCTCCTGGTCGTCAAGTACATAATAAGACTTGCGCTGATTGTCAAGCAACATCTTATTGGCTGCCTCATCACCATAAAAACGACGGATCTCCTCAATCCCCTTCAGTGGAGTCGTCTGTGGACGTGCTACAGGAGCGGCCTCTGTCTGAACAGGAGTCTCTACAACTGGTGTAGGATCAGATACTGGAGCAGGAGCAGCAACGATTGTTGAGGCAGGAGTAGCAGCAGCTGTTGGCTTAGGAGTTTCCGCAACTAAGTTGATCACAGGTTCCTCAGCAACATGCGAAGCTTCTTCTTCTCTCGCGGCTTTCTCTTCAGATTCTTTCAATTGTTTCTGAAGGTCTTCAATCTGCTTCCTGATGGCTTCCTTCTCGGCCTCTTCCTTCTCCTTACGAATACGTTCTTTCTCGATAGCCTCTTTCTTTGCCAGCATATCTGCTCGCGCATTATCAACGGCTTGTGTCAGCTTGGAGAATTCTTCTTCCAGATCAGTGTCTAACGTCATATTGTCAGCCTTGTTGATAGCCAGACGTATGGCCGACATCAGGATGTTCGATGCCTCTGGATAGTCGGCAAACTCATTGAGCATATCCTTGGTCCTGCAGATAGCATCACGCAGTTCTGTTTCCATCTCGCGGACCTTGCGTTCCATACCGCTGTCTGCAATCACGCCTCCCGTAGTATGATCCATGGCAAAGCCACTTGCCAAGAGGATAATACGGACTTCATCTCCAAGGTTGTCATCATACATAGCACCCCAGATAACCTCAATCTCAGGATTCAGGCTCTCTACGAACTTATTCATCTCGCCAATCTCAGCCATAGAAATCGGATTGTCATGGCTGAAGCATAGCTCGAACAGCAAGTGTTTTGCATCGTTGATTTTGTTATCCTGAAGCAAAGGAGAGGTGATGCTTTCCTGGATGGCCTTCGTAAGGCGACCCTCTCCGGATGCCTGTCCTGTTGAGATCAAAGCTACACCGCCATTGCGTAACGTCGTACTGACATCCGCAAAGTCAAGGTTGATATATCCTTGAATGTTAATAATGTCAGAGATAGATTTTGCAGCGATCGTGAGCGTATCATCTGCTTTGCCGAATGCATTGTCGAAGGTCAGATCAGGATAGATGCTGATCAAACGGTTATTGTTAACCACAAGGAGGGCATCACACCAGCGCTCAATGGCACGAACGCCTTCAAGTGCAGCGGTGATCTTCTTCCGACCTTCAAACTGGAAAGGAATCGTGACAATTCCCACGGTGAGAAGTCCCATCTCGTGAGCTATCTGTGCTACGACAGGTGAAGCACCAGTACCTGTTCCGCCACCCATGCCTGCAGTGATAAATACCATCTCGGTACCATCGCTTAACGACTGACGGATAGCATCTGAATACTGTACAGCACACTCACGTGCTACTTCTGGACGAGCTCCTGCACCCAGACCCTTCTCACTGATAAGAAGTTTATTGGGGATAGAAGATCCCTTGAGTGCCTGCTTGTCTGTATTGATGATGAGGAATGACACATCCTGGATACCTGCTTCGTACATGTGCTGTACGGCATTCGATCCGCCACCGCCTACTCCCACAACTTTGATTATGGAGTGGTTCTCCTGCGTAGGCTGGTAGTCAAACTCAAGTGTTGCGTTATTGACTTCGTTCTGATTTTCCATATATAGAGATAGACTTATTTCTTATTATAATAGGTGTTAGTTTTGTCCGGAAACAAGATCGCCAAGGAAATGCTTGATACCACGCAGTAACGAACTGCTGCGCTGTTCTTCCATTTCAGGATCTTGCTGAGGAATGTCTAGTGTCAGTTGCTGAGCTTCTTTTTCTACACTTGGAGCTACAGGCTCTGGTGCTGCAGCTGGCGCTGGTTTAGCTATAGGAGTAGCAATTGTGGTCTTTGCAACAGGAATCATGCAATCCTCTTTGCAGAAATAGAGCAATGAAAGCAGATTTGTGAGATGTGGCTTCCGCTCGCTTCCTACAAATGATTTCTCTGCGTATGCTCGTATTTCCACACGACTGATGTCAAGGCGTTTGCTCATCAGAGAGGTGATGCCACGCTGCATTGCAGCACCGCCAGTAAGAATGATGCCGGCTCCCAGATTGTTCTTGAGGCCCGTGTTGCTGATCTGATTCTGAATATTGGCTGCGATCTCCTCGTAACGGCAGATGACGATTGTATTGAGGGTCTCCTGAGACATTGACAATGCTTTCTCAGCAAATACAGCATTTGCTGCAACCTGCTGAGCTGCTGCTGCAATCTCCGCTGAGTCTTCTGATGCGTTGCTCCACTCAATTTTGTTTCGTTCAGCCTCTTCTGCTGTACATCCGTTCGATTGGATATCGTTGGTTACGGCATCACCTCCTAACGGAATGACCGCCATGTGCTGCAAGTCTCCATTCTTATAGACCGAGACGGTAGTCGTACCAGCTCCCATATCAATCAGTGCACAGCCACGCTGACGTTCTGCTTCTGTCAGGATACGTGCAGTAGCCAATGGCAGTACGATGGTATCCATTACTTTGACACCGGCACGATCCATCGCAGCTATAATACCCTGACGCAAACGTTTTTCTCCAACGATCAGCTGATGCTGTCCGCCACTGATAGGCTCGGCAGATAAAACATCGTAACCGGGAATCTGCACTGAGGGTAATTGAATGAGTGAGTGCAGTGAGATGCCGCCTATGCCGACATAAGCAGCAGAGATAGTGGTGCGCATGCGATTGCCAAGCTTCTGTATGATGCTTTTGATATGCATGGCAGTCTGCTCAACATTCGAAATCACACCATGGCTGATGCAGCCTTTGGTATTCTCACTTTCAATTTCAATATTCTCCAGGAGATTCGTTTCTGTATCTTTCCATGCCGCTACGGCCATGATACGAGAAGTTCCAATCTGGATGGCACAGGTAAGTATCTTCATATTGTATTAGTTGTTTTTTTCTCCGACAATCTGTCCGTCAAATTTCGCATTGATCACACGGTAGGCATTCCATCCTTTGCGTTGCAAGACCTTCTTGTAAAAAGTCCTGACATGATCAAGCTTTTCATCAATATTCTCAAAGTTTCCCACCAGGATAGAGTGTTCTCCTATACGTGGAATCAGTTCAATATCTCCGTTTTCACGGACATAGATCTGAGTGATCTCATCACTCCAGAAATCCTCATCTTCCAGATAGCGTGCAAAGTCATGCAGAGGCAAGATATGTTTTTCTCTGACATAACCAGTAACTAATGGCAATCGTATGGCCGAGCCTAATTGAGCTGGCATCAACTCTCCATCCAGATCGATGTAGAAATCGGTCACCGGTGCTCCCTTAGAATCTTTTACAGGCAATAAGCTCTTTACTCGGATTATCGGGTTACGTTGCTCGATGTCTATACGCA
>DCIF01000147.1:7378-11838 GCA_002315795.1 Bacteroidales bacterium UBA1733
GCTTGCCGACAGGATTCAGCTTTGAAGGCAGAAGCTTTGAACGTATGTCTGACGGATTTACAAAGTGGGCCTTCTCATTCGGGTAATCTACATGTATGTCTATACCGCGATAGACGGGTTCTTCTTTCCAGAATCCGTACAAAAATCCCGCTACCATCAGATAGCTTAAGATGATAAGGATACCTATGACTTTGAAAATGGTCTTGATCATTCAAATGTCTTTTTGATACAATTCTTTAGGACAACGCTTCAGCAGCAGGCTTCACTAGACGCTCAATATCTACACCTGCACCCATCATTACCACTACATCGAGTTTGCCTTGAGCACGCAGATCCTTGAGCTGGCTCACCAGATCTTCTTTGGCAATGACCTTAAGTTCATTGGCGAGCATCGTATTCCCGTGAGACAGTGCTTGTGTCCTGATCTTTTCCAGCAGCCACTCACTGGTTACTCCAGGAATAGGGAGCTCACGTGCCGGATAGATAGGAAGCAGCAATGTTCGGTTCGGCAAAGCCAGAGCTTCGGCAAATCCATCGACCAGGTCATGAGTCCTGCTGAAAAGATGTGGCTGGAAACAGACCGTCACATGACGTCCGGCAAATAGCTGCATGACCGAAGATAACGAAGCTTTGACCTCGTCCGGATGATGTGCATAATCGTCCATCAGTACCAGATCATCCTTCTTGATGTAGAAATCAAAGCGGCGCTTGGCTCCACCAAAGGTCTTCATGCCGTTTCGCAACTCCTCTTCTGTACAGCCATTGAGCCAGCAGATGGCAGTTGCTGCTACTGCATTATCCACGTTGATAGGTGCTGGAACTCCTAATTCAATGTCTTTGATCGTCAGAGATGCATCCTCAGTCTTTCCCCACTTCTGTGGCTCTTTGACTACGAAATCAAAGACAATCGTTCCGTTGCCAATACGGATATTCGTAGCGTAGAAATCAGATTCTTCTGAACTGCTGTATTCTGCATATTTCGCTCCTGCTTTGAGCTGAGAACAATCTACCTTGATGCCTTTGTGCTTAAGCAACAGACCATCCTCACGGATCAAAGATACATAGTGAGCAAATGACTCACGATAAGCTTCCTCGGTACCATAGATGTCCAGATGGTCAGGATCGCAGCTGGTGATCACACTCATATAAGGACTCAATGTATGGAAAGAGCGGTCAAACTCATCGGCTTCAATAACGGTGAGATCACTCTTCTCTGACAGCATGAGATTGCTCTCGTAGGGTTTGAGGATACCTCCCAAAAAGGCGTTACAATCTACATGACTCTGCTTCAATACATGAGCGATCATACTGCTGGTCGTCGTTTTACCATGGGTGCCGGCTACACAAAGACCTCGCTTCTGTTCGGTTACGATACCTAAGATCTTACTGCGCTTCATCACCTGAAAGTCATGCTCCTTGAAATAGCATAACTCTCCATGATCCTTAGGAATCGCTGGTGTATAACAAACCATGCAGTTCTCCGGATCCTTGAATTCTGGAGCTACGGCTTCGATATTGTCTTCGAAGTGAATATCGATGCCTTCCTTGATAAGGGTTTCGGTCAGTGGTGATGGCGTCTTATCATAACCTCCCACCATGTATCCGTTGGCCTTGAAATATCTTTCGAGTGCTGACATGCCAATGCCACCAGCACCTACAAAATAGATTGCTTTCATTTTTGTTTATTCTTTTGAGCGATCTTGATTACAATGTCTGCAATCGTATCTGCTGCGTCACTCTTTCCCATCGCTTTCGCATTGTGCTCAAAGCGTGCAATTCTTGTATTGTCTTTTACCAGTTCAATAGCATCTTTTACCAATCGGGTAGGAGCTACATTATCCGGAATCAGAATGGCGGCATCGCGCGTAGCCAGACTGCGTGCATTGGCCGTCTGATGATCTTCGGCTGCTGTTGGCAATGGAACGAAGATCGCTGCTTTGCCTAAGAGACAAACCTCATTGACCGCACCTGCACCAGAGCGTGATACTACAATATCTGCTGCACGATAAGCTTTTGCCATATCCGATACAAAGATCGTCGGATGTACATGCTTTGCGTCTGCATTACGCACGGCGTTTTCCCATTTGTCTCCATCGGCCTTGCCTGTCTGCCAGAGTACCTGTACTCCCGCATTTTCGAACTCCTTCAATCCATTGGCAATAGCATTGTTGATGCTACGCGCTCCAAGACTTCCTCCAGTTACGAAGATAGTTGGCAGATTCGGATCCAGACCAAAAGACTTGCGCGCCTCATCTACGGTGGCTGTGCATTCAAGCAGAGACTGACGCACAGGATTACCGGTCAGGACGATCCTGTCAGCAGGAAAGAAGCGATCCATATTCGGATAAGCTACACAGATCTTCTGTGCATCGTATGCCAGCTTCTGATTCGTTACTCCAGCAAAGCCATTCTGCTCCTGCAGGATATAAGGAACGTCTAATGCTGCTGCTGCCTTCAGTGCTGCTGCACTGGCATAACCACCTACGCCAACCGCAGCATCTGGCTTGAAGCTTTTGATGATGTCTTTTGCCTTTCGGATGCTCTTCAGCAGATCTGTCAATACCAAGATGTTGCCAGGATGGAACAAAGGACGCTTGAATCCTCTGACAGGAAGTCCGATGATCTTATATCCTTCGGCTGGAACCTTCTCCATCTCCATACGGCCTATGGCCCCGACAAAAAGGATTTCGGCGTCTGGCTCGGCCTTGCGTATGGCATTGGCTATAGAGACCGCTGGAAAGATGTGGCCACCTGTGCCACCTCCGCTAATAAGAAACCGCATATTTTAGTTTTGTTCTTGTTCTGTTGTGTTAGTTGTAATCGGAATGATTGGAGCTGCCAATCGTTCCTGTTTCTCCTGTATAATGAGTCGGCTCAATGCTAAGATCATACCGAAAGAAGCACTTGTAGCCATGATACTCGAACCACCTCGACTAATCAGGGGTAATGGCTGTCCGGTGACGAACATCGCTCCTGTACTGACACCGATATGAATCAATGCCTGTATGACCATGATCAGAGGGAGTCCTACAATGATCAGCCTGATATACCAATCTTCCGTCTGCCGTGACAGATAATAGCAACGTGCCAATAATAGCAGATAGAGTAGGGGAATGAGCGCAGCTGGCAGGAATCCCCATTCCTCAAAGATAATCGCGTAGATATAATCCGAGAAGGCTTCTGGCAGAAAGTCTCGTAGTCGGCTTCTTCCAATGAACTGTCCTAACGGATAGCCATTGGCAATAGCCATGTGCGAATAGATCTCCTGCGATTTCTTTCCTCCCATGTCCTCTTGCCACAGAGGTACATCCGAATGGTCAAACAGTCGGTTGGCCCAGGTCGTAGCTCGTCCCATCACTTTGTCAATGGTAAAGCTGGTGGCCACTACTCCGTTTTCTTCAACCTGCTCGATGTCGTCACCTTTATGGTTCGTAATATAGACCACATACAGTGAACCAATAAACAATCCTCCTGCTACAATGGCTATCAGGATGGTATTCAGAAGATATTTGCCTTTGGTCCCTGCCAGGAACAGCAGTCCGAAGCAAGCCATGCAGATGATGAGTGCGCTTGAGAGGTTCTGCGTTGCTACCGGCAGCGCGATCAGGCCAATTAGGATCATGTAAAATACATATCTGCGTAAACTCGTTCTTGACCGGAAGATGGAGAGTCGCTGATAAGTATAATCCTTTGCAGTAATTGCCGCACACAGCATGGTCACTGCACCAATCTTACAGAGCTCTACTGGTTGGAATCCTGCAATAGAACGTGCTGCACCTTTCTGTTGCGCTCCCATGAAAATGGTGACTACGAAGAAGAGAAGTCCCATGACGTAGAGTGTCTTATCCCAAGCCTTAAACGACTTCAGACTCATACTCTGTGTCATAAGCAGCAAAATCAGTCCAACAAAAAGATTCTTGATATGACTGAATGCAGGGTCACTGGCATTAGCGGCCTTATTAGCTAGCTGAGCCGTGGCACTGAATATCTCAACAAACGAGATACAGATCAGCACGACATAGATGATCCATATCTTGCTGTCTCCTCGCATGATGCTACCAGCGAAGGTTGATTTATTCTGTTCTTCAGCCATAAATTATCGAATACACATTATTATATTATAACCACTCCTTGACGATGGCCTTCATTTGGTCACCACGATCTTCGTAGGATTTGAAAAGGTCGAACGATGCACAGCAAGGTGACAGCAGGACCGTATCTCCAGGACGTGCGAACTCACGGCACTTCTCCAGTGCTTCGCGCATCGAAAGTGCATCTGCTACTGGTTTGCCCTGCTTGTCAAAGAAGTCATGCAACTTCTCGTTATGGAGTCCCATATAGACCAAAGCTGTGCACTTGTTCCTTACCAGCTCTTCGATCTCTGTATAGTCATTTCCTTTGTCCTTGCCTCCCAGAATGAGTACGGTTGGCTTATCCATTGACATCAGTGCATACCAGCA
>DCIF01000139.1:0-4635 GCA_002315795.1 Bacteroidales bacterium UBA1733
AGATGATGGGCTTCCTCGGCATTGGTAACAACCCAATGGTAGGCTGTACCGTTGCTGTTGCCGTTGCTGTGGCTCAGGCTCTTGCTAAGTAATTATTAGCAAAATAGCTCTCTTCCTTTGCTCTCCTTATTTTTATTAATAGGGGTGAGCAAAGGGAGATTTTTTTATTACGAGAATTCTTCTCTACATGAAAGTCCTCTATATCATTGCAACTTCTTTTCTTCTGGCTGCCAACTCCAGAAACCGCCATTGAGCGTGTCGCTCAGCGTGTGATAGAGGGGGGACATAACATTCCTACAGACGTTATCAGGCGACGTTATCAGGCTGGTATTGACAATCTTTTCAATATTTATCTTGGTATCGTTGATTCTTGGATGATTGTGGAGAATCAACTTAATCCTCGTGTGTTAGTTGCAGATGGCGGATTAGAGAACGTCCCCAGGATTTATAATCAATCATTATACCTAAAGCTCAAAAGCTATGTCAGAAACCGATAGAGACCTCCTTATTCAGGGCTTAAAGAAAGCTGAATATAATACATTGCGCATGAAAGCTATGCGCAACGAGATGGTTGTGCACTGTGATGACTATGGTAACATTACACGTGTCCCAGCTCGCAAAGTTTTTGTTGAACTATATCACGAAGCTGTTCCTTCATTTTGAAATTATAAATCTTGGTAGTCGAAAGACGTTGCCGTATGCACTCATCTGCTCAGTTCGCTGGTTCTTCTTCTGTTCCTGCTCACGTTGAGATGATGGGCTTCCTCGGCATTGGTAACAACCCAATGGTAGGCTGTACCGTTGCTGTTGCCGTTGCTGTTATAGCGGGATTTGCGGTTTGATATTCATCCCAAATATCTGAAACAGAGCATGGTGATATCATCACTCTGGTCTGCACCATTGGCAAAGGTCTGCACTCTATTGAGTAGAAAATGGCAGATACTCTCTGTTGAACTGGCCTGTTCGATGGTCATCTTGTTGAGCACCTCTATGAGCTGATCATCGCCAAAGAGCTTCTTGTTCGGGTCGGTGGCCTCTGTCACACCGTCAGTATAAAGCAGAATCTCATCACCTGCCTTTAGTTGGATGGTCTGACATTTGTACTGATTCTTATCGAGGACAGCCATTGGGAGGTCTGCTTCACACTCAGCGAACTCATATCTGCCACTGTTGCGTCGTATTACAGGCCGGTTATGACCACAGTTCACAAACGTCATCAGACCGGTAGTGAGGTTGATCTGGCCAATCCATGCGGTTAAGAAAGTGCAGGTGTCATTGTTATTGCTGAGGGTTGTATTTGCCACGCTACAAGCTTCATCGAGTTTCATGCCTGTGCTGATCTGATTTTTGAGCGTAGTCTTACTTCCCATCATGAACATGGCAGCAGGAATGCCTTTGCCAGCCACATCGGCTATTGTGATAGTTAGTGTCTCGGGACTTGAGAAGTAGAAGTCGTAGAAGTCTCCGCCTACTTCCTTGGCAGTTAACATGCTTGCATACAGATCGAAGTCTTTTCTTTTGGGGAAGGTTGTGGGTAATGCGGCTAACTGTATGGCTTTGGCCAGTGCAAGATCTGCATCCATTCGTGTCTCGGCTTCATGTATGTATTCTTTCAGACGATGCACCGTCATGTTAATGTCAGTAGAAAGTGAGTCGAACTCGGTGGTATCACGCACTTCTACTATCTCCTCCAAGTTGCCATTCGTAATCTTGGAAAGCGAACCATTCACACGATCAATGTTTTTCACAACGAGTTTGCGTATCAGCAGCCAGATAGTCACAAAAAGGATTAAGAAGATGACTGACACCGTAATAGAGGAGAGCGATACTGCAGTGTCGCGTGTCAGCATGGCCTCGCTGACGGGCTGCGCAGCCAGCACGATACATCCCTGCTCTGAGTTGTACATGGCATAGCTGTTCACTCCCATTATTTCGCATTCAAAGATTTCTGAGGGTTTCTGCTGCTCCAGCATCTGTCTGGTGACGCCTATGCTGTCAGCACTCGTGGCACTGCATGATCGAGGTGCGCTGATGAGTTGGAAATCTTCGTCCAGAATGAAGATAGAACCATTGTCGCCAATGCGGCGATAACGTGTAGAGTTTTTCAGCAGTTCGCAGATCTGTTTGCGGTAGTTATCTTCGGTGATGCCTAACTCTATAAAACCCGCATGGTGGGGCATGACGGCGCCCACATAACGGAACTTCTTCTGATGGTCATAGCCTTGTTCGCGTAGTTTCTGTACGTAGGTCTTGGTGTCTGGGTCTGTGAGCAGTTTCAAGAATTCAGCCGACTGTTCTGCACTGGTCATCTCATACCCTAAGTACTCATGAATATTCGAAGCTACGATGATGCCCTCTTCGTTGATAAAGCATATTTCGTCAATATTGTTGCCCCATGCAATGTTGTTGGTCATACGCATGAAGTCGGCCGAGGGTTCGTACCATTTGAATTTGTCGAAATAATCAGCCCAGGAGAGTGCGGAATTGACGAGCGTAAGACTGTCTGTCTCATATACAGCATTACAAATGTCTTCCAGATGGGTGTGCAGCAGTTTCTCTGTGTTGCTGCGTGACATTCTGTTATTCATCACGAATAGTACAGACGTAGTCACGGCAAACGCGGATACCACGCATACAATAAGCCAGTTTTGAATAGTTTGTGAGATAGATTTCTTCTTCTGTTGCATTGTTGCCATATTCTTACCTATATTGAAACTATTTTGTGCATGACAGTCTGATGGTCAGGCTTCCTTTGCATTGGTGGTGTCTTTACCAAGACTACCAATCGGTACATTGTGCGTGCAAAGTTACTACTTTTTTTTGAATATTCAATCAATTCTATTATTTTTTTGAATATTTCAACAGACAATAGTACTAATCGTCCGTGTTATGTCAAATGATGTCTGGATTAATTGAAAAATAATCATCTGATAAATAAACCTTTGACCATGACAAGAGTCTAAGAGAAGTCTGTAAAAGACAAACATTACCTGTTTAATAAATTTTTTACCAATTTCTCAAATCTGTTATGAAAAAGACAGTAATTCTATTGGCCGCTTTGCTGGGCGGCATCATGACCGCTAATGCGCAGGAACCTCAGATCGGAAGGATGGGATTCCCCGAGGCGGCTGAGTGTACCTATGACCCTTACGTCGAGCTTCCTGCAGGCTTCGATCAGGAGCGTGAAGGCATCGAGCATGGCACCGTCGAGCTCGTGGAGTATAAGTCCACCACCGTGGGTACCGTGCGCAAGTGCAACGTCTATCTCCCTCCTAAGTACGATGCTGCCAAGAAGTACAGCGTCCTCTACCTGTTGCATGGCATCGGTGGTGATGAGTACGAGTGGCTCAATGGCGGTGCTCCTAATCACATCCTTGACAATCTCTATGCTGAGGGTAAGTTGGCCGACATGATCGTCGTGATGCCTAATGGACGCGCGCAGGAGAATGACCGTGCTGAGGGCAACGTCTATGCAGGTGCTCCTGCATTTGCCAACTTCGAGGGTGACCTGATCAAGGACCTTATCCCATTCATCGAGAGTAAGTATAGCGTATATACTGACAAGATGCACCGTGCTGTTGCCGGCCTCTCTATGGGTGGCGGACAGTCGCTCAACTTCGGTCTGGGTAATATGGACCTCTTTGCTTACGTAGGCGGTTTCTCTTCTGCTCCTAATACCAAGCGTCCTGAGGAGCTTATCCCTGACGTAGCCGCTACGAAGGAGAAGAACTCCCTGCTCTGGATGGTATGTGGCAGCGAGGACGGACTGATGTTCAGCAGCGCTAACCTCAAGGCTTTCTGCGAGAAGAACGATGTGCCATGTACATTGATCAACTATCCTGGCGAGGGTCATAACTTCGTCGTCTGGAAGTATGGCCTGTATATGTTCTCACAGCTGATTTTCAAATAAGATAACAGAAATCTATAAAAACTATAATCCTCCCCTTTTTTGAAGCTATCCAAAAAATGGGGAGGATTATTCGTGATCACTGATACTGACATCTGGTACGCGATGTCAGTTTTCGTGATCTCCGACATAAACACATCCGCGGATGTGTTTATGTTTTAAATGTCAAATATCAACACATCCGCGGATGTGTTGATATTTTCCAAATCTGCCGCCATATTTTTTATTTAAAAGGAGAAATAATCGTCTGCGAATAACCATTTGCAGAAGAAAAGATAGAAAGATTCAAAGAAATTTGCTCATGTCAGAAATAATGCTTATTATTGCGGCATTCAATCATCAGTTTTCGAAAAAATCATCCTGTTTATGAAACCAGCACATTATCTTATTTCATTGTTCGCTTTGGCTTGCACTTCATGCCAACATGCTCAACTGACAGATGGACTTCTGGAAGTTGAAGGTGGTCGTATTCAAGGCTATCATGCCGATGGTCTCACCATTTTCAAGGGTATTCCTTTTGCTGCTCCTCCGGTGGGAGATCTTCGCTGGAAAGCACCACAGCCTGTAGAGACTTGGGATACGATCAGGCAGACAACGCAATATGCTGCTGGCCCTATTCAGGGAGAACCATCACCTGACTATAGTGAAGACTGTCTTTATCTGAACGTCTGGACACCAGCCAAATCAGCCGATGAGAAGTTACCCGTCCTGGTGTGGATCTATGGCGG
>DCIF01000139.1:4716-6209 GCA_002315795.1 Bacteroidales bacterium UBA1733
GGATTGATCCTGGCAAGTATCAACTATCGTGTCGGTCAGTTGGGTTTCCTGGCTTTGCCAGAACTCTCTGCCGAGAATCCTCATCACGTATCAGGAAACTATGGACTTCAGGATCAGATTGCGGGTTTGGAATGGCTGAAGCGTAATATCAGCAAGTTCGGTGGCGATCCTGAGCGTATCACCATCTTTGGCGAATCGGCAGGAGGTATCTCTGTCAGCATGCTGTGTGCGTCGCCTTTGTGCAAAGGACTGATACAAGGGGCGATCTCTCAGAGTGGTGGCTCGTTCGGTCCTTCTCGTCCTACGACCTATCCAGGCGAGAACATGATGACGTTGGCCGATGCTGAAAAAGTAGGAACTCAGATCATGGAGTCGTTAGGTGCGGGTTCGCTGGCAGAACTGCGTGCTATGGATGCTTCGAAGTTCGCTGCTCGCGGATTGGGTGGTGGCAGTTGGCCAGTGGTCGATGGCTATGTGATTCATGACGACCAGTCGGTGCTCTATACTGAAGGTGAGTACAACGATATTCCGGTGCTGATAGGTTATAACTCTGACGAAGGTGCCAGTTTCCAGTTCGGTCCAAGTACTCCAGAATATTACACACAGAGTACTCAGATGCGATATGGCGCTTATGCTGACGCCTTGCTCAAGGCTTACCCTTATACCGAGGAAGATGGCGGTAAGCAGTCGCGCGACCTGATGCGTGATGCTGCTTTCGGCTGGCAGACTTGGCAATGGGCTCGTCTGCAGAGTAAGACAGGTAAGTCGAAGGTCTTCCTTTATTACTTTGATGAACATCCGGAGTATCCTGTGGGTGACAAGAATTTCGGACATGGCTCTTATCACGGACAGGACGTCAACTTCGTCTTCCAGCACATGGATTCGTTTGAGCGTCCGGAAGTCGATTGTCCGTTGTCGGTAGCTATGGGAAAGTATTGGACAAATTTTGCCAAGTATGGAGATCCGAACGGAGAGGGACTCCCCGTTTGGCCGAACTTTACAAACGAGCAGCCTCAGAGCATGCATCTTACCGGTCCGGAGCCATTCGCAGGCCCTGTGCCTAGTGAGGAGGCACTTCTGGTACTTGATTCATACTTTACTTGGCGTCGCACAGACGAAGGCAAGGCGTGGGCAAAATAAGCATCCTTCGCTCAAGTCATTGAATATCATGGTAAATTAAATTGAAATGAACGATCTCCTTCTAATGATCACCGATCCAAGCGTGACGCTGGTTGGCGCCACCTTCAAACTACTTCTGAGTCTATTGCTTGGCAGCATTATCGGATTAGAGCGTCGCCGAAAAGGCCAGATTGCCGGTATGCGCACTTTTTCGCTCATCTGTATGGGTGCCACCCTCGCTATGCTCGTCTCGATCTATATCCCTCAGGAATATATGGGACTCAAGAATGGCGATCCTGGCCGTATTGCCGCACAGGTCATCTCCGGCATCGGCTTCTTAGGTGCCGGAGCTATCATTCAGATGAAAGGTTCGG
>DCIF01000063.1:0-3148 GCA_002315795.1 Bacteroidales bacterium UBA1733
TCACAGCTTTCTATGCCGGCTATATCGTTGCCGGATCGTTGTTGATGTTTGCCGTGGTTCGCACCCTGCATGGCTTTCCTTTTGGCATTACTACCGTATCAAACAGCACAATTGCAATAGACGTACTTCCCTCTACACGACGTGCAGAAGGAATTGGCTATTACGGGCTCTCAAACAACGTTGCCACAGCCATCTCTCCTTCCGTAGGTCTCTGGCTTTATGAGACATGGCATGACTTCGATCTGCTCTTTTCAGCCTCTATGTTTTTCGCGCTGTTAGGTATCTGGTGCGTAGCTACGATCAAGAATGCTCATAATTCTTCAGAGTCCTCGGCTAAAGCCTCCTCTTCTCACCAAAAATATAATTCACACTCCTCACTCTTTGGCCTTGACCGCTTCTTTCTCACTGCTGGTTGGAGCCAGGGATTAGCGATGGTTGGCTTCAGCTTCGCCTATGGTGTCACCAGCACTTACGTCGCGATTTATGGACGTGAAGAATTAGGACTCACCAGTGGCTCTGGCCTTTTCTTTGCCATTCTTGCCTCCGGTCTTTTTCTCTCTCGACTGATAGGAAGTCGCACATTGAAACAAGGTCGCGTGCTCTTCAACGCCTCAGTAGGCACCAGCATCAGTTGCATAGGTTATCTGCTCTTTGCTCTTCTGCACAACGTCTGGGGATATTATGGTTGCGCCCTCCTCGTCGGTCTTGGCAACGGACATCTCTGGCCAGCTTTTCAGAATATGTTCGTCAATCTGGCGCCATCGAGCAAACGTGGTACCGCCAATGCTTCGCTCCTCACCTCCTGGGATCTCGGTGTAGGTTTAGGAGTCATGATTGGCGGATTTCTGGCCGAGCACTTCAATTATCACGTCGCCTTCTGGTGCTCCTGGCTGATTGAAGCGCTGGGTGTAATCTTCTATTTCGTCTATGTCAGAGGCTCTTACGAGCGACAAAAATTACGCTGATGCAAATAAACCTTAGGCAACTCTAAGTGTCAAATACATAACAATCTGCAATGATTGCAAAAAATCATTGACGAATAAATACCACTGTAACACATTATTTATTATATTTGCGCCCGCTAATAATCAGCGATAGAGATTTGTAAATAGTAATTTGAAATTAGACAATATATGATGACAGCAAAAGAAATCCGCGAGAGCTTCCTGAAGTTCTTTGCTTCAAAGGGCTGTACCATCGTGCCATCAGCACCAATGGTACTCAAAGGCGACCCTACCCTCATGTTTACTAATGCTGGTATGAACCAGTTTAAGGATATCATCCTCGGCAACGTGGAGAAGAAATTCTCTCGCGCTGCAGACTCACAGAAGTGTCTCCGCGCCAGCGGTAAGCACAACGACCTGGAGGAGGTAGGTCATGACACCTATCACCACACCATGTTCGAGATGCTTGGCAACTGGTCGTTTGGCGATTATTTCAAGGAGGAGGCTATCTCATGGGCATGGGAGTATCTCGTTGATGTCCTGAAGCTCGATCCAAAGAACCTCTATGCTACCGTCTTCGAGGGTGCTCCTGAAGAGGGTGTAGAGCGCGACAACGAGGCTGCTGGCATCTGGGAGCGCTTCCTTCCAAAGGATCACATCCTCAACGGCAACAAGCACGACAACTTCTGGCAGATGGGTGATACAGGTCCTTGTGGCCCTTGCTCAGAGATCCATTATGACTCTCGTTCTGACGAAGAGAAGGCTGCTAAGAGCGGTCGTGAGCTCGTCAACCAGGATCATCCACAAGTCATCGAGATCTGGAACATCGTCTTCATGCAGTATAACCGCATGGCCGATGGCAGTCTGGAGAAGTTGCCAGCTCACGTCATTGATACCGGCATGGGCTTCGAGCGCCTCGTTCGCACCCTCCAGGGTAAGACCTCGAACTACGATACTGATGTCTTCCAGCCAATCATCAGCGTCATCGGCAGCCTCAGTGGCAAGCAGTATGGCGTTGAGGAGAAGACCGACGTAGCCATGCGCGTTTTGGCAGACCATATCCGCACCATCTCATTCGCTATTGCAGATGGCCAGTTGCCTTCTAATGCCAAGGCCGGTTACGTGATCCGTCGTATCCTCCGTCGTGCCGTACGTTACGCATATACTTACCTCGGACAGAAGGAAGCTTTCCTCTATAAGCTTCTGCCAATTCTCATCGAGACTATGGGTGATGCTTATCCAGAGCTTAAGGCTCAGAATGAGCTTATCGTACGTGTCATCAAGGAAGAGGAGGACAGCTTCCTCCGCACCCTCGAAAATGGCATTAAGCGTATGGATGCTATCATGGCCGACACCAAGGAAGCTGGCAAGACTGTTATCGACGGCAAGGAGGCATTTACTTTGTTCGACACCTACGGTTTCCCTCTCGATCTCACCGAGCTCATCGCTCGTGAGAATGGCATGACCATCGACCAGGAAGGCTTCAAGGCTAACATGCAAGCTCAGAAAGAGCGCGCTCGTAATGCTGCTGCTGTAGAGAATGGCGACTGGGTAGAGCTTCATGCTGGCACTACAGAGTTCGTTGGTTATGACTTCACCGAAGCTGAGACCGAGGTACTCCGCTATCGTCAGATCAAGCAGAAGAACAAGACTTTCTACCAGATCGTACTCGAAAAGACTCCATTCTATGGTGAGATGGGTGGCCAGGTCGGCGACAAGGGTGTCCTTGTTTTCGGCGATGAGGTCATCAAGGTCATCGACACCAAGCGTGAGAACAACCTGGCTGTACATATCGTAGAGAAGTTGCCGGAGGATATCACTGCTCCTGTCGTTGCAAAGATCAACGCGGAGGAGCGTACTGCACTGGAGTGCAACCACACTGCTACTCATATCCTCGACTACTGTCTGCGTGCAGTGCTTGGCACACACGTAGAACAGAAGGGTTCGTTGGTTTCTTCTGACAGCCTCCGCTTCGACTTCAGCCATTTCCAGAAAGTAACCGATGAGGAGCTCCGTCAGGTAGAGCACCTGGCTAACAAGATGGTTCGCGAAGGTATCGCTATTGAGGAACATCGCAACATGCCAATCGCTGACGCTAAGGCTATGGGTGCTATTGCTCTCTTCGGTGAGAAGTATGGCGATGAGGTACGTGTCGTCAAGTTCGGTCCTTCAGTAGAGCTCTGTGGCGGTTGTCACATCAGCAA
>DCIF01000063.1:3244-4873 GCA_002315795.1 Bacteroidales bacterium UBA1733
GCAATCACCGGCACGAAGGTCGAGCAGATGCTCGATGCTCAGCAGGATCTGATCCGCGACCTTAAAGAGATGTTCAACAACGCTCCAAACCTCGTAGGTGCTATCAAGAAGCAGATTGAGGAGAATGGCGAGATCAAGAAGCAGATTGCAGAGTTCAAGGCTCAGCAGGAACAGTCGCTCAAGCAGAAGTTCCTCGAGAACGCTACTGAGATCAAGGGCATCAAGGTGGTTCGCATCCAGGCACCACTGGAAGCTGACTCTATCAAGAACATCGCTTTCCAGCTCCGTGCAGAGCACCAGAACCTCATCGTAGTAGCAGGCACCGAGTATCAGGGCAAGCCTCTCCTCACCGTGGCTATCTCAGATGATGTGAAGGCTCAGGGCTACAATGCCGGTCAACTCGTCAAGGATGCAGCCAAGCTCATCCAGGGCGGTGGTGGCGGTCAGCCTCACTTCGCTCAGGCTGGCGGCAAGAATGCTGAAGGCCTCAGCAATGCGGTCAATGCGATTCTTGATGCTATCAAAGCATAATATTTAGGGGATCCTTACACCCTAAAAATTTCTTTGCATAATGAAACGAATATTCTTTTTGCTTTGCAGTCTGGTCATTGCTGTTCAGGCAATGGCCGACAGCAAGATCAAGTTTGAGGTCATGACGCATGACTTTGGCACCATCCAGGAGGCTGACGGTGATGCACATTGTGTCTTCAAATTTACCAACGAAGGTGATACTCCCCTGCTTATCACCCGCGCACAGGCCAGCTGTGGATGCACCTCTCCTGAGTTCACCAAGAAGCCGGTACGTCCAGGCGAGAGCGGAGAAGTCAAGGTAACTTATCATGCCAAGGGTCGTCCTGGTCCGTTCGACAAGAGTGTCTATGTCTATAGCAACGACAAAGCCAACGAGCGTGTCATGCTGACCATCACTGGCAACGTCATCAACAATGGTGATAAGATCCTGACTTACACTGAAGAACTGGGAGGAGGTATTCGCGTAAAGACCAACACACTCAATTTCTTCGATGTCTATCCAGGACGTCCAAACCGCACCCGTGCGCTCATGGTTTACAATGAGAGCGACCAGCCGGTTGTCCTGTCTTTTCGCAACGTACCAAAGCACGTTGACGTATTGTGTGAGCCTGAGGTCATTCAGCCGAAGAACGAAGGACGCATCAATGTTACATTCGTTACCGATCGCGCCAAGGACTGGGGTCCACGCAAAGATCTCTTTGACATCCTTGTAAAGGGCAAAGAAGCGAAGATGAAGAACAATCACATTACTGTGATCGCAGACATCTGGGAAGACTTCAGCAAGCTTGAATCCGCTGACATGGAAGTAGCTCCTGAGATCTCACTTGACAAACTCAATGTTTCCTTCGAGGAAAGCAAGAACCAGGAGATCACCATTCGCAATGCCGGTAAGCAGAAACTGGTGATTCGCAAGATTGTAAACGACAAAGAGAACGCATTTCAGATCAAGATTGACGACACAGTGATTAAGCCAGGCGAGACTACCAGAATTCACCTCACTTACACAGGTCAGAAATCTAACATTAAGAATGGCAGTCACCGCATTACGATCATCAGTAATGACCCCACGAACTCACGAGTTCTGGTTAACTTGCACGT
>DCIF01000063.1:4907-5659 GCA_002315795.1 Bacteroidales bacterium UBA1733
CAAGCGATCCAAAAATTTGCCAAATAGGCATTTCAAAGCAAACAAAAGGGCAGAATATTTGACTTTTTTTAGTCAATATTTTGCTCTTTATTATACATATATAAAAAAATTGGTTATATTTGCCGAGCAAAAGGAGTGTAATCCCCTGCTGCATTTTATTTAACGACAAATACTAACAAACCCATAAAATTAATCAACATGGCTTTTTTAACTAATGAAAAACTCGTAATTGTTGGTGCCGGTGGTATGATCGGTTCTAACATGGTTCAGTCAGTCCTTATGCTTGGTCTTACTCCAAACGTATGTCTCTATGATATCTATGAGCCAGGTGTTCATGGTGTTTATGACGAGATGGCTCACTGTGCATTCCCAGGCGCTAACCTTAGCTACACTGTTGATCCTAAGGAAGCATTTACTGATGCTAAGTATATTATCTCTTCAGGTGGCGCTCCACGTAAGGAGGGCATGACCCGTGAGGATCTTCTCAAGGGCAACTGCCAGATCGCTGCTCAGTTCGGTGATTATATCAAGGAATATTGTCCAGACGTTAAGCACGTTGTAGTGATCTTCAACCCAGCTGACGTTACCGCTCTTACTGCACTCATCCACTCTGGCTTGAAGCCAAACCAGATGACTTCTCTTGCTGCTCTTGACTCTACTCGTCTGCAGCAGGCTCTTGCACAGGAGTTCGGCGTTCAGCAGGACAAGGTTACCGGTGCACACACTTATGGTGGTCACGGCGAGCAGATGGC
>DCIF01000144.1:0-19025 GCA_002315795.1 Bacteroidales bacterium UBA1733
GATTGCCGCGCGAGAACGATCTGCTGAGCTTCATGGCCAGTACGGGTTTTATGTTGAGTCACGGAGAGATAGGTCTGGCAGATATGCACCATTTCGATGCCTCAAAGTTCTGGTGGCAGAAACATGCTGAACTGTCACGCTTTGCCTTGCTCGATAACTATGAGCTCAGTACCGATGACCACTGGCTGGAAGGACATGTGGAGTGGAACAGTCAGCGCATGCTGGTGAACCGCTTCTTTACACCGAAGGAAGATTGGCGCGAGTTCGTGCAGTTGCACGTTGTGAAAGTGCCACACCATAAGGCGCACTGGGAGACTCAGTACGGCTGGGCGTTGTTTAAGAAACTGCGTGTAGGTGTGAGCCTTGGCTTTGATAACTTTGTCTATCGCGGTACGGCGGTTTCGTTCTCTCTTGATCTAAACACGGCAAGATAATATAACAGATGCAACCTTTAGCAGAAAGAATGAGGCCAAAGAGCCTCGACGGATATATCGGACAGCGACATTTGGTAGGACCGAATGCCGTGCTGCGTCGCATGATTGAGTCTCGCCGTATTGCGTCATTCATCCTGTGGGGTCCTCCTGGTGTGGGAAAGACGACACTTGCCAAGATCATCGCACAGACGCTCGAACTGCCTTTCTATACGCTGAGTGCGGTGAGCAGTGGCGTGAAAGAGGTGCGTGAGGTCATAGAACGTGCGAAGAAAGACCGTTTCTTTACGCCAGAAGCTTCTCCGATCCTGTTTATTGATGAGATTCATCGCTTCTCGAAGTCACAGCAGGATTCACTTCTCGATGCTGTGGAGCGTGGCGTGGTGACGCTGATTGGAGCTACAACCGAGAATCCATCCTTTGAGGTGATCCGTCCGTTGCTGAGCCGTTGCCAGGTCTATACGCTGAAACCTCTGGATGAGGAAGATCTGCTCGGTCTGATGGAACGTGTGTTCAAGGAAGATCCGATCATTTCGCAGAAGAACGTCGTGGTAAAAGAGACGTCAGCGCTGCTACGTTATGCGGGTGGCGACTGTCGTAAGTTCCTTAATATCCTGGATCTTGTTGTCGGCGAATATGCAGACGATGACTTCGACTATGAGGAGGATGAGGAAGATGAGGATGAAAAGTCGGCCACTTCAGAGAAGCAGACCATTGAGGTCGATGACGCACTGGTGATCGAGAAACTGCAGGCCAATCCGATGGCATACGACAAGGATGGCGAGATGCACTATGATCTGGTGTCGGCGATGATCAAGAGTATCAGAGGTTCAGATCCTGACGCTGCGGTCTATTACATGGCGCGCATGATAGAAGGCGGCGAGGATCCGGCATTCATCGCACGTCGACTGGTCATTTCGGCCAGCGAAGATGTGGGTCTGGCCAATCCGAATGCGCTGCTTCTGGCAAATGCTGCTTTTGATGCTGTGCAGAAGATCGGTTGGCCGGAAGGGAGAATTCCGCTGGCAGAAGCCTGCGTCTATCTGGCATCATCGCCTAAGAGCAATGCTTCGTATAATGCCATTAATTCGGCCATCCAGAAAGTGCGGGAGACCGGTAATCTGCCTGTGCCACTGCATCTGCGTAATGCACCGACTAAACTGATGGAGAAAGAAGGCTACGGGAAAGGGTATAAATATGCACATGACTATCCGGGACACTTCGCTTATCAGCAATATCTGCCAGACGAACTGGTCAAAGAGGGAGGAATGCAGCAGTCTTTGTTCTATCACCCTCAGCCAAATGCGCAAGAAGACCGTATGAAGGCGCATCTTTCGTCCCTCTGGGGAGATAGATTCAAATAAATTGTTAGCAGATTTGGCTATTTGTGCTAAATTTTCTTATAATTATGGATTTTTTTAAGAATTTTGTAAATAAATTTGTTTTGAATAAAAAAAGTATCTATCTTTGTGCTCGCTTAATAGACGCTCCCCAATTAATGAACTAAAAAATCTTTTAATATAGAGTAATGAAAAAGCATGTTTTCAATGCAGGACCATGCATCCTGCCACAAGTGGCTCTCGACAATGCAATCGAGGCAATCAAGGATTTTAAAGGTACTGGCGTAAGCGTTCTTTGTATCTCTCACCGTACTAAGGAATGGGAAGCTACAATGGAGGAGACCCGTCAGCTCTGGAAGGAATTGCTCAGCATTCCTGAGGATTATGAAGTGCTCTTCCTCGGTGGTGGTGCATCCCTCGAGTTCTTGATGGTGCCAATGAACTTCCTTGAGAAAAAGGCTGCTTATCTCCAGACCGGCGTTTGGGCAAAGAAGGCTGCTAAGGAGGCTAAGGCTTTTGGCGAGGTAGTCGTTGTGGCTTCTTCAGAGGATAAGGTTTACAACTACATCCCAAAGAACTTTGAGGTTCCACAGGATGCAGACTATTTCCATATCACCAGCAACAATACCATTTACGGTACTGAGATCAAGGAGGACAAGGAGTATGGCGTACCTGTAATTTGTGACATGTCTTCAGATATCCTTTCTCGTCCGGTAGATGTAAGCAAGTATGAGATGATCTACTGCGGTGCTCAGAAGAACGCTGGCCCTGCTGGTGTTACTGTTGTCATCGTTAAGAAGTCTGCTCTTGGTAAGGTGAGCCGCACTATCCCAACCATGCTCAACTACCAGACTCATATTGATGGCCAGTCTATGTTCAACACTCCTCCTGTATTCCCTATCCTCGTGATGAACGAGACTTTGAAGTGGCTGAAGGGCCTTGGTGGTGTTGAGGCTATCCAGAAGATCAACCAGAAGAAGGCTGAGATGCTCTATGCTGAAATCGATCGCAACTCAATGTTCGTCGGTACTGTTTCTGATAAGGCTGACCGCTCAATGATGAACGTCTGCTTCGTAATGGCAGAGGGTAAGAAGGAACTTGAGGCTGAGTTCATGGAGTTCGCTAAGAGCAAGGGCATGATTGGTATCAAGGGTCACCGTTCAGTAGGCGGTTTCCGCGCTTCTATTTACAATGCATGTGAGGTTGAGGACGTTCAGGCTCTCATCGACTGCATGCAGGAGTTTGAGAAAATGCACTAAAAAATGAAAGTATTAATTGCAACAGAGAAGCCATTTGCAGCTGCCGCTGTAAAGGCTATGGAAGAGATTATCACCGGCGCAGGTATCGAGGTGGTAAAGCTCGAGAAATATACAGAGAAGCAGCAGCTCCTCGAGGCAGTAGCTGATGTTGATGGTATCATCATCCGTTCAGATATTGTTGATGCAGCTGTTCTTGATGCAGCTAAGAACCTGAAGATCGTGGTTCGTGCCGGTGCAGGTTATGACAATATCGATCTTGCTGCTGCTACTGCTCATAATGTAGTAGCTATGAATACTCCTGGCCAGAATGCTAACGCAGTGGCTGAGCTTGTATTTGGCATGCTTTTGTTCCAGTGCCGCAACCAGTTCTCTGGTGCTGCTGGTACAGAGCTGAAGGACAAGACTCTTGGTCTTCATGCCTTCGGTAACGTAGCTCGTAACGTAGCTCGTGTAGCTCTTGGCTTCGGTATGAAGGTCTATGCTTACGATCCATTCCTTACCAAGGAGCAGATCGAGAGCATGGCTGGCGTAACTGCTGTAGAGTCTATTCCAGAGCTTTATGCTGCTTGCCAGTATGTTTCGCTCCACTGTCCTGCCACCAAGGAGACAATCGGTAGCATCAACTACGATTTGCTCAAGACCATGCCTAAGGGTGCAACCCTGATCAATACCGCTCGTAAGGAGGTTATTGATGAGGCTGGTGTTATGCAGCTTATGGACGAGCGCGCTGACTTCAAGTACATCGCTGACGTTAAGCCAGCTGCTGCTGATCAGTTTGTTGAGAAGTTCGGTACCCGTGTGTTCTTCACTCCAAAGAAGAGTGGTGCACAGACTGCTGAGGCTAACTCAAACGCAGGTATTGCAGCTGCTAAGCAGTCATGTGGCTTCTTGAAGGACGGCATTGACCGTTTCCGTGTAAATTAATGAAAAAAGGATTCAACGATTTTGATTCCTTCCTGAACGAGTGCCAAACTTATGTTTGGGAATGGTATATCCCGGAGCAAAAAGTACGCTTCGGGATACCTTCGTTGAATAGCCTATGGATTGATGACCGTTCGATGAATATCAAGTTGGATACCATGCTTGAGCGTGTGCATCCTGATGATATTCAGAAAGTTCTGGTGCGACATACTTCGCCTTTATATCGCTCGGACAAGATGTTTGAGGTCGATCTCCGCCTCAATGTAGCAGCTGAGCTCATGCCAGATGGAAAAAATCCTTCAGGGAAGTACGAATGGTATGGCTTCAGAGGCAAGACCGTCACTCGCGATAAGCTGGGACGTCCCACTTACGTGCGTGGTGTAGCCATCAATCTGGACGAGCGATACAGAGCACAGCGTAAGCTGATCAGTCAGAAAGAGCACCAGTTGCAGAGTGCCCGGCAGAAGACCGACTACTGTACTGGCGTCATGCAGGAGATGGAATCTTTTCTCCGATCGCTGGCTGAGAGTGCCAATATGTTCATCGGGAAGAGTGATTCTTCCAATCAGGAAGACCGCTTGCTGTTAATGCAGGATCTGGCTAACCAGGCAGAACGTATCATCGAGCTTACAGATAAGTATCGTAAGTTTGTGGGAGATCAGGAGTTTGTCGAGGATCAGGAGATTCGTGTTCTCTCTCTCTGGGAGCACTTGGCCGAGCAACAGCAGATCTATTCGTTAAAAGGTCCGCAGCTGAAGATCTATTTCAGTAATCTCTATGATAACAGACAGATCTTTGTCAATGTCAAACTCTTTGATGTGTTGCTCGAGAACCTGGTGGCGACACAGTGGATGCAGACACATGGCGGCTGTGTGACTATCAGCTATGAGGTGTCGCCAGATGTGCAAACGTTCAAGCTCATTGTGCTGTGTAAACCCAACCTGGACAAGATTCATCTGTTGGAGCCAGCGACAGACATGATGGGTGTGAGTGTCTGCCGACTGCTGGTGAAGCGACTTTGTGGCAATATGTCGGTCAAGCGACTAGATCATGGACAAGTACAGTATTTCATCACTCTGCCTTTCGATCCGCGACAGCTTACTTCGCTTGAAGAAGGAGGAGAAGAGAAAGCTGCTGATACAGTTCCGTCAGTTGACGAGGATGAGCTGGAGAGCCATTTGACCTTGCCACATGTGCTCATTGGCCTGACTGAAGATGCAGAACTGTATCAGAATCAGCATCTGTTTGACGTATCGGTCTCTAATTCGACAGATACCATGCTTGACGCCTTCCAGACGCTTGACCCTGATATCGTATTCATCGATCATAATCTTCCTGGATCTATCTCGGTCCATGATCTGATCCGCCAGATGTCAACCTTGCATCCTGAGACTCCGATCATCGTGTCTTCAGATTATGCAGAGCGTTCGCTGCACAAGCAGGTACAGCAGCTTGGTGCCCGTTATCTGATTACCAATCCGCTTTCATTGAGAAAAGTGAATATGATGATCAAAAGATTTTTGAAATAAGTAGGTGATCAAAATTATTTATATATATTTTTCTACTATTTTGATGCAGATTTAAGTTTTTATCGAAGGCGCAATGTTACATTGTAACTGAGATAAAGACATAAAGATGCGCAAAAGAGTGAAAAAGATATATAATGTTTTTGATTGCTGGGATAATATAAATTAATTTTGAACAACTACTTAATTATCCAATTTAAACATAGTTTTACGCCATGGCAAAAGTAAGACCATTCAAGGGTTTGCGCCCTTCTCCGGAATTAGCACCTGTAGTTTCTTCACGTCCTTACGATGTGCTTTCTTCTCAGGAAGCATTTGATGAATGTAAGGGTAACGAGAAGTCGCTCTATCATATTATCAAGCCAGAGATTAACTTCGATCCTATTGCTGACGAGCATGATCCTAAGGTTTACGATGCTGCTGTCGAGCAGTTCGCTAAGTTCAAGGACGCTGGCTGGCTGAAGCAGGATGAGAAGCCTGTCTATTATCTCTACAGCCAGACGATGCAGGGTCGCACTCAGTATGGCCTTGTGGTTGCTGCGAATGTCGATGACTATCTCAATGGTGTCATTAAGAAGCATGAATTGACTCGCGCCGACAAGGAGGAGGATCGTATGAAGCACGTGCGTTGTCTTTCGGCTAACATGGAACCTGTGTTCTTTGCATTCCCTGACAATGACATACTCGGTAAGGTTATCGCACAGACTGCTGCTAAACCAAGCACAGAGAAGTTTACTTCTGCTGAGGGCTTTGGCCATGAGTTCTGGGTGATCGATGAGCCAGCGCTTATCGCTGAGATCACAGAAGCTTTTGCTGCTATTCCTTATCTCTATGTTGCCGATGGTCATCACCGTACAGCCGCTGCAGCACGTGTAGGTCAGGAGCGTGCACAGCAGAATCCAAACCACACAGGTAACGAGGAGTATAACTTCTTCCTGGCTGTATGTTTCCCTGCTTCGCAGCTTAAGATCATGGACTATAACCGCGTAGTGAAGGATCTCAATGGTCTGACCGACGAGCAGTTCCTCGCTAAGCTGGCTGAGAACTTTGACGTTGAGAAGAAGGGCGCTGACGAGTATCGTCCAAATGCTCTGCATAACTTCAGCCTCTATCTCAGTGGCGAGTGGTACAGTCTCACTGCTAAGGCTGGTACCTACGACGATAACGATCCTATTGGTGTGCTTGACGTAAGTGTGAGCAGCAATCTGATCCTCGATCAGATTCTCGGTATCAAGGATCTTCGTCGCGACAAGCGTATCGACTTCGTAGGTGGTCTGCGTGGCCTTGGCGAGTTGAAGCGTCGTGTTGATAGTGGCGAGATGCGCGTAGCATTGGCACTCTATCCTGTTTCTATGGATCAGCTGATGGCTATTGCAGACAGTGGTAACATTATGCCACCAAAGACTACCTGGTTCGAACCTAAGCTCCGCTCAGGCCTCGTAGTACACAGTCTTGAGGATTGATATGGATAAGGCAAAATATATTGTCAAATATCTGATTTCTCTGGTCACCCGACCAGAACAAACCTGGCTCTATCTGGCACAAGGAGAAGTCCCGGAGTCAAAACCGCAGCACATGCATACCAACTATTATCTGCCATTGCTCGGTTTTATGTCATTGTGGCTTTTCCTGGCTGCCGGAATGGGAGGCGAGGAGACGTTCAGCCTGCAGGAGGGAATGACCAGCATGGTGCCGGCTGCTGTGGCCTATTTCGTAGGCCCCTATCTGGCGATGTTCCTGCTGCGTGAGTTGTTGGCGACTTCCTACTTTAAGTTGAAACAACCTGATAATGACCGGTTGCAGCTTTACGTCTTTTATAGCACCAGTTATCTGATGCTGGTAGAGATGGCTGCATCGTTGTTGCCAACGATTGCTTTTGTCCGACTGGCAGCTTACTATCTCATTTATATCACCTGGACAGGTGCATCGACCATGATCCGCGTGGAGGAACATCGCCGCTGGATCTTTGGCTTCTTCGCTTTCCTCGTGATTTATTTCTCACCGTCTGTCGTTATCCGTATTCTGCAGTTCATGCAGCATTGATGACGGCGGTATGATTAACGATTCTTTTTTGAATGGCAAATAATAAGAAGAAAGGGACTAAGAACCCCAATGCAGTCAATATCCGTAACAAGCGTGCAACGTTTGACTATGAGATTCTCGATACTTTTGTGGCAGGTATGGTGCTCACAGGTACCGAGATCAAGTCGCTGCGTGCAGGTAAGGCTGGTTTGACTGATTCTTTCTGTATTTTCGACAAAGGAGAACTTTGGTCAAAGAATATCTATATCGCAGAATATTTCTACGGCACTTACAATAATCACAACGCACATCGTGATCGTAAACTGCTGTTGACGAAGAGAGAGCTGAAGGGACTGGCCAATGACTCTAAGGAGCCTGGCCTGACCATTGTCCCGTTGCGTCTCTTCATCAATGACATCGGTTTGGCCAAGCTGGAGATCGCGCTTTGTAAGGGTAAGAAACAGTATGACAAGCGTGACTCGATCAAGGATAAAGAAGATCGACGTGCGCTCGATCGTGCTCGTAAAGACTTCGGAAAGTACTAAGCATGGAACAGTATCCGAGTCTCCTGTTAACCAATGCGGTCGATGAGTTCGCCAAGCTTCCCGGCATTGGCCGGAAGACCGCTTTGCGTCTGGTTCTGCATCTTTTGCGTCAGGAACCAGAGCGAGCCTTGCGATTAGGAGAGTCCATGATCCGTCTCCGTCAGGAAGTGAAATACTGCAAGTGTTGCCATAATATCTCTGATACAGATACCTGTAGCATCTGTGCCAATCCTAAGCGTGATGGTTCCACGGTTTGTGTGGTCGAGAACGTGAAGGAGGTGATGATCATTGAAGCTACCAACCAGTTCCACGGTCTCTATCATGTGTTAGGTGGCCTGATTTCTCCGATGGATGGCATTGGTCCGAATCTGTTGCAGATCGATAGCTTGGTAGAGCGTATTGAAGCCTCCAGAAGAGGAGGTGTTGACGAGCAGGGACGTGTCATAGAACCGATCAAGGAAGTAATCCTGGCCCTCTCTACCACTATGGATGGTGATACGACCAACTTTTATATCTTCCGCAAACTGGCCGTATTCCCAGATGTGCGAATCACCACACTGGCACGTGGCGTTTCGGTTGGCGATGAGATTGAGTATGCTGACGAGGTGACGCTCGGCCGAAGCATTCTGAACAGAACTTTGTTTACAGATAGTTTTTCTAAACAGTAACAACTATATAACTATGATTAAACGTTTGAGCGCAGCTCTGGCTGCTGTCATGATAGGATTGACCCTTCAGGCGCAGGAGGTGCAGGAAGTCAAAGTAGGAGAGAATCTTACTTATGGCTTGACCTATAATCTGCCAAAGACCGCCGTTGTAATCACCGTCGAGTCTTCTTGTGTCAAGACCGTAGCAGGTCCTTTTGCTCCGTATGCCGAGAAGTTCCTCGGTGTGAAAGATGCTGCGCAGGTAGATCAGAGCGTATGGGAGATTGAAAAGATCTCGCTCGAAACGGTCGCACAGGCAGATACTTCGCGTACTTACCATATTGACTTCCCTGAGAAAGGAGTGCTCCCTACCTTCTATCTGACTAATGATCGTTGCTTGTGCTCTATCAACAGAGCGCCACAGGACCTGGTAGCATTGCCACAGGAGAAGACGGTTGAGGTGAAAGGTAAACCTTATTACAAGGCCAGCGATGTCCTGACAGGTGAAATCCTGAAGGCTGGCAGTAAGCTCAAGCAGGCGGAACTCGTAGCTCAGGAGATCTTCAGCATACGTGAGAGTCGAAGCCTTCTTATCAAAGGAGAAGCTGACAACATGCCTGGCGATGGCGCTTCCTTGCAGCTGATGCTCGACAATCTCTCGGCACAGGAAGAGGCTCTCATGAGCCTTTTCGTAGGTACTTCTACAGAGACCAGACAGTCGCATAACTACACGTATCTCCCTACACGAGAGACGTCGCGCGACTTGGCTTTCCGCTTCTCCAAGCATTTAGGATATGTCGATATCGATGACTATGCTGGTGAACCTTTCTATATGTCTGTGCAGATCACTGAGGATAACCGCGAGCAGTATGTACCTGGTGTGAAGACCAAGAAGCGTGCCAACAATGGCATTGCCTTCTGTATTCCTGGCAAGATCCATATCACCTTGCTCAACACCAAAGAGACTTTGGCCGAAGGCGATATGTATATGGCGCAGTTCGGCCGTGTAGAGCAGTTGCCACAGAATCAGTTTACCGATAAGAAGCGTCCTTGTAGCGCTTCATTTACTCCTGCTACAGGAGCCATTAAGATTTTTGAACAGCAGTAATGAAGAAATATTGGATTCCCCTCATCGTTTCTATGGGTATCGCGCTGGTACTCTGGATCGGTGTTCGTTTAGGAGAGACTCGCATGATGAGTGCGCTGCCTCAGTATCAGCCACAGAACCATTCTGCTGGTGTTGAGCCTCGCGGAGGTCTCTCCAGCAGTGAGGCTTCGGCCAAACTGGTCTATCTTTTTGATCTTTTGCGTGACCGCTACGTCGATACGCTTAACTTGAAGCAGTTGGTCGAAGATGCGCTGCCAACCATTGTTGAGGAGCTCGATCCTCATTCTATGTATATTCCTGCCGAGGAGTTGACGGGTGTCAATGAGCAGCTGGAAGGTAGTTTCAGTGGCGTTGGTATTCAGTTCAATATCCAGAACGATACGGTAATGGTTATACAGGTGGTATCAGGTGGACCGTCAGAGAAGGTGGGACTGATGCCAGGTGATCGTATCGTGATGGTCGATGACTCGCTGTTCGTTGGCAAGAGCATCAATAATGATAAGGTTATGAAGACGCTTCGCGGCGAGAAGGGTAGTACGGTGAAACTTGGTATTCGTCGTAATACCTCCAAGGACCTGCTTTCGTTTGAGATTACGCGTGGCGATATCCCTGTCAACAGCGTTGTGGCTCAGTATATGGAAGGAAATATCGGTTATGTCAAGATTGATAACTTCGGCCGAAATACCTATAATGAGTTCTTCACAGCTTTGATAGCGCTCAAGGCTCGTGGAGCTAAGGGTTATCTGCTCGATTTCCGTGGGAATGGCGGTGGCTTCATGGAGGTCTGCTGTGCCATGGTCAATGAGTTCCTGCAGAAAGATGCACTGGTGGTCTATACTGAAGGCCGTATGCAGCCACGTCGTGACAATGTGGCCGATGGTCACGGTAATTTCCAGAATGATCCTGTCGTGGTTCTGATCGATGAATGGTCAGCTTCTGCCAGTGAGATTTTTGCAGGTGCTATGCAGGACAATGACCGCGCCATGATCGTGGGTCGCCGTAGCTTTGGAAAGGGGCTGGTACAGCAGCAGTTCGATCTCTATGATGGTTCAGCTCTTCGTCTTACCATTGCCCGTTATCATACGCCTTCTGGTCGTTGCATCCAGAAACCTTATTCTATGGGCGAGGGTCAGGACTATGCCATGGATCTCGTACATCGTTATGAGCGTGGCGAGTTCTATAATCAGGATTCTATCCAGTTGGCCGACTCCTTGAAGTTCAGTACGGTTGGTGGTCGCACCGTCTATGCGGGTGGTGGCATCATGCCAGACTATTTCGTGCCAAGTGACACGTCTTATGTTTCGGCTTATTATAACAAGTCTATCAGCCAGCTTTATGCTTTCGCTTTCAAATACAGCGACAAGCATCGTGACCAGATCAGTAAGTTTACCCACTTCTCTGAGCTGGAACAGTATCTGCGTCAGCAGAACCTCTTGCCAGACTTCATCCGCTTTGCAGCACCTCAGTTAGGTCAGCCAACTCCTACGGAACTTAAGAAGAGCGGTGACGATCTGAATCGTCTGATCATTGCGTATATTATGCGTCAGTGTAAGGATGAGAACTACTTCTATCAGGAATTCAACAGCAGCGATAAGACGTATCTGAAAGGACTTGAGGTGCTTAAGCAGTCTATCTCCGAATAACAGAGCATACATTTTTTATTTTTTCATTTTTAATTCTTCACTTTAAAAATGACTCTCGAAGAAAAACTCGATCTTCTGGATCACCGGTATCTCCGTATGGCTCAGATCTGGGCCGAGAACTCCTATTGCAAGCGTCGTCAGGTCGGCTGTCTGCTGGTGAAAGATAAGATGATCATCAGCGATGGTTACAATGGTACGCCAACCGGCTTTGAGAACGATTGTGAGACCGACGATAACCGGTCAAAACCATACGTCCTGCATGCTGAGGCCAATGCGATCTCAAAGGTGGCCAAGAGTTTCAATTCTTCGGAGGGAAGTACGCTGTATGTTACTGATTCTCCTTGCATCGAGTGTGCAAAGCTGATTATTCAAGCGGGTATCAAGCGTGTGATCTATAGTCGTGCTTATCGGTTGACCGATGGCGTTGATTTGCTGAAACGTGCGAATATCGAGGTAATACATAAACCTATACCAGAGATCCCTGATGATAATGTCATCAATTGATCCTATGGGTGGTTCATGAAATATGCTTAGTCCATCAGTTCTCTGATGACTTCGTCTCCAAGCGCCAATCCAGTTTCTGAGAGAACAATATTATAGTCCCCTGCATCCTTCCCGGATGTGGGGGATTTTGTGCTTAAGATCGTGAAACAATGGATCAGTCCCCGTCTGGTGAGGTCTGCTATCGTGTGTTTTTTCAACAGGAATTCCTGTTCAGTGATCCATACTCCTTTCATCGTACGCAGTCCTAACATGATGCGCTCGTTAAACAGGTCAGTTGCTGAGAGTGTTTCGAACTCTTCCTGTCGGTTCCCTTTCATGTATTCCAATACTCGTGGTAGGTTCGAGACGCGTGTCTGTCGTCCGTCATAGCTATGTGCTCCAGGGCCCAGTCCTAAATAAGGAGTGTGAGTCCAGTAGGATGAGTTATGCTGCGATTGATAACCTTTCAGCGCATAGTTCGAGATCTCATATTGTTCATAGCCGGCAGCACGCAGCCTCTTACGGAGTACACTCGCCATCTCTACACAAGTCTCGTCGTCGCAGGGGGTGAGTTCGCCTTTATCGATCATCGTATTGAGCTTGGTGCCTTCTTCAACGCTGAGATTATAAGCAGAGATATGTTGTGGTTTCAGCTTGATAATTTCTTCAATGCTGTAGATCCATGATTCCATGGTTTGTGTCGGCAATCCATACATCAGATCCAGACTGATGTTGTGTATGCCAGCGTTGCGCAGGATACTGACTGCTTTCCTTACCTGTGCAGCATCATGACGTCGGTGCAGCAGTTGCAATTCTGTATCCACCATGCTCTGAACCCCCATGGAGATACGGTTCACGATTCCCCAGTTCTGACCTTCATGGATATCATCCGGATTGGCTTCCATCGTGATCTCCGAAACATGACTCATGTCAAACTGCTGGCTGACCGCTTGCAGTATCTCGCGTACGTATTTATCTCCTAATTGTGAGGGGGTCCCTCCTCCCAGATAGAGAGTCTTTAGCACATCATCGCAGACCCATCTATGGTCTTCCGTCTCATGACCGCGTAAAAATCCTTTCCGTTCGGCCATCTCATTGGCCAAGGCTTTGACGTAGTCTTCTGCCTTGCCTCGTAGCGTGGTCGAATAGAAATCACAGTAGATGCACCGCGTGGCACAGAAAGGGATATGTATATAGATTCCCGACACGGAGATAATGAATGAAAGAGATGAAAAAGATAAACTGTTTGCTCTGCAAATGTAGTGATTTTCTTCCATATTTACGCGCGTACATTATAATAATAGTTCGCTTTTCAATAATTTTATCCTGCTTTCTTGAAAAATTCGCCAAAAATGACTAAATTTGCCGCAATTTAAACGTATATGGCGCAAAGTTTTCTGCAAATAGAGGGCCTCACCAAGTCGTTCGGTGATCTGGTTCTTTTCGAAAATATCTCTCTCGGAATCAGCGAGGGAGACCGCATTGGCCTGATCGCTCGCAATGGTTCTGGTAAGACGACCTTGCTCAATATCATCATGGATATTGAGGGTAAGGACGAAGGAAGTATTGTGTGGCGCAATGATCTGCGTGTCGATTATCTCAGTCAGGATCCGCAGTTCCCTTCAGAGATTACGGTCGGAGAGGTCTGTCGCTGCAAACGCGAAGGCAATGAGTGGATTATCGATGAGGAGAAGGATCATCAGGAGGTGCTCGATAATACCAGTGAACTAACGCGTATCCTTACCAAACTTAAGATTACGGATCTGAGTCAGAAGGTGTCGCAACTCTCTGGTGGTCAGCGTAAGCGTCTGGCGCTGGCTCACGTACTCATAGACCAGCCACAGATGCTCATTCTTGATGAGCCCACCAATCATCTCGATCTCGAGATGGTGGAGTGGCTTGAGGAATATCTCAACCGTAGTCGCAACATGACGCTGCTCATGGTGACGCATGACCGTTATTTCCTCGACCGCGTCTGCAACCGTATCGTCGAACTGGCCGATCGCCAGCTCTATACTTATAAAGGCAATTACGCTTATTATCTCGAGAAGCGTCAGGAACGTCTTGATGCTTTCGAAGCTCAGACCGTGCATGCACAGAATCTTCTCCGTACAGAGCTGGACTGGATGCGTCGTCAGCCACAGGCGCGCGGCCATAAGAGTCGCAGCCGCATTGAAGCATTCTACGAACTGGAACAGCGTGCTAAAGCCCGGCAGGAGGAACAGCGTGTCCGTTTGCAGATGCGTTCTTCCTATATCGGTAACAAGATCTTCGAAGCCAAGAATATATACAAGTCGTTCTGTGATCGGCCGGGAGACGAAGGCGCTGGTCGTGTGATCCTCAAGGATTATAACTACACCTTTGCCCGTTATGAGAAGATGGGTATCATCGGTGCCAATGGTGTGGGAAAATCCACTTATCTCAAGTTGCTGTTAGGACTTTTACAGCCAGACAGAGGTCACTTCGATGTAGGAGAGACGGTGCGTTTCGGTTATTATAGTCAGGATGGCATCCAGTACGATGAACAGAAAAAAGTCATTGACGTGGTGCGTGACATTGCCGACTATATCATGCTGAGCGATGGCACGAAGATGACGGCTACGGAGTTTCTGAAGCAGTTCCTCTTCACTCCAGAGAAACAGTATAGCTATGTCTATAAGTTGTCGGGAGGAGAGAAACGTCGCCTTTATCTGTGTACCATTCTGATGCGTTCGCCAAACTTCCTGATCCTTGATGAGCCGACCAATGACCTGGATATCATGACTCTGCAGGTGCTCGAGGAGTTCTTGCGTAACTTTGGAGGCTGTGTGATTGTGGTCAGTCACGACCGATATTTCATGGACAAGGTCGTAGATCACATGCTGGTGATGAAAGGCGATGGCGAACTGCAGGATTATCCCGGCAACTATAGCGACTATCGAGAATGGAAGTTGCTCAAAGACCAGGAGGAAGCTGAAAAAGCGCAGTCCAGTACGCCGGCTGTGGCTGTTCCTCAGAATGGTAGAGTGCGCACCGAAAAGAAACCCAAGCTCTCGTTCAAGGAGAAGCAGGAGTTCGAAGCGCTTGAGAAAGAACTCCCTCAGCTCGAAGCTGAAAAAGCAGAGATCGAACAGCAGATGAGCAGTGGTACACTGAGCAACGATGAGCTTGTGGCCAAAGGTCATCGCATGCAGGAGATTATCGATTTGATTGATGAAAAAGAGCTCCGTTGGCTGGAGCTTTCCGAGAAAGCATAATAACATGCCTATGAAGAAAATATTCTATTATCTTTGTCTTGTCCTTTTGCTCTTGCCTCTGATCAGTGGCTGTAAGAGCAGCGAGAAAGTCCCGACCACCGATCCTAATCTGAGCAGTTATGAGGTCCCTTCCTCTTTGCGTGGAGAAGGTGGAATCTTTGCGCGCAATTCTAATAAGGAAGAGTTTCGAGGCGCTTGGATCCAGACCGTTTTCCAGGATCGCTATTCGCGCATGAATCCGCAGCAATGTCGCGAATACCTGACCAAGCTGGTGCAGATGCTCTACGATACGGGATTCAATGCCGTGATTTTCCAGGTGCGTTCAGAGGGAGATGCTTTCTATAACTCCTCTATCGAGCCTTGGAGCCGCTTTGTGGCTGGCAAACAGGGGAAGGCTCCTTCTCCTGTTTGGGATCCGATGGAATTTATGATACAGCTTTGCCATGAGCGTCACATGGAGTTCCATGCGTGGATCAATCCTTATCGCATGACAGCGTCAAAGGGCTTTAAGCCGGAGGGATCACATGTGTCGCAGCGCCATCCTGAGTGGTGTGTTTCGTTCGATGGTCGTCTGTATCTGAATCCTGGATTGCCAGAGTCACGTGCTTTTATCCGATCTATAGTCAAGGATATTGTCACTCGTTACGATGTGGATGCCATTCACATGGATGATTATTTCTATCCTTATCCTGCTGGCAGTCAGAAGTTCAATGACCAGGCAGAGTTCGAGACCTACGGTCCTATGATGGGATTTGATCCTAAGAATGCGTCACAACTCGGAGACTTCCGTCGTCGCAATGTCAACATTCTGATCAAGAGCCTGAATGAGGATATCAAGAGCATCAAGCCTTGGGTTCGTTTCGGCATCAGTCCGTTCGGTATCTATGCTAATAAGAAGAACTGGAGCGATGGCTCAAAGACCAATGGCTTGCAGTCTTATTTCGATCTCTATGCCGATGTGCTTTACTGGGCACAGGAGGGTTGGATCGACTATCTCATCCCACAGATTTACTGGGAGATCGGTCATCAGGCCGCTGATTATAAGACACTGTGCGACTGGTGGGCCGATCATGTGCCATCACGTTGCCATCTGTACATCGGACAGAGCATTGAGCGCAGCCTCGATGATCCTGCTTCCTCGTCTCCAAAGCCAGACTTGACAAAGAGCAGTAAGCATATTGCCAATAAACTGAATCAGGCACGTGGCCAGAAGAAGATTCGCGGCAATTGCTTCTGGTATGCTTATCAGGTAGAAGACAATGCTTTCCATGTGCGAGATTTCCTGAAACAGAGTTTCTTCTGCGGACAAGCCGCTTTGCCGGCATTTACAAGTCTGAACGATAAGGAACTTGACCGTGTGCAGAATCTGAATGCAGATCTTGTGCAGACCTCCAAAGGGTTGGCCCTGAATCTGAAGTGGGAAGCTCCCAAGGTGACCGATAGCCGACAGCAACCACGTTATTATAATGTTTATCGTTTTGCGAAAGGAGAGAAAGTAACCATTGGTAGTCTCTCTCATCTCTACACTCGCGTCAATGGTACGCAGCTGTTCGACTATAATATTACTACATCCAGTAAGTTTACTTACGTCGTTACAGCGGTCGACTATTACAATAACGAGGGTAAAATGGCTAAGAAATCTTTCAAGATTGATATCAAATAAATTTATGAATTGACCTGAAAAACATTTAAAAAAGGGACTTTAAACTACAAAAATAAGAAAAACTCCCCTGTAAGATGTTTTTTTTAGATTGTTTTTTTGATAATTCTAAAAAACACAATATCTTTGCAGTGGAGTTTTTTAAATGTTTATTATCTTATATACCAGTATGAAGAAATTAATATCATGTCTAATACTCTTGACGATTTTGGTAATGTCGCCAAGCTGTTCTGATTATAATCCTAGCCAGTTCCTTGAGAATCAGGTGACGTCTATCGAAGAACTTGTCGTTCCAGAAGGATTTGACTGGACGACCACCCAATCTGTGACTTTGGCGTTGTCAAGTGATGTCACTACCAAAGTGCATCTCTATAGCGACAGTAACTGCACGAAACAGTTGTGCAGCAGAATATTGTGGGCAAACGAGTCTGCAGAGGTCGCTCTGGAAGTACCAGCAGCTACTGATCGCGTGTTCATGTCTTATATTGACAACACAGGTGCAGATAAGGTCGTAGAAGTGCCTTTTACATCTGTTACAAGAGCCAGCGTAAGTGCGCAAATCAATGACGCCTCAGAATTGGTGAATGCTCAATCTTCTGTACAACGCGATCTTTTGCCTGATGGAAACTCTTCCTTTGGTACAATTATGTTTGAGGATATGTACCCAGAGACAGGTGACTATGATATGAATGATGTAGTTCTCGGTTATAGCATTGATCATAAGATAGTAGGTAGTATCGATGATGATTACAAGGAAGTTGTCTCAATTATTCTTCAGATTCGTGCCTTAGGTGGCGGCAAATCCACTCGTCCAGGTGTGCAGTTGCTTGGTGTTAACTTGGGAGAAGTTTTGTCTATTGAATATGAGACTACTGATCCTAATCTGTCTGCGACCTGTCTCTCAAAAACAGACACTGATCCTCTGGCTTTTGTCATAAACGGATGCAGTTCGTTGAAGCAGGGAAGTGATTTCTATAATGTTTCCAAGAAGATTGAAAATGAAGCAGATCTTCCTAAAGTGAAGATTACGATCAATCGATCGCTTCCTGTAGGGGAAACCAGTCCACTTGCCAAACTTGATAATTATGATTTCTTCCTTGAAGAATCTGGTAAAGAGATCCATCTGACGGGTTATTCAGCCTCTAAGTTCGCTACGAATGCAGGCGAGAGCAGTTTCAAAGATGAGTATGGTTTAGTCTGGGCACTTCGTTTCCCTACGCTTGTCCCACATAGCCGTGAGGGTATTAATCTCACGCAGTCTTTCGCTAATTTTGTATCATGGGTGAAGTATCCTTCAGCTAATTCAAACTGGACCGATTCTTATATTGATGAAAAGGTAATCAGATATGAAAATAGTAACATTTCTCCTTCGACAGGCTTCACAGGTGTGACGGTCTCTTCTCCTTATATTCGAACCGTTGAGACCTCATTGGCTTTCTCTGCAGCTGGTGGAAGCAAGACCATTGATGTCGATGCAAATACCGAATATGATATCATTGCTCCTGCTGGCTGGGTTTATGATTATCGTGTAGAGACTGGGAAGTTGACGCTTTATGCACAGCAAAACTATAATGCTTCATCGAGAAGTGGTAATCTCACACTGGTTTCTACTACCGATGCAAGTGTCAAAGTAGTCATTCCTGTATCGCAGGCTACAGAGCAAGTGGCTGGAGCTGTTATGATTAGTAAACAGCCATTTAGTGATAAGATCGGAAATCTTGCTGGTGGTAAGGACAAGATCCAGAAGATTATATTCAAGGGTCACGATACTGCTGATCCTGTGGATCCTTACATCAAGATAGGAGATGGTAATAATAAGGTTTATGCATCATGGGATGCTGCAACTGCCACGATTACGCTTACAACTCCTGCCGAGATCATCAAGAGCCAGAACTCTTGTGAGAAGATGTTCAAACAACTGACTAACCTGAAGGAAATTGATTTTTCTGGCGGATTTGATACCTCTTCTAGTACTTCGTTCAAGCTGATGTTCAATCTTTGTAATTCTCTCGAATCAGTAGATTTGCAATACTTGAATTCTGGTAGTGTCACAGACATGTCTGAGATGTTTAATGGATGTACTGCTCTGAAAACGGTGGATTTGCGTCCGTTAGATACTAAGAACGTTACTACACTCTGGCGCTTGTTCTACAAATGTTCTTCTTTGGAAACGGTCCAGATGGGTTGTGAGACGACCTCTTTAG
>DCIF01000144.1:19205-20884 GCA_002315795.1 Bacteroidales bacterium UBA1733
GAAGAATGCCGTCAATTTGCAGCAGTTATTCAAAGGTGCGCTGGCTGCTAATTTTGAATGTACTGATGCCAATTTTGCAAATGCAACGTCGTTAGAGAATGCATTTAATTGTTGCCCAAATATTGAAAATATTAATTTGTCTGGTTGGAATATACCAAAGGTAGAGAAATTGAATTCATTCTTCAAACCTGATAAAAACTTGAAGTATGTGAATCTCGATGGCTGGGAGGTGCCAAGTGCCAAGAATATGGATGCGTTCTTATGTCTCCAAAAGACTGGAAATATAGAAAAAGTAGTATTCGGATCTAAATTTATTATTCCATCAGGTACTGTGGTTTCCTCTTTCATTCAGCAGAATAATAGCGTCATATTTGTCGGCTCTGAAGAAGTCGAAGCGAATTTCAAGGAAAGAGGAGTGAAAGGCTCTCCTGGTGTAATTGTTTGGGAAAGACCGTAAATGAGACTTCTTATAGCCGATAGTGGCTCTACCAAAACTTCTTGGGCGTGGGTCGTGGTACAGCCTGGATTGCCAAAGGTCATCCAGACGGTGCAGACGCAAGGCCTCAATCCGCTTTATGTTAGTGCAGGAGATATTTCTTCTGCACTGCATTTTGTATTAGAATCATTGGAAAATGCCATTCCTGACGCACTGCATTTCTATGGTTCTGGTTGCAGCGGAGAGCGTATAGCGTTGGTGGAACAAGCCCTGCGCCGTCATCTTACACCGTTGACGAAGGTCTCTGTGCAAAGCGACTTAATAGGTGCAGCAAAGGCATTAGCAGCAAATAATTCCTCATTCCTCACTTCTCATTCCTCATTAAACGAACCTTTCGTTGCATGCATCCTGGGAACAGGAGCCATTGCTGCCCTTTATGAACCATCTTCGGAGAAGATCACTCCGATGCCTGCTTTAGGTTATATCCTTGGTGATGAGGGTAGTGGCGCCTGGTTTGGTCGCCATCTTTTAGGAGACTATCTCAAGGGACAGATGCCTCGTCAGGCAGCTGAAGCTTTTGAAGATGATTTCGGTGTGATTACGGCCGAGCAAGCCATCGGTCATGTCTATCAGAGACCCTGTCCGAACCGTTATCTCGCCAACTTTGCTGCTTTCCTGAAACGTCATGAGGACTTGCCTTATGCTCAGGAACTTTCCTATCGCGGAATAGATGCTTTCTGGCGTCGTAATGTGATGCGCGTCGATAGTGATGTCCGCGACGTTCGCCTGGTGGGAAGCATCGCGTTCTATTTCGATAAATATATTCATCAGGTGGCTGAGTATCATGACTACGTAGTCACTCGCATCTTAAAAGATCCGATAGAAGGTCTGGTTTAAGCGGGAAATGAGGAAAGAGAACTGTGGAATGAGGAAAGAGGAGGTAAGAGTGAAGATGAGTTAAAAATTGTTATCTTTGAATGCCAAATAATCCTCTTTTTCGTATGAACATAGAACTTTAATACCCCTCACTGATAGGACTTTCGAAAAAAATATCTATCTTTGCGGTCGATTTTGAAAAAACTAACTTATCGTTAATGGCTTTTACACCACACAGCGGAGGCGGTCCTAACCGTCCAAAACCACAAGGCGGCCCTCGTCCACAGGGTCCACGTCCACAGGGCCCACGCCCTCAGATGAATGGCGCTAACAACAAGGATGAGCATCGTATCAACGAGCGTATCCG
>DCIF01000144.1:21026-21930 GCA_002315795.1 Bacteroidales bacterium UBA1733
GTATGCAAGATCATGGATTACCAGAAATTCTGTTACCAGCAGAAGAAGAAGGCTAAGGAGGCAAAAGCCAATGCGGCTAAGGTCGTGATCAAAGAAATCCGTTTCGGACCACAGACCGGTGAGGCTGACTACGAATTCAAGCTTCGTCATGCCAAGGAATTCCTGCAGGAAGGTTCCAAGGTGAAGGCTTACGTTTTCTTCAAGGGCCGTTCAATCCTCTTCAAGGAACAGGGTGAGGTTCTCCTCCTTCGTTTCGCTAACGATCTTGAGGAGATTGCTAAGGTTGAGAGTCTTCCAGTGCTCGAAGGCAAGCGCATGATTGTCATGCTCTCACCAAAGCAGCAGCCAAAGAAGAAGGAGGCTCCAGCCAAGCCAGAGCGTGAAGAGCGTCAGAAGACCGTTGAGGTCAGAGGTGCTGCTCCACAGCAGGAACGAGAAATTACAGAAACAAACCCACTCGCAGCCGCACTTGCAGGTGCTGGTCTGAAGGGTGAGGAATAATACATTTTTAATTAAATAATAACAATGCCAAAAGTTAAGACTAACTCCGGTGCTAAGAAGCGTTTTACGCTCACCGGATCAGGAAAGATCAAGAGAAAGCATGCTTACAAGAGCCACATCTTGACAAAGAAGACCAAGAAGCAGAAGCGTAACCTTACCGGTTTCGAGGTTCTTGACAACTCGAACAAGAACATGGTTCGTGAGCTCCTTTGCCTCAAGTAATCATCTTTTTCCCATCTATTAACCAAACTGCTGTATTAAGTGGACTTTAGTCCCGCGGCGTTTAAATCAACTTTTACACTATGCCACGTTCGGTAAATCACGTAGCGTCACGTGCAAGACGCAAGAAGATTCTCCACCTCACTAGAGGTTACATTGGTGCACGCAAGAATGTGTGGACCGT
>DCIF01000072.1:0-5511 GCA_002315795.1 Bacteroidales bacterium UBA1733
CCTCCAACAGAAAACCGACAAGCTAGAGGAAGAGATGGCTACTCCGGAAGGCAGCCAGAACCAGCAGCTCTATATCGATCACGCTACGCTGAAGAAAGAAATGGACGATCTCTCATTCGAGTGGCTTGAAGCCTCAGAAGAACTCGAATCGCTGCAAAAACAAGCCTAAAAAAAAAGAATCCGCTGTTTCGTTATAGAAATAGCGGATTTTTTGTGTAAAATCAGAAAAATCTTGACAAAAAATTTGGAAGTATCAAAATCGCTTCATATATTTGCGCTAGATTTATAACTTTATGGATAAAGAATTACAGCAAAATCTGAAATTACATTTCGGATTCGATAATTTTAAAGGTAATCAGGAAGAAATCATCCGCAACCTGCTTGAGGGCAACGACACGTTTGTGCTGATGCCTACTGGTGGCGGTAAATCTCTCTGTTATCAGCTACCTTCTCTTCTGATGGATGGCACCGCAGTGGTTATTTCTCCACTCATTGCCCTGATGAAAAATCAGGTCGATGCCATGCGTAATTTCAGCGAGGAAGACAATGTGGCACATTTTATCAATTCTTCACTGACTAAATCTGCCATCGATCAGGTGAAGCAGGATATTCTTGACGGCAAGTGCAAATTGCTGTATGTTGCTCCTGAATCCCTGACCAAGCAGGAGAATATCGACTTCCTCCGTTCTGTAAAGATCTCTTTCTTTGCGGTTGACGAGGCTCATTGTATTTCTGAATGGGGACACGATTTCCGTCCAGAATATCGTCGTATCCGTCCTATCATCAATGAGATCGGTCCCCGGCCTCTCATTGCTCTTACTGCTACTGCTACGCCAAAGGTTCAGCATGATATCATGAAGAATCTGGGCATTCTCAAAGGTAAAGTCTTCAAGTCTTCTTTCAACCGTCCAAACCTTTATTATGAAGTACGTCCAAAGACCGATAATATTGACCGCGACATAATAAAGTATATCAAGCAGAAACCAGGCAAGAGCGGCATTATCTATTGCTTGAGTAGGAAGAAGGTCGAAGAGCTTACCGAAGTTCTGAGAGCGAATAGCATCAAATCTTTACCTTATCATGCCGGCATGGACGGCAACGTACGCAGTGAAAACCAGGATGCATTCCTGAAAGAGGATGCAGATGTCATTGTGGCCACCATTGCATTTGGCATGGGTATCGATAAGCCAGACGTACGCTACGTCATCCACTATGATATGCCAAAGAGTCTGGAAGGCTACTATCAGGAAACTGGTCGTGCAGGCCGCGATGGCGGTGAAGGTGAATGTATCGCCTTCTATAGCGAGAAAGATCTGCTGAAACTCGAGAAATTCATGCAAGGCAAACCTATTGCCGAACAGGAGATTGGCCGATTGCTGCTGAAAGAGACTCAAGCTTATGCCGAAACCTCCATGTGCCGCCGTAAAGCCCTGTTGCATTATTTTGGTGAGGACTACAAAGAAGATGAATGTGGCAACTGCGATAACTGTCGCAAGCCTAAGAAACGCATCGATGCTAAGGAGCTGCTCTGTGCCGTCATCGAAACCGTTCTGGCACTGAAAGAAAAGTTCAAACAGGAATATGTCGTTACTGTGCTCGAAGGCATCCGTACAGACGAAGTTGCTGGCTATGAGCATGATCAGCTCGAATGCTTCGGTTCTGGTAACGATGAGACTCCAGCCATCTGGAATGCTGTTATCCGTCAGGCGTTGGTCGACAAGTATTTAAGCAAAGATATCGAGTCTTACGGCTTATTAAAGGTAACAGCTTCAGGAAAGCGTTTCCTGAATAATCCGAAATCGTTCACAATCGTCGTTGAGTGTGACGAAGAGGATGAAATGGAAGAAACGGAGGTTAAGGGTGTAGGTGCCAGTGCAGCTGCTGACGAAGCGCTCTATAACATGCTCAAGGACCTCCGCAAAAAGGTAGCCAAGCGACTTGAATTGCCTCCTTACGTCATCTTCCAGGATCCTTCGCTCGAGGCCATGGCAACCACCTATCCTATCACCGTCGAGGAACTCCAGAACGTTCCTGGCGTAGGAGCTGGCAAAGCAAAGAGATATGGTGAGGAATTCTGTGCACTCATCAAACGTCACTGCGAGGAGAATGATATTGTCCGACCAGAAGACCTGCGTTTCAGAACCATTGCCAACAAGTCAAAGAAGAAGCTTGACATTATCAAGGCGATTGACCGTAAGATTGCACTTGACGAACTGGCACAGGGTCAGCATATCGAGTTCAACGAATTGCTTGATGATCTGGAAGCTATTATCTATAGTGGTACTCGCATCAACATTGATTACTTCCTCCATGAAGTAATGGATCCTGAAGACATCAATGAACTCTATCAGTATTTCAAGGATTCACCTAAAGACGACCTTGAAGCTGCCATTCAGGAGTACGGAGACGTATTTACTGAAGAGGAAATACGTCTGGTACGCATCAAGTTTATCGCAGAAGTAGCAAACTAAATTATACGCCACTAAGAAGGCAATGATATTATACGATACCATGAATGCAAAGAATGCCACCCTCACAAAAAAGTGAGGGTGGCATAATATTATTCATTTAATATTTCCTATTTACTTCCTTTCGAAATTTAGAAAGGAAGATCATCACCAGCTACAGGTGCTGCTGGAGCAGCAGGGAACTGAGGAACTGCAGGCTGTGGAGCCTGGAACTGTGGAGCGGCCTGTGATGCACCAAAACCTTCTGCTGGAGCGCCAAAACCTGGTGCTGCAGCCATAGCGGCATCAACCTTTTCAGCCTTCCAGCCACGAACGTCGGTTGACCAGCGCTCTACGCCATCACGACCCACAAAGCTGCGGCTATCCAGATCGAAGCTGAGGACAATATCCTCACCTACCTGCAAAGGATACTGATCGATCGTATTGTTGAAAAAGTTAAAAATCACTTTGCGAGGATACTGGTCAAAAGTCTCGAGGATATACTCCTGCTTACGCCAGCTGTTTCCAGCCTTACTAACACCTGATGCCAATGGCAGGACCTGAATGATACGTCCTTTAATTTCCATGTTATTATTTGTATTATATAATTGTATTTTTGCTATCTTCATCACCAGAATTGGCTAAAAAAAGCGACGCAAATATACCATTTTTTTATGTGACTGGCAAGAAAACAGTAAAAAAACTGAGGCATTATTCACTTTTTTATTTTTTTAAGAGAGTTTATCAAGAATAATTAGTATCTTTGCGCGCAATTTTTAAAGAATGAAAGATCAGTTAATAGAAAATATCGTTGAAGGCCTTCAGGATAACAAGGCTAAAAATATTCAGATTATTGACATGCGGAAGCTCGAAGAGGCAGCCTTCCAATACTTCGTCGTTTGTGAGGGAACTTCTTCTGTGCATGTCTATGGTATCGCCAACGGACTCACCAAATACGTCAAGGAAAAGTTCGGAGAGCGCCATCTGGGTCAGGTCGGCATGCAGAACCGCCAGTGGGTAGCCATTGACTATGGTTATGCACTGGTTCACATCTTCCTCCCTGAGACCCGAGAGTTCTATCGACTGGAATCTCTGTGGGAAGACGCAAAGATCACGGCAATTCCAGATCTCGATTAATTTACATTACTATCACATACTCAATTCAAGTTTAGCAAGTGGCATACGAAAAAGACATAAATAAACCAGCCAGCAAGAAAGAGACTAAGTCAAGCAATCCTTTCAGCTCGGCTAATAAGAGCGGCTCTCAGGGAGGAGGATTCAATTTCTATTGGATCTATCTGATCATTGGCGCCGTTCTCTTTGGTGTATATTTCTTCTCTTCTAACGAGATGACCCGTGAGATCGGTTATACTGATTTTGAGCGTATGGCTCAGGAAGGTGACTTCTCTACACTGGTCGTTAACACCAAGACCAATTCTGTGACTGCCAAGCTTAGCAAGGCACCTGAACTGGAGAACATGAAGGGTCTCAAGACCGCTTTTGAGCAGGCAAAGCAGGAAGGCAAACAGATCACGATCGAAACCAGCATTCCTTCAGCCGACAAGTTTGCAGACAATGTCGACAAGTGGCGCAATGCAGAAGACAGCAAATTTACATCAGACGTTCGTTATGAGAAATCCAGCGGCCCTTGGGATATCATCCTGAGCCTTGCTTCACCACTCCTGATGATTTTCTTCCTCTGGTTTATCTTCTTCCGTGGTATGGGAAGCCGAGGAGGCGCAGGTGGAGGCGGCATCGGTGGCATCTTTAACGTTGGTCGCAGCAAAGCACAGGTCTATGAGAAGGACAACAAGATGAAAGTAACCTTCGAAGATGTCGCTGGCCTCAGCGAAGCCAAGCAGGAAGTGCAGGAGATCGTAGAATTCCTCAAGAATCCTGAGAAATTCACCAATCTTGGCGGAAAAATTCCAAAGGGTGCGCTTCTCGTTGGCCCTCCAGGTACAGGCAAGACCCTTCTTGCAAAGGCCGTAGCCGGCGAGGCTGATGTTCCGTTCTTCTCAATGTCTGGTTCAGACTTTGTAGAGATGTTTGTAGGTGTTGGTGCCAGTCGTGTACGCGATCTCTTCCGCCAGGCGAAAGAGAAAGCTCCTTGTATCATCTTTATCGATGAGATCGATGCTGTAGGCCGAGCTCGTAGCAATCGCGGAGGCATGCCAAGCAATGATGAGCGCGAATCAACGCTCAACCAGTTGCTCACAGAGATGGATGGTTTCGGCACCAACTCAGGTGTCATTATTCTCGCAGCAACCAACCGTGCAGATATCCTCGATAAAGCACTTCTCCGTGCAGGACGTTTTGACCGACAGATTCATGTCGATCTTCCAGAACTTCAGGACCGCATCGAAATCTTCCAGGTTCACCTGAAGCCTTTGAAACTGAAAGACGATCTTGATATCAAGAAGCTGGCGCGACAGACCCCTGGTTTCAGCGGTGCAGATATCGCCAACGTATGTAACGAGGCGGCATTGATTGCAGCTCGCAATAACAAAGAGAAGGTCGATGAGCACGATTTCAATGATGCGGTTGACCGTATTATTGGTGGACTTGAGAAGAAGTCTAAGGTAATGACAGCCGATGAGAAGCATTCCATTGCTATTCACGAGGCTGGACATGCAACGATAAGCTGGCACTTGAAGTATGGTAATCCTCTCGTCAAGGTAACTATTGTACCTCGTGGAAATGCACTCGGAGCAGCATGGTATATGCCAGAAGAGAGACAGATTGTTACTTACCAGGCCATGTGTGACGAACTCTGCGGTTTGCTTGGCGGACGCGCTGCCGAGGAGCTCTTCATCGGCACAATCAGTAGTGGCGCAGCAAATGATCTTGAGAGAGTCACCAAACAGGCATACGCCATGGTAGCTTACTACGGCATGAGCCAGAGCCTTCCAAACGTATGCTATTACGACTCTACAGGTCAGGAATATGGATTCACCAAGCCTTTCAGTGAAGAGCGAGCCAAGTCCATCGATCAGGAGATCAGTAAGATCATTGCCGAGCAGTATCAGCGTGCTAAGGAGCTCCTTCTCGAACACAGAGACGG
>DCIF01000072.1:5615-15303 GCA_002315795.1 Bacteroidales bacterium UBA1733
CTTCACGCTCAGAAGAACTGATGCAACAAGATCATGAAAATAAGACCACAGAATCATGAAATTAAGATCATTCCTACTTCGCACGGTCACAGCGCTGATTTTGGTAGCTGTCATGCTAGCAGCAATCCTATGGGGTCCCTATTCTTTCGCTGCATTTTTTGCCATACTGACTTTCGGTATTCTTTGGGAATACTACCATCTTGTTAATGGATTGGCAGAGATAGACATTTTCCGTCCTTTACACTGTTTTGGTGGCGCCCTGATCTTTATCTGTACCTTCTGTGTTTCTTCAAACCTGACAGGCAAATGGATTCTTCAGCTTTATGTGATCTATCTGATGGCAATGTTCATCAGCCGCCTGTATTCAAAGAAGAAGAATCCGATGCGAGAGTTGGCATATATCCTCATGGGACAGATCTACATTGCCTATCCGATTTCAATGCTCTCTGCATTGGCTTTCCACACATTAGCCTTCCCATTAGGAGAAGTTCTTAAAGACTACAGTCCACTGTTTGTTCTTTCCCTCTTCTTCTTTATCTGGATCAATGACACCGGAGCTTATCTCACAGGCATGACTTTTGGCAGACATCGTCTTTTCCCACGCATCTCACCAAAGAAGAGCTGGGAAGGATTCTGGGGAGGACTGGTTTTTGCGATGCTGCTCGGATGGGTACTTTCATACGAAGTCGTCTGGAATTTCCTGGGCATCAACCTGCACGAAGGACTTCGTCTCACCACCCTCGAATGGATCGGAATGGGCTTGATAGTGAGCGTTGCCTCGACCTTTGGCGATTTGATTGAATCATTAGTAAAACGTGCTGTTGGCGTTAAGGATTCAGGCAATATACTTCCAGGCCATGGCGGTCTCTGGGACCGCTTCGACTCCCTTATCATGGCTGCACCTGCCATGTTAGGATATCTGGTATTTGTTACTTTGATACACCAATAATTGCAACATTAGAATTAAGGAAACACCTTATTTTACCCTTAAATTTACTCATTTTCGGCCCTATTGAAGAAAACAAAAGGAAATGTAACACGCTTTCCGACAAATGTTACAAACCAAACAGAGAGATGTAACAACAAAATTTGGTGGAATTCAATAAAAGCGCTACCTTTGCACCCGAAAAACAAAGAGTAAATAAGGATATGATAGTAAGCTTTAGACATGTGTGTGTTTAATTAGCGGCAGGCGTTACCTTAATTCGTCGTGACGACGCGTTTTTGTAACGTACTGCCATTTTTTATTCCTATTATTCTCGTACAATGAAGAACAAAGCACATCTCTATTCTTTATTATATATAGTATTCGCGACAGTGCTTTTTGCAGCATTGTCTTTGTTGTTTTGTAGTCACACCTTCGCTTACATGGAGCATTGGCGCACATTCTACTATGACACAAACTATATAGCAGAGCAAATGATGCACGCAGGAGGGTTATGCCGGTTGCTGGCAGATTATCTCTGTCAGTTCTTCGTCATTCCTCTGGCTGGAGTTCTGATCAATGCGGTTCTATTAGCTCTTATCTGTTTTGAGATGAGCACCTATCTCGCACGTATTGCATGGAGCAACAGACTGAATATACTGGCTTTGCTACCTTCCATTGCTCTGCTGATTGCACAAACAGCAAACAATTACCAGTATGAGGAAACTGTAGGAATTTTCCTGATGCTCATCTGTCTGAATATCCGCCAAAAGATCCAAGGCAAATATGTCCGCCGAATCTATTCTTTGCTGGCAACGTTCCTGTTATACTGGTTCGCTGGACCAATCTCCATGCTTTTTGCCCTGACTATCTTAGTGAGTCGCTTCTCCCCTTTTGCGTTCTTTCCCTTTGTAATTACATTCTTACTGGCAGGTATCAGTCTGCACTTGGGCACGCAAGGATCCCTTGAACAATTGCTCACTCCTTGCGCCTATTATAATAATGCAGTACCCACCCATAAGGTTATTGCCTGGCTGCCATGGCTCCTGTGGCTCATCATCCTGTTGCTTGGATTAACCGTTCGCCATTTACGTATTCCTCTCTGGATAACACGCAACCTGACCTGGATTCAGATTATTGTAGTATTATTGTTCACAACAGTCGGATGCAGGACTTTCATTGATTCGAGAAACGAATTCTTCAAAGAACTGCAGGACCTCTGTCGAAATGAGGAGTGGGAAGAGACAATTCAGGAGTGCGATCAGCACGCAATGGACAATCTGCTGTTCCTCAACTGCCGTAATTTAGCACTGGCAGAAACCGGGCTACTCACGAAACGGTTTAAGGAAGTACGAGGAGCCAAACCTACGTATCTCATGGTGGAAGACATAACATCAGCTTATATTAGCGCAATGGCCAGTGACATTTTTTATTCAATGGGATACTTTTCTCTGGCTCAGCTCACCGCATTTGAAACGAATCAGCAGATGAATAATCTGTCTCCTCGTATGCTTCAGAGACTGGTCAAGACGAATCTGATTTATGGTGAATATCGTGTAGCAGCCAAATATTTAGACTGGTTAGAGAAGACTTGGTACTACAAGGATTGGGCAGCACGGTATCGTTCAATGCTGTACAATGATGCTGCCATCGAAGCAGATCCCGAGCTCGGCAATAACCGTCGCTGTCTGCCAGCAGAAAGTTATCTCACTGGTTCAGTTGGCAAGGTTGAAGCACTGAAGCGTGTCGTTCAGCAGAATCCTGATCGTCAATCCTCTCAACAATATTTACAAGCTATCTATCAACTGCAATGAAACATATCGTCACAACCATCGTATTTGCATTGCCCTTGATGACTGCATGCAGTCCAACCGTACAGGAGGCCAAACCACTGTCAGAGGAGGCTCCTATTTTCCCTGATTACAAAGGAGTTACCCTTCCCTGTAACATCGCTCCTGTCCGCTTCGGATTGGCAGACAGTTGTGTTGTAGAAAAAGCCATTGCAGTATTTACTTCCGGCAAGCAGGAAGTCGTCATAGCATCGAACGGTCATTCTTTTGATATCAGCCAGAAGCAATGGCACGAGCTGGCAGCTGCCTCTAGCGAAATTTCTGTACGCATTCAGGTCAGGCAGCAGGATCAGTGGCTCAAATATGAACCATTCAAATTCATCATCTCTCCAGATTCCATCGATTCTCATCTGGCATATCGTCTGATAGAACCAGGATATGAATACTGGAATGAAATGGGTATCTACCAGCGTGATCTCGAGAGTTTTGATGAGAAATCTATCATCAACAACAGACAGACTGACGAAGGATGCATCAACTGCCATTCCTTCCCACAGAACAATCCAGATAAGATGCTTATTCACCTGCGAAAGAAGTTCAGCGGCACCTATCTGGTCAGGGACGGAGAAACGGCTAAGCTGCCAACAGGCAAAGGTGATATACCGCCAACATTGGTCTATCCTTATTGGCATCCCTCTGGCAGATATATTGCCTTCTCAACCAATCAGACGAAGCAGGTCTTCCATGCTTCAGACCGCAACAGGATTGAAGTATTCGACTTCTCTTCAGATATCTTAGTCTATGACATCGTGAACGAAAAGACCATTAAGTCAACTGTTACGGCTGGTGAAGGACATTTTGAGACTTTCCCTTCGTTTTCTCCAGACGGAAAGACACTCTATTTTTGTACTGCCGACAGCCTTAAAATGCCCGATGGATATGAGCAGCTGAGATACTCGCTTTGTTCGACCTCCTTCGATGCGGAAACAGGAACCTTAGGGACAAGTGTTGACACGTTGTTCAATGCGAATCTGGAAGGAAAGAGTGTCTCATTTCCGCGCGTCTCTCCTGATGGTCAAAGACTGGTCTTCACCAGAGCATCCTATGGAACTTTCTCCATCTGGCATCGTGATGCCGACCTCTATGAACTGAACCTCAATACAGGCCAAATAAAGCCTCTGGAATCGATCAATAGTGATGAGGTGGAGAGTTATCACTCCTGGAGCAGTAACGGCCGCTGGATGGTCTTCAGCAGCCGCCGCATGGATGGTCTTTATACGCGTCCTTTCATCACACACGTTGACCAGGATGGCAATTACAGCAAACCGTTCCCTGTTCCGCAAAAAGATGCTCATTTTTATCAACGACTGATGAAATCATATAATATACCTGAATTCATTAAAGGACCCGTTACGACAGGAACTACCAAGATACTTTCTGAAATTAAGTAAATCGAAGAAAGGTTTCTCTATTTCTTTAAAACATCAACACATCCGCGGATGTGTTGATGTTTTTCTTTTCCGAAAGGACTTCGCACTTTCATTTTGTCCTATAAAGGGCGCTTGATAGGACAAATAAAATCCAGAATATTCTATTCTGCAGCCTATAAAGGACTTTCCGCGAATGCAATGTCCGTTTCTATAGAAACAAAAGCGCATCGAAAAAAATATCCCTCAGAACCGAAGTCCTGAGGGATAGTAAATGATTTATTAAACCGGATTAATAACCAGGGTTCTGCTTGAGAGCTGTATTCTTCATCAACTCGATAGCAGGAATTGGCATATCCATCTTGTTAACATCGAAGTCGAACTCACGCTTAGACCATGGATAGTGAGCATAATCGCTACCACCATTATCCTTTGGATAGTTGTAGTCAATGTGATCCTGGATATAACCAGACTTGATCATATCTGGACAGAGGCTCCACTCAGAGTTGAACTCCTTACGACGCTCCTCGTTAACAGCAACCTTCCAAACCTCAGAAGTGTGCTTGTAACCTACACGGTTAGCGGTGGCCTGAAGTGCGGTGTAATATGTCTTAGCATCTGGTACCTCAACAGTTGAAGTAAGCACTGGGAGTGGGTAAGCAGACAAAACAATAGACTTGCCATTGCCTGCAAGTACGTTGTTGTTGTGTGCAACATACTTGCTGTAGTCCTTACCTGGCTCGAGGTTACCCCAAGCACGGTTACGAACCTCGTTAATAGCAGACCAGCCAGAACCCTCGTCACCAGTACGGAAGCAGCATTCTGCATAGTCAAGGAGAACGTTTGAATAACGCTTGCCATAGATGATGGTTGGAGACCACATCTGAGTACCCCATGAGTTACCGTCAGCATAAGCATTACGCCAGATCTTGGTGGTCCAGATAGCTGGAGCAAACTCACCATTGGTGAAGTGGAACTGACGAGTCTTGGTACCTACCTCTGAACCCTCAGCATTGATGAATGGATTTACTACGATGCCATTAGCATCCTTGGTACCCAGTGAATCCTGGAGATATGGATGGAAGCCCCAAACAGATGCAGACTTCTCGATGCCATACTTAGCGAGCTGATCAGCAGGAATTGCGCCAGTAGCACAAGATGCATCACGACGCTGGTCACCTGACTCATAGCATGAATACCACTCCCATGAAAGGTACTGAGAACCCCAGCCACCATTCTCAGGACAAGCGGTAAACCACTTGAACATGTTAGGGTTACAGAAGGTGATGGTACGGTCACCACCCCAGCTGCTCCACTCATTACCCTCATCAGATACCATGGCCCATACACACTCCTCGTTCCAGAAGCCTGCTGGATCCCAGTTGGTAGCATAGTTAGAGGTCAGAGCATAAGTTCCGCTAGTGATGATCTCCTTCAAGACAACCTTAGCGTTGTTATAGCAATCTGAAGCCTTATCAGGGCAGCGGTAAGCCTTCCACATGTATGCATCAGCCAGATAAGCACCTGCCATACCCTTCGTACAACGACCATACTGATCATTGTAAGGTTTCCAGGCAAGCTTATTATAAGCGTCTGTGAGGTCAGCGATGATGAAGTCCCACATCTCCTCATAGGTATCAGCAGCTGCCTTTACAGGAGTATTGCTGAAGTCCTCGCCGGTAGCCAGCATTGGTACACGACCAAAGGTGGTAGCCAACCAAGAATAGAAGTATGCACGAAGAGCCTTAGCCTCACCTTCGCAAGTCTTCTTAACGGCAGCAGAGAGAGCAGTTGCCTCTTCAAGACCCTGAAGGTAGATATTGGCACGTGAGATAGCGGTGTATGCATGTGACCAGCCCTCACCGAGCTCACCTACGTTTGCATCCCAAGTCTGGTTAAGGAACTTAACGTCCCAACCGGTACACTGGGTATCCATAGTAGGGTGTGAACCAGTAAAGAGGTTTGGCTTGTATCCCCAGCTGTTGTCCTGTGAGCTGACATTGTTGTAGGCATAAATACCATTCAAGCCCATCAAAGCGTTGTCATCGTTCTCGTATTCAGACTCGATGGCGAGGATGTTATATTGTGTAGTAGAGAGGTAGTCATCATTGTTGCAAGAGGTCATCATGAGGCAACCCACACTAGCTACTGATAAAAACTTTACAATATTTTTCATAATGCGTTTTTTTTGTTTAGTACGGTTTGACCATCAATTAGAAGCTAACACTTAAACCACACTGATAAGTACGTGGAGTCACGTAACGACCAGTATCAAGACCGCTGTAGATAGGGCTGCTCTGGCCAACCTCAGGATCGCCATACTTGGTGTATGGAGAAATGGTGCAGAGGTTCTGGATAGCAATGTATGCGCGAACTGAAGAAACACCCAGGTTCTGGAGATACTTGCGTGGAACAGTATAACCGATCTGGAGGTTGCTAATCTTCAAGAAGTTACCATTCTCAATCCAAGCATCGCTGACACGGCTGTTGTAGTTGTTGTCGAGACGGGTCAAACGTGGAAGGCTTGCATTGGTGTTTGTTGAAGACCACATGTTGTTGTAGCTATCCTTGAGGAGAGCTGGAGTCCAGCTATCATCAGAAGCATTAGCGATGGTGTAACGCATCTTAGAGTAAGAAAGGATGTCCATACCCAATACGCCATAGGTGTAGAGGCTGAAATCGAAATCCTTATAAGTAGCGCTGAGGTTCAAACCGTAGTTGAATGCTGGGATACCATTGCCTAAGATCTCGCAGTCGCTCTCGTTGAGTTTGCCGTCACAGATTAATTCACCAACCTTGCTAGCCTTACCAGCAGCTACATCTTCCTCTGTTGCAGGTGTGTTTGGAAGGTCCTTGAAGAGGTAGTCACCCATCTTAGCTGTCTGACCCTGTGCGAGAGCCTTGTCAAGATCAGCCTGGCTGTTGATGATACCTACAACCTTATAGCCATAGTAAGAACCTACAGCCTCACCCTCCTTAGAGATTGAGTGGTTGTTCCAGAGGAATGCAGTACCTGCAACAGCACCTACGTTCGAACCATCACCCTGTGACTCTGAACAGGTAGCGGTATAAGGATCACCCATCTTCTTTACCTTGTTCTTCAAGGTAGAACCGTTGAATGCTACGTTGAAGCTGAGGTCCTTGTTGATGCGCTTGTTGTAGTTGATAGAGAACTCGAAACCAGTATTTTCAATCTGACCATAGTTGGTATAGATAGAAGTCTCACCAGCTGATGGACGGATCTGCATGTTAAGGAGAAGATCCTTAGTCTTACGAATGAAGTAATCAGCAGTAATAGTCAAGTCATTGCCAAGGAAGCCGAGGTCAATACCGATATTGGTCTGCTCATTGGTCTCCCACTTCAAGTTGGTATCAACGAGTGGAGCATAGAAACCAGTAACACGATCGAATGCACCGGTGGTACCACCACCTGCATTGCCGTAGAACTGATACTTGGTGTTAGCTGAAGAAAGTGCATAGGTTGACTTGCCAGCGATACCACCTGAGTTACCAGTCTGACCCCAACCAAGACGAAGCTTAGCGTTGCTGATAGCATCTACATCACGAAGGAAAGCCTCCTCCTTGATACGCCATGCCAATGCAGCTGAAGGGAAGGTACCCCAACGGTTGCTTGTAGAGAAGTTTGAAGAACCATCACGACGAACGGTTGCAGTCAAGATATACTTGTCAAAGAGGCTGTAAACCAAACGACCATAGTATGAGATACCACGAACATCAGCGTTGAATGCACCGCTACCGGTGATAGAGCTGAGATCTGTAGCAAGTGAGATGTCACGGTTATCTGCTGAAAGGAAGCCCTTAGCACTTGCGCTTACCCAAGCACCCTCGTAACGGCTAACGGTATTACCTGCCATTGCGGTGAGAGTGTTGAAGTCAGTCTCCCACTTATAGGTCAAATAAGTTTCGATGCTACGTGAAAGGCCCTTGCTCTGGCTCAAGCCGAACTCGTACTGCTCACGGTCTGAACCATTGTACTCAACCTCGGTCATCACGCCACCAATGTTGTTGTAGCGCTTGAACTTGCCATGGAAGTTATCAGAATCAGAGTTAGTCTGAGTCCATGAGAAGATAGAATGGAGGTTCAATGAATGCTGCTTAGTCTTAAGAAGAGTAAGATCGATGTATGGGTTAACAGAGATACGGCTATTGCGAGAGATGCTGCTTGCCTCCATCTGAGTAGCGTATGGGTTCTGTGCACCAGCGGTCATACCTTCCCAACCATCAGGTGTTGGAGACTTAGATGAGCCATAAGTACCATCAGGATTAACGATGTTAACATTAACAAGCTGGCCAGTAACGTCATCAATATAATCCAAAGTTGGAGCCATCTGAGCGATATCACGCTGAGAAGAAAGGTTACCGTTGTTACCCATACCAATGTTGTTACCATTGATAGTAGAGTACATGTAGTTGATATCACCACCGAACTCGATGTAATTGTTCACCTTTGACTTAACGCTCGCACGTGCGGTAACACGATCGTAGTGAGTATTTACGATGATACCGTCATTGTCAAGATAGCCGATAGAGAAGTTGTACTGAGTCTTGTCAGTGCCGCCGTTAGCAGAAATACCATACTGCTGCTTCAGACCCATGCGATACATCTGGTCCTGCCAGTCAATGTTGCCACGCTTGCCGTCATAAGCCTCAGAGAATACCTGGTTGTTGAGGGTCTGGCCATCGTTAGCCTTTGCCTCACGGATTGAACGAGCATAGTCATCACCAGTGAGGGTCTCGATCTTGTAAGGAAGAGTCTGGAAGCCCCAGTCAGCAGTGATGTTAATGTTCATCTTGCCCTTGTTACCATGCTTGGTGGTGATCATGATGACACCGTTAGCACCAGCAGAACCATAGATAGCGGTAGCAGAAGCGTCCTTGAGTACCTCGATGCTCTCGATATCAGAAGGGTTAACGAAGTCAGCGTTTGAGCCAACCTGTACACCATCGACTACGTAGAGAGGATCAGCAGAACCCTGTACGGTACCGATACCACGGATACGGATAGCTGCGCTTGAACCAGGAGCACCGTCGAGAGAGGTTACCATAACACCTGCAGCTGCACCCTGGAGGGCCTGAGCTACGTTGGTAGGAACCTTACGCTCCATCTGCTCCTTGTTGATGGTTGCTACAGAACCAGAGATGTCGGACTTCTTCATGGTACCGTAACCAACAACAACTACGTCTTCAAGCACCTTGTTGTCCTCCACGAGGCGGACATTGATAGTGCTCTGGCCCTTGACTGCAATGCTCTGAGTCTCGTAGCCGACATAAGAAATTACAAGGGTGGCATTGTCAGCGACCTTGAGGGAATAATTACCATCAATGTCTGTAACTACGCCATTCGAAGTTCCCTTCTCGAGAACAGCCACACCAATGAGTGGCTCGTTTTCATTGTCAGAAACGACTTGGCCCTTCACAACACGCTGTGCCCATACTGCCGAGCAGCACAGGAAACAGAACGTTAACAAAAACAACAGTCTTGTTTTCATAAACTTGTTTTTAGGTATGTTAATAAAATAGGTAAA
>DCIF01000072.1:15382-25118 GCA_002315795.1 Bacteroidales bacterium UBA1733
ATTCCAGCAAAATGTCAGTTACTAATAATGTGCATTATCGGTAATGTTGTTAAAAAAAACATATTTTCACATTTTTTTAACGGTGCAAATATACATTAATAAATCAAACTTCATTAATTTGCTTTATGAATTTAACTATTTTATTTAACAGTTTTAACAATTTAGACGCACTAGTATCGAAAAAAGAGGAAAAAACAATGCTGTTGTATGCTTGTTTTTGCTATCTCAAGCAATCATTTCCTAGCTTTAGTACCGAAGAAAACCACTAATTAAACAACACCCCTATGAAACGAGAACTTACGGATTATCAAAAGAGCTTAGAGCGGTCTGCTCTGAGCAAAAACACTGTGAAAGTGTATCTCACTGCGGTTTATACCTATTATAATATATATAAGGTGATCTCTCCGAAGAATCTGGAAGTATATCAAGACACACTTCATCGACGAGAAAGACTAACAGCCTTATGGGATTTGAGGCCGTACGCAGACTAAACAATCTATAATATACCATCTACAAATGGCAGAATAGATTTTTTCGCACAAAAAAGCAGTTTATTTTTAATTTATTTATCAAAAGTATTGGTATTAAAAGATATTTTTACTATCTTTGCGCCCGAAATATAAACAGACCGAGCATTTTCCCCGGTCATAAAATAAAAAACAAAATGAAGAAGAATCTCCATCCAGAGAGCTATCGTCCTGTAGCATTCAAGGACATGTCAAACGACGTGACTTTCATCTCACGCTCTACCATCAACACCAAGGAGACCATTGAGATCGACGGCGTTGAGTACCCACTCGTAAAGCTTGAAATTACTTCAGCTAGCCACCCATTCTACACTGGCAAGCACAAGCTCGTTGATACCGCAGGTCGTGTTGATAAGTTCCTCAACCGCTACGGCAAGCGCAAGTAATTCCTGTAGTTCTCAGGATTTATACAAGACAGAACAAATACCTCCATCAGGAAGAAATTCCTTGTGGAGGTAATTTTTTGTGTCGTTATTGATAGATTTCCAGCAAAAAATTTGCTTTGTTTTCATCTTTTCTCTATCTTTGCCACACGTGAAGAGCGGCTTACCACCCTCCTCGCCTATTACTCCATTACCACAAGCACGACACCTGATGAAAAACCTCACAAGAATCTGCAAGTTCCTGGCATTCGCCTTCGTAGGTCTGACTACCTTCCAGTCGCAAGCACAGAAGCCACGTCTCTATAGCATCGAGCATGGTCTGGCCAGCACACAGCTCACCGATCTGGATATTGACAATGACAACTTCCTCTGGGTATGCACCAGAGGCGGATTGTCTCGCTTTGACGGACAGAACTTCACGACGTTTACCGGAGAGAGCAGTAACCCCTGTACACTCAATACAAACCATATCTCCTGCACGCACGTCGACAAAGAAGGCAGGATCTGGATTGGTGCCAATGACGGTCTCTATCTTTTCGAACAGGAAACCAACCGATTCCAGTATTTCAGGATCGATGATGATCCGAGTCACACCGTCAGCATCTCTTCCATTGTAGATATTGATCAATATCCAGGCAAGCTGCTTCTGGGCACCAATGGCTATGGCGTTTTTGTATTCGACAAGAACGAACTTGCCACCGATAAGATTCTGACTAAATCCTATACTTCGGTATTTCCGGACTCTTATATCAACCTCATCATCAACGACGATCTGGGCACTCATTGGATTTTCACACAGAAATGGATGAAGATCCTGAATCCTAAGGACATGCGCCTCATAGAACCGATCACCACCATGAGCGCTGCAGAACAGGAGAAATGCGAGATCAGCACAGCATCCTTGGGCCCTACCTCGCGCATTATCTATCTGGGAACGGTCAATCACGGCCTGCTGCTCTGCCACACGCGCTCTTATGAAGTCGATCAGCTCGATGTGCCAGAGCTCAAGAACCGACAGATCACAGCCATTGCTGCTGGTCAGGATTCGTGTATGCTGATCGGCACCGAAGGTCTCGGATTCTGGCAACTCAATGTCAAAGCCAAAACGGCCGAACGTCTGCATTATCCGCAGTGTCCGGTAGATATTGACCATGTGAAGATCAAAAATATCACACATGACAAACAGCGCAACATCTGGCTAAGCCTCTATCAGAAAGGCGTCATGGTGATTCCTAACAGCGGAAAACTCTTCAGCTGCCGTCCGATCCTGGCTACCAAAGGCAGCGAACACAACCTGAGCAATGTCAGCTGTTTTGCCGAGGGATTAGACCAGACACGCTATTACGGACTGGATGGTGCGGGTATCCTGGCACAGAAACCCGATGGCACACGCACACACTATTCTACCGAGACCTCTACCCTGGGGTCTAACGCCATCATGTCGCTTGAGACAGCACCAAACGGAGATATCTACGTCGGCACCTATGGCAATGGCATCTATAAGATCGACGCCAAGGGACAACTGAAACGTGACCCTAACCTGTCATTGCTCGAAATTCGCAGCATCATGGACATGGCCGTCTCTCCAGATCAGCAGACCCTCTTTATCGGCTGTAACGGAGAAGGCATCTTCAGCTACAATCTGACCACAGGAGAGCTCAAGCAGCTAATCAACGACGAAGGAACCCATTGGATCATCTCGCTTTATGCCGACGACAAGCAGCAGCTCTGGTTCGGCACAGAAGGCCAGTTGATGCGCTACTCTCTGACCGATGGCAGCACCCACCGATTCAAGGAAATAAAGCACGTACGCGTCTTCAACATCTGCAAGGATGCCAGCAACGTGATGTGGTTTATCTCAGACAAGGGCCTGCTGCGCTACTATGACCAGGATCAGACCCTGCACCTGATACAGACCGGACAACAGGCAGGTGAGACCTATAGTGCCATGCAGATGAGCGACGATGGAAATTTCTGGCTATCGTCAAACCGTGGCATCACCTGCTATGATCCGAAGCACAACAAAGCCCTCAGATACAACAGTCCCGATATCGCTGAGGTAGGTTCATTCAGCATACGAGCCTCTATCCGCTGGTCAGACCAGCAGTTCGGTTTCGGTGGAGACAATGGTATGCTCACCTTCAATGCGAATGAAGTAGAGAATTTCGACTATCAGCTGACACCAATCTATTTCACCCGTCTCTGGGTGAACAATCAGCTGACCGACTATGATCCGAATCTTCCAAAAAATGAGAATGTCCTTGACGCCGCGCTCTGGACCGCTTCTACCCTACGCCTGCCATTGAGTTCCAATTCGTTCTCATTAGGCTTCACCATCCAGGAGTACAGCACGCCTATCGACATCAACTATGCTTACCGCCTCAATGGCTATGAGAAAGAATGGCATGAAGTACAGGGCCTGAACCAGACCCTGAGCTACTCTTCTCTGCCAGCAGGTACTTATACCCTGGTGGTAAGTGCACACCAGGGTAACGACCTGAACAGCCAGCCACAGACCAAGGAACTGACCATCATCATCGAGGCTCCATGGTATCAGAACCTCTGGATCATGATCCCGCTCATAACATTGTTCGGCCTCAGCTTTATCTGGATGTTCTGGAGTATCTACCTGCTACGCAGAAAGAAAAAGTAATTACATCCGGCTCAGATCCGAACGCTTCGGAATATCTACTGACGTCTCACTTTCACCCTTCAAATACTTGCAGAAGTGATCTACCAGACGCCAGTAGAAATACTCGTTCATATCGCCGAAGCCGTGGCGCTGTGTAGGCAGGAAGAGCATATCGAAACGCTTGCCAGCCTTGATCAGATTGTTGATGACACGCACGGTGTTAGCCGGATGCACGTTGTTGTCAATATCGCCATGCACGATAAGCAGACGACCCTTGAGCTTCGACGCCAGTTCCTGGTTGTTGGCAATGCTGTAAACGAAGGTCGTATCGCCTTCAGCCGAGATCTCCTCACGCACGCCGTGGTGCTTCTCGCTCCACCAGCGGTTGTAGATGTTGTTATCGTGGTTACCGGCACATGAGACACCTACCTTGAAGAAGTCCGGATACTGACACATAGCCGCAAAGGTCATAAAGCCGCCACCCGAATGGCCATGCATGCCCACACGGTCAATGTCGATGAAGCTGTGACGATTAGCCAGCTGCTCTATGGCATACTTATGGTCGTAGAGCGGATAGTCGCGCATATTGCCATAGCCGAAGTTATGATACCACTTGCTGCGCCATGGATGACCGCCACGCTGACCCACGCAGATCACGATGAAACCGGCCTGTGCCAGACGATCCAGACGCAGGTTCATATTCTTCCAGGGATAATAGGTAGCCTCAACCTGTGGACCCGGATAGACATAGTCGATGATCGGATACACCTTGGTGCTGTCGAAGTCGAAAGGCTTGTACATGCATCCCCAGAGGTCGGTCACGCCATCGCCAGCCTTCACCTTAAAGATCTCTGGGAACTTATAACCAGCCTCAAACAGACGGCTCAGATCGGCCTTCTCAAGCGTCATGATGCGGTTACCCTGTGCATCGCGCAACTCTGACACCGGTGCATAGTCAGAGCGGCTGTAGTTATCTACGAAATAGCCGGCATTCCAGGTCATCGTCGGCTCATGGAAGTAGTTCTTCTCATCGAGCTGCTTCAGTCCCGTGCCATCGAGGTTACAGCGGTAGAGGTGCATGTAGTAAGGGTTCTCACCCTCGTTCTTACCGCTGGCAGTGAAATACACCACGCGGTTCTTGCTGTCGAGGCGCACAATCTCCTCCACATGCCAAGGGCCACGTGTGATGCGGTTCTTGAGCTTGCCGTCCTCGCCGTAGAGGTAGAGATGGCCCCATCCGTCGCGTTCGCTCCAGTGGATGATCTCCTTGCCCTCGTTAGGGCTCTGCACGTTAAGATAGTCGATGTAGGTATTCAGACGCTCTTCGATCACCGGCACGAGGGTATCCTGGCCCAAAGTATAGGAGCAGATATCCACGCGCTTCAGATCGCGACTGACGCGTGACACGTAGAAACGCTTGCTGTCGCCTGTCCATACCGAAGTGCGATACCCCTTGGTCATATCGCCAGGGTTCAGCACAGCCGTCTGGATGTCGAGAGTCTGGTCTTTGAACGCCGAAGTGTTGACTTCCTTACGGTCGCCGGTCTCAGTGTCGAAGATATAGAGATGCTCCACCGCATTCTCCTTCTCACCAGGCATCTGATACTTGTAGGTCTCCAGGGTCGGACGAGGCTTAGCCATCGAATTGATGACCCACAGATCCTTCAGCATACGCGAGTCAGACAGCAGCACGGCAAAGTGCTTCGAGTCTGGTGCGAAGACCAGGCCATAGACACCGCGGCGCTTGCCGTTGCAGATCGTATCCGTATTCAGCACGTTGCGTGGCATGCCATAGCCGAAATACTCTACGCCATCCTTGGTGATCTGTATCTCGGTGACCGTACTGTCCTTATCGTCCTTGCGGAGCTTCTGATAGTCTTCGAACGACATCTTCCAGAGGTTGAGATCCTTGGCATAGATCACGGTCTTACCATCGGGCGACACCGTACCCCAATCCAGACGCTTCAGCGGCTTCTCGTCCTCGCTCAGTCGGGTCAAGGTACGAGTCTGCACGTTATAGCTGAAGTAAGCGATCTCCTTCTCCTTGCCCTTCTTCTGATCTTTCTTGTCAGCCTTGGCATCGGCCTTCTTATCCTGCGAAGATGTCACCTCGAAGGTGAAAGTCTTCTCATCTACCGGTTGCAGATTACGGATTGGTAGATGCTGAGCATCGTACGGATCGTGCATCTCTTCCGAGAGACGAGCAGCAAGATCCACATTATCAAAAATCTCCTTCTTCTGGCGGGTTGCAGGATCCACGAGGTACCAGTGTTCACCCTCGCTGGTCTTATAGTTATACCAGAACGTATTTCCCGAAGGCATCCAGTGTGGTGTGACCTGGGTGGAATAGACCATTGACTGCAACTTATCGAGCGTAAATTTCTCACACTGCAGATACTCAGGCAGACGCTCTTCTGCCATCACCGACCGACTCATGAAAGGCAGCGACGCCAACGTTAGGAGGCTGAATACAGCCAAAGATCTTAATTTCATCAGATGAACGATTTTATGACACTTGTTGTTATTTCAAATTAGCGGGCAAATTTACAGATTTTTTTCGATATTTCCAAATAATCTGCCAAAAATCAATTTTACTGGAACTCACCAGCTTTCTATTCTTCTTTCAGCGCTCTCTGAAACCACTTCCAGACTTTTGTTTGAGGTTTCATTGATCGCTGAAACCACTTCCAGAAATTATTTTCTCCTTTCCGTGCTCTCTGAAACCACTTTTTGACACTGCAAAATTAGCTCAAATTGGCGCTTTGTGAATTAATCGGCCGCCTCACACAGGAGAGTCGCTATGCGATTCTCCGTTTCTTTAGACGTAGTCTTTTCTTTTCTATTCTTTTCTTTATCTAAAGTATATATTTTGTTCGCGCGCGCTGTCTCGGCCTCAACTAAGCCAAAATAGCCACAGTTAAGTACGAGTTTACGGATCAGAGTATCCAGTTGAACTCGTCATCGGTCTCGGGACTAAGCTCCCAGACAGCGCCATCAGGGAGAGCGGCAGTGATCTGAGACAGTAAGGCTTCGTGGCCTTCCCAGTTGGTCTTCTGGCTGTCGATGTTGCAGTCGTTGGCATTCCAGACCTGATAGAGTTCTTCATAGATTTCCTCTGGAACTTCCATAACGTAACGCTGCATTTCTGCAGGCTGAGCAGCAGACTCTTCGTCCTGAATCACGGCTGCTAAAAATTTAATTTTCTTCATATTAGAATGCAATTTGTGTTTGTAAAAGAATGCGGCTGCATGGCTTCTCCAGCCAAGCACTGTTGAGACCTAAGGTAGAGGTATCTGACCACGAATACTGCGCCTGAAAACGACATCGACGGAAGAACCAATACTGCAAGCCGGCGATCAGCTGAGTGCGATCATGGTCATACCCTTTGGCGTAGTTGAAATAATCGTATGAAGCCACGACATCGAGCCCCTCAACCACCGGCACCGACGCTGTGAGATAGCCACCCCATGAATGGGTCTTCCCATCACGGCCACCAAGCACCTCACCACGGACAGACACACAGCGGTCTTTCCAGTAGTCGTTGGCACCACTCTTGTATTCAAAGCCGGCCGTCCAGCGGTCACGACGATAGGTCTCGCCATAAGCAATGGCATGTTCCTGCGGGATATAGACCGAAGGCTGCTCAGAAACCGAAGTACCATAACCCTTCTGCGCTGTAGCTACCAGTCGGAGGCCAGGCAGCGGTCGATAGTCGAGCTTGACGATGACGTCTTTCCTGTTGTCAAGATCTTTCTTATTGACACCGCGACCATTCATAATGCCGACGTTGTAGTGCAGTTTACCGCCGAAGAGCTCGCCAAAGATATCAAGACCGAGGTCGCGACCATAGTTGATGCCATAGAGCGGATCGGAACCACAGCCAGTATAATAGGTCACTCCCTGACTGCAGACATCAATCAGTTCGAGTAAGGTGGGAGCAATCTGATTCTCGATGGTGAGATCGTTCTTAAACTGACCGAAACGCACGCTGAGCGACTTATCTCGCGTGATGCGGAAATCGGTATAATATTCCTGTACGACACTGGAGAAATCGTGCATAAAAAAGAACGACCAACGATCGGTGACACGAGCACGAGCCAGGATGATGGCACGCTTCATATCCCAGGTATTGGAGTTCACGCCCTGCTGGTGCGTATAGGTATAACCGCCCTGAACAAAGCCTCCGACGGTGATGCGCGATGTCAGGTCTTTCAGCCACTGAGCATCCTCTTTCTCTTGCGCATGAACGCTTGAAACAAACAGGCACAAAAGAGTCAGACTCAATATTTTATTAAATAAATGCATCAGTAAATGATACACGTATCATCTGCCACAGAAAGACCTCTTTCTCTGGCAGATAATCGCGTTTTTTGTTATTTGAAATTTCTTGTTTTGCGTATAGGATCAGACCTCATCTTCGGCGTATCCGAACTTGGCACAAGCTACGTTGTCATAGCTATAGAGCTCCTCGTCCTTAAAGAAACGCTTGATCTCAGCAGCTGCCGTCTCAGGACCATCGCTGGCATGAACGATGTTCTGCTGGCCACTCATTGAGTAGTCGCCACGAATGGTACCAGGAAGCGCCTTACGGCCGTTGGTTGCACCTGCCATCAGACGAACTACCTCGATAGCATCGACGCCCTCAAAGCAGCACAGAACGACTGGTGACGCCATCATGCTGCGCTTCAGACCTGGGAAGAATGGACGATCGACGAGGTGTGCATAGTGCTGTGCCAGGATCTCGTCATTGAGCTGTGCCATCTTGAGACCGACGAGTTTGAGGCCTTTCTTCTCAAAACGGTTGAGGATCTCGCCAATAAGGCCACGCTGTACGGTACAAGGCTTAAGGATTACAAATGTTCTTTCCATGATTTTTAAGTTTAGAGTGGAGAGTTTAGTGTTCAGTGTTTAGAGATTAGAGTAGTCCTTATAGTAAGCTCCAAACACCGCTGCAAAGATATATTTTATTTTTGAAATTGCAAAGAGGAGTTTCATAAAATAGCGAAAAAGGAATAAAGAAAACAAAAAATAGCCTAAAATGAGGCACTTTTTTTGTCTGTTTGATAATAAATAAGTATATTTGCGCGCGTTTTTGAAATATATTAAAACTACATATCGACTATGAACATTTCTTATAAGTGGCTGAAAGATTATCTGAAGTTCGACCTCACCCCTGAGCAGACTTCTGCAGCCCTGACTTCTATCGGCCTTGAGACCGAAGGCGTAGAGGAGATCGAGACCATCCGTGGCGGACTCAAGGGCCTGGTGGTAGGTTATGTACTGACCTGCGAGGCTCACCCTGATTCTGACCACATGCACATCACCACGGTAGATTTAGGTTCTGCTGAATGGGTGAAGGAGGCATACGGCACCAACTGCGAGATCACCGCTGAGGGGCATGTCGTGGCACAGATCGTCTGCGGTGCTCCTAACGTAGCTGCCGGACAGAAAGTCATCGTAGCTACGCTCGGCACTGTGCTTTATGACGGTGACCAGTCGTTCACCATCAAGAAGGCCAAGCTTCGCGGCGTACCATCGAACGGTATGATCTGCGCTGAAGACGAGATTGGCGTCGGAACCGACCATGCCGGTATCATCGTGCTGCCAGAAGACACACCTCTGGGTATTGCAGCCGCAGAATATTATCATGTAGAGAGCGATTATGTCATCGCTGTGGATATCACTCCAAACCGCATTGACGCTGCCAGCCACTTTGGCGTAGCACGCGACCTCAATGCTTACCTCGGTGCCCATGACCTGCCTCATGAGCTGGTTAAGCCAAGCATTGCCAACTTTGACACCGTCCTGGCTGCCGACAAGCTCATCAACAAGACGCTGCAGTCGCCTTTCCAGCCAATCAGCATCAAGGTAGAGAACGCCGAGGCCTGTCCTCGCTACTCTGGTATCACCATCAGCGGTGTGACCGTACGCGAGTCGCCAGAATGGCTGAAGACCCGTCTGCAGGCCATCGGCCTCCGTCCGATCAACAACATCGTCGATATTACCAACTATATCCTCTTCGCTACCGCGGTGCCTATGCACACCTTCGATGCCGATAAGATCAAGGGTGGCCAGATCGTGGTGAAGACCTGCGCTGAGGGTACACCATTCGTAACGCTCGACGGCAATGAGCACAAGCTCTCTGAGCGCGATCTGATGATCTGCAATGCCGAAGAGCCTATGTGTATTGCGGG
>DCIF01000072.1:25182-26558 GCA_002315795.1 Bacteroidales bacterium UBA1733
GAGTGCGCCTGCTTCCATCCAACCTGGGTGCGTAAGACGGCACGCCGTCAGCAGCTCTCGACCGACGCTTCTTTCCGCTATGAGCGTGGCGTAGATATCGACAACATCCCTTACGCTCTGCGCCGTGCAGCCCTCCTGGTAAAGGAGCTGGCTGGTGGTACCATCGTAGGCGATATCGTAGAGGAATATCCTGTAAAGAATGTTCCTGCTGTAGTAGATCTGACCTACAAGCGTGTCAATGGTCTTTCGGGTATCGACATCCCGGTAGAGATGGTGAAGCGTATCCTCGGACTCCTGGAGATGGAGATCCTGGAGGAGAATGCTGAGGGTGTAAAGATCCAGATCCCTGCTTACCGTGTGGATGTGACCCGCGACTGTGACGTCATCGAAGACATCCTCCGCATCTATGGCTATGACCGCGTGGAGTTGCCTAAGAGCGTACGCACCTCGCCTGTACAGAAGAGCACCGCCGACGTGAGCAACCGTCTGCAGCAGATCATCAGCGAACAGCTGACCGGTGCCGGCTATAGCGAGATTCTGTGCAACTCGCTCACCGCCGAGGCTTTCTACGACGGATTGGAGACTTATCCTGCAGCCAACCTCGTGCGTGTGATGAATCCACTCTCAAGCGATCTGAACGTATTGCGCCAGACCCTCCTCTTCGGAGGTCTGCAGAGCATCATCCGCAACATCAACTATAAGAACCAGAACTGCCGTTTCTATGAGTTCGGCAACACGGAGCATTATAACGCTGCCAAGCAGGCGGTAGTTAACCTGCAGGTAATGGATGGCGAGAAGACCGCTCTCGAGGTACAGCAGGAGGGCCGTGGCATCATCGGTTATTCTGAGGAGTCGCATCTGGGTCTCTGGATGACCGGCAACCGCAATCAGGGTTCATGGGCAGCAGCCGACAGCAAGGCAACCGTCTATGAGCTTAAGGCTGCCGTACTCAACATCCTGAAGCGCCTCGGATTGGAGCAGCAGGGATTGAAGCAGCGCCAGTTCCACAGCGACATCTATGCCGTAGGTCTTGAGATCACCAACATGAAGGGTAAGGTACTGGCTACACTCGGTATCGTGAGCAACAAGATCCTCTCGAAGTTCGACATCAACCAGGAGGTTTACTATGCTGACCTCAACTGGAAGTCGCTCATGAAAGACGCTGCCAAGGTCAACGTACAGCAGCAGGAGATCTCGAAGTTCCCTCCTGTGAAGCGTGACCTGGCTCTCCTGGTCGACAACACCGTACAGTTTGCCGACATCGAGAAGATGGCCTTCGACAATGAGAAGAAGCTCCTGAAGAGCGTCACTCTCTTTGACGTCTATGAGGGCAAGAACCTTCCTGTCGGCAAGAAGTCGTATGCTATCTCGCTGAT
>DCIF01000072.1:26667-27695 GCA_002315795.1 Bacteroidales bacterium UBA1733
TCACTCCGCTAATCAAGAGAAACTACTAATTCGAAATAATAATAATTACAAAAAATATAAAACCCAATGGGAAGAGCATTTGAATATCGCAAGGCGCGTATCATGGCGCGCAACAGCAAGAACAGTAAGGCATTTTCTAAGTTCAGTAAGGAAATTACTATGTGCGTTAAGGCAAGTGGTGGTGATCCGGATACCAACAGCCGTCTGCGTACTCTCATCGCTTCAGCTAAGTCTGCAGGTATGCCTAAGGATACCATCGATCGTGCTATCAAGAAGGCTACCGATAAGGATACCAGCGATTATAAGGAGTTGACCTACGAAGGCTACGGCCCATTCGGCATCGCTATCTTCGTAGAGGCTGCAACCGACAACAACACTCGTACCGTGGCTAACGTGCGTTCTTACTTCACCAAGTATGGCGGCACCCTCGGCACACAGGGTTCGCTCTCTTTCCTCTTCACCCGTAAGGCTGTCTTCACCGTTGGTGCTAAGGACGGCATCGACATGGAGGAGCTCGAGTTGGAGCTCATCGACTTCGGCGTAGAGGAGATCAACTTCGACGAGGAGGAGAACACACTCGTAGTAGAAGGCGATCCTGAGAGCTATGCTGATCTCCAGAAGTACTTCGAGGACAATGGCTTCGAGATCAAGAGCGCCGAGTTCATCCGCATCCCTAACGACTATAAGGAGGTTACCGAAGAGCAGCGCGTGACCCTCGACAAGCTTCTCGACAAGTTTGATGAGGACGATGACGTAACAGCTGTATATCATAACATCAAGGAGGACGAGGAATAATGATTATTTATTTCGCGCGTACATAATTTTAATATTCAGTTGCGTTATTTTGCGCAGAACACAAAATCATTAAATGAGCATACAATTACAGAAAATTCAGGAACTCATCAAGAACCGCGAGACCGCACGCATGGGTGGTGGTGAGAAGCGCATCGAGGCACAGCATGCCAAGGGCAAGCAGACGGCACGTGAGCGCATCGAAGCACTGGTTGACCCAGGTTCGTTCGAGGAGA
>DCIF01000072.1:27741-31058 GCA_002315795.1 Bacteroidales bacterium UBA1733
CATCCATTCGGTGATGGCATCGTGACCGGTTCGGCAACCATCGGCGGACGACTTGTCTTCCTTTTCGCACAGGATTTCACCGTATCTGGTGGTTCGCTCAGCGTGACCATGGCAGAGAAGATCTGCAAGATCATGGACATGGCTATGCGTGTAGGAGCTCCTGTCATTGGCCTCAACGACTCTGGTGGCGCACGTATTCAGGAGGGTATTGCTTCGATGGCTGGCTTCGGTGAGATCTTCGAGCGCAACATCCTTGCTTCGGGTGTAATTCCACAGATCTCGGCCATCATGGGTCCTTGTGCAGGTGGTTCGGTTTACTCTCCTGCCCTCACCGACTTCGTGCTGATGGTCAAGAATACTTCATACATGTTCCTCACCGGTCCGAAGGTGGTCAAGGAAGTCCTTGGCGAGGTAGTAGATCAGGAGAATCTGGGCGGTGCTACCGTACACGCTACCAAGTCGGGCGTTGCTCACTTCGCTGCCGAGAACGAGGAGGAGGCTATACAGATGATCCGCACCCTGCTCTCATACCTTCCTCAGAACAATATGGAGGAGGCTCCACGTGTAGAGTGCAACGATCCTATCGACCGCATCGACGACTCGCTCAATGAGATCATCCCTGAGTCGGCTAACCAGGCTTACGACATGTATCAGGTCATCGCCTCGATTGTCGATAATGGCGAGATGTTCGAAGTACACGCAGGTTGGGCCAAGAACATCATCGTAGGCTTTGCCCGTATGAACGGACAGTCGGTCGGCGTGGTAGCTAACCAGCCAAAGGTCATGGCAGGCTGTCTTGACAGCAATGCTTCACGTAAGGCAGCTCGTTTCGTACGTTTCTGCGATGCATTCAACATTCCATTGGTAACACTGGTCGATGTTCCAGGCTTCCTCCCAGGTACGGGTCAGGAGTACAACGGCGTGATCGATCATGGTGCTAAGCTGCTCTATGCTTACGGCGAGAGCACCGTACCTAAGGTGACCGTTACCCTCCGCAAGTCTTATGGCGGTAGCCACATCGTGATGAGCTGTAAGCAGCTGCGTGGCGATGTAAACTACGCTTGGCCATCGGCTGAGATCGCAGTCATGGGTTCTGGCGGCGCTGTAGAGGTGCTTTATGGCAAGGAACTCAAGGCAGCTGAGACACCAGAGGCTAAGGCTGCTGTAGTGGCTGAGAAGAAGGCTGAGTATGAGAAGCTGTTCTGCAACCCATACGATGCAGCTCACAAGGGTTATATCGATGACGTCATCGAGCCACGCAACACTCGTTTCCGCGTGATCCGTGCGCTCGAGAAGCTGCACAACAAGCGTGTGGAGAATCCAGCTAAGAAACACGACAATCTGCCACTGTAATGAAGAAAACAATCATTTTAGGAGGTCTCCTCTCGGCAATCTTTACTCCAGCTCTGGCCAATAATGCAGATCGCTTCGGCGAGCAGGATCCTATTGGCTGGATGATGGCTATCATCTCTATGGGTGTGGTCTTCGTGGCGCTGCTGATCCTTTTCCTCAGCTTCAAATACCTCTACCCTACGCTGGCATGGTGTGGCCTGCAGATCAAGAAGGCTTTCCACCGCAAGAAGCAGATTGAGCAGGTCAATGACCGTCGCGCTCAGGCTAACAAGAAGCGTCAGGAGGTGAAAGATAGCATCCAGAACGAAGAGGAACTGGCAGCCATCATTGCTGTGGGCCTCTTCCTCAACGAGGATGGCATGCACGACCAGGAGTCAGGCGTTCTTACACTGGCTCCATCGGCTTCAAGCTGGACAGGTGCTGGCAATAATCAGAAGAAGTCTCCTCTCAGAAAGTTCTGAGAAGAGAATCTTCTTAATATTAAATTTTAAAGAATAGCAATTATTAGCTGCCTAAAAGAGGGAATATATTGAATGAAAACTTATAAACTTAAACTCAACGGCAACCAGTATGAGGTAGCCGTCAAGGACATCAACGGACAGAATGTTGAGGTAGAGGTGAATGGCAATGCTTACACAGTAGAGTTGGCCGAAGTACCTAAGGCAGAAAAGCCTAAGCCAGTCATCGCACGTCCGGCTGCTGCTCCTGCCGCTGCTGCTGCACCTTCACCACGTCCGGCTGCGGGTGCTGCGGGTGCTACCAAGTCACCACTGCCTGGCACCGTACTCAGCGTCAACGTGACCGTTGGTCAGACCGTTACCGCTGGCGACTGTGCTGTTGTGCTCGAAGCTATGAAGATGGAGAATAACATCAACTGCGGCAAGGATGGCGTTGTTAAGGCTATCTATGTTGGCAAGGGAGACAATGTCCTGGAAGGTGCTGACCTCCTCCTCGTTGAATAAACCAGTATTTACACATATTAAAATATAAAAGGTATATGAAGAAATTTTTCTTTGCCGCTTTGGCTATCGTAGCAGCTATGACCAGCTGCAGCCAGCAGCCAAAGGCTCCAACTATCGAGGAAGATGAAGCTTATCTTGATAGTATGATGGTGGTCATCCGTCACATGGACAACGAGGAAGAGCAGGACGCGCTCTATATGAAGACCATGAACGAGATTCTGGGTCGTCACACCAACGATTCGCTCGGACTTCAGTGTTTCACTGCTCTCGCTTATGAGATGAACGGAGAGGAGCTCACTGCAGCTCTTGCCAATGCAAGTGAACTGATCAAGAACGATGCACGCATCCAGCGTATTGCCAACGCAAAGATCGCAGAGGCTGCTACGGGTGCTGGTACTCAGTACATCGACGTAGAGGGCACCAATGCCACTTCTGGTGAGGCTTTCAAGCTCAGCGATGTAGTAGCTCAGGGTAAGCCGGTCATCGTTGATTTCTGGGCTTCCTGGTGCGGTCCTTGCCGTCGTGAGATCAGCAACTACCTCTCACAGTATGCCGAGGAGTATAAGGATAAGGTAAACTTCGTAGGTATCGCCGTTTGGGAAGAGAGCGTAGAAAATACACAGAAGGCTATGAGCGAGCTCCCTATCAGCTGGCCAATACTTTTCGCCGGTGGCCGTGAGAACTCTCCTACTGAGCAGTATGGCATCATGGGTATTCCTCACATCATGCTCATCGGTGCAGATGGCACTATCCTGGGCCGTGACCTCCGTGGTGAGGCTATCAAGGAGGCTATTGAGAAAGCACTTTGATTTTTTAAGGGATTAGAAGGGAACTTAAGGGATTAGAAGGGAACTTAAGGGAATTTAAGGGATTTTTAGGGACGTTAGTGCCCCATGTCCGAGAATTCCTTATATCCCTTAGAATCCTTGACAAAATCTTGCGTAACCGATACTATCGTCTCTTAATATCCCTTAAGCTCCCTTAATATCCCTTAGTATCCCC
>DCIF01000072.1:31137-33166 GCA_002315795.1 Bacteroidales bacterium UBA1733
CCTTAGTATCCCCAATATCCCTTAATATCCCTTAACAAAAACGAAGAGTAATGAAAATCAAGCGCATATACACGTTCATGCTGCAGACCTTCATACCGCTCTTCCTCATGACGTTCTTTATCTGCCTCTTCATCGTGTTGATGCAGTTCCTGTGGCGTTATGTGGGAGACCTGGTAGGTAAAGGCCTGGGTGTTGACGTGTTGGCAGAGCTCTTCTTCTATGCGGCGCTGACGTTCGTACCTATGGCTCTGCCATTAGGTATCATGTTGGCGTCGCTTATGACTTTTGGTAATCTGGGAGAGAGCCTGGAGCTCTTGGCCATGAAGGCGTCAGGAGTCTCTCTGCTCCGCATCATGCGCCCTCTTACCATCTTTATGATCTTCCTGGCCATCGGCACCTTCTTCTTCCAGGATCGAGTGCTGCCTTTTGCCAACACGAAGATGTATTCCATCCTGCTCGGCATCAAGCATAAATCGCCAGAGCTCGAGATTCCGGAAGGAGTATTCTACAAGGAAATCAACAACTACAACCTGTACGTCGATCACAAAGATTTCGACACAGGTCTGCTACATGGAGTCACGATCTATATCTTTGAAGGCTATAACATTGAGGATGCCATTGTAACCACGGCAGACAGTGCACGTATTGCCATGTCTGAGACCGGCCGACATCTGAAGCTCACACTCTGGAATGGCGAGCAGGTAGGTACGTTCAAAGAGGGCAACAGCAGCAACCGCAGTTCAAGGAACGACCAGCCGAAATACCGCCGTGAGACCTTCGAAGAGAAAGAGATCTACGTACTCTACGATAACGACTTTGAGCGAACCGACGAGGAAGCGATTGCCGACCGTCACGTAGGTAAGAACCTCATGCAGCTTACCCACTCTGTGGATTCGCTCAACCAGCGCATTGACTCTATTGACTATGGTTATGGACAGCGACTGAAAGAGCGCGTCTATTTCAGTCAGGTATATGACATGGCCCGTAATGACAGCGCTTATTTTGCTGAAAGGACCGGAGCCTTTGACCCTAAGACCGACGCAAAGACCAAGAAAGCCTCTGAAAACGGCAATCAGCATCTGTCTTTGCCTATCAATCTTGACAGTATCTATGCCAGCCTCGAACCATCACAGATGGAACAGGTGGTACGCAAGGCGCAGTCAAAATCACAGAACGTGGTATCGACTTTCGCCATACAGCAGGAGATGCAGACCTTCGAGCGTAAGAACATCAACTATCACGCGATGGAGATCCACCGCAAGTTCTCGCTCTCTATTGCCTGTCTGCTCTTCTTCTTCATCGGTGCACCGCTCGGTGCAATCATCAGAAAAGGTGGTATGGGTGTGCCTCTCATCACAGGCGTACTCTTCTTCATCTTCTATTACATCATCGATAACACTGGCTATCAAGCCGCCAGAGAGGGCACCATGGAGCCTTGGTTTGGCATCTGGTTATCGTCGTTCGTCTTAGCTCCGTTAGGACTATGGCTGACATGGCGCGCCATCAACGACGCTCCACTCTTCGACTGGGACACTTACAAGATCCGCTTCCAGCACTTTATGCGTTGGATGATCATGGCCGCCAAACCGGTGCTTCGAACGATCCATGCGAAAGTTCCCAGAGGGAAAGCTTTGAAAAGAGATAAACACAACCTTTAATATAACCAATAAAAAAAAGAATATAATATGGAACAGTTATCAGCACGCCTTATGGCTCTTTCTCCATCAGCTACCTTGGCCATGTCTCAAAAGAGCCAGGAGCTCAAGGCCCAGGGCCTCGACATCATCAACCTCTCAGTCGGTGAGCCAGACTTTAATACCCCTGACCACATCAAGGAGGCTGCCAAACAGGCTGTAGATAATAACTTCTCATTCTATACAGCGGTCCCTGGTTACCTTTCTCTCCGTGAGGCTATCTCAAAGAAGCTCAAGGAGGAGAATGGTGTGGACTTCGCTCCTACGCAGATCGTAGTAGGCAACGGTGCAAAGCAGGAGATCTGCAACGTCATCCTTGCCGTAGTAGATAAGGG
>DCIF01000072.1:33282-41268 GCA_002315795.1 Bacteroidales bacterium UBA1733
CTCAGCTCGAGAGCCTCATCACCCCAAAGACCAAGTGCGTGATGCTCTGCTCACCATCGAACCCAACCGGTGCTATCTATAGCAAAGAGGAACTGGCAGCCATCGCACAGGTGCTGGCCAAGTACCCTCGCATCGTGGTTATTGCCGACGAAATCTACGAGCATATCAGCTATTGCGGACAGCTCACCTCCATTGCCTCGTTCCCAGAGATGAAAGACCGCGTGGTAATCATCAACGGCGTATCGAAGGCCTATGCCATGACCGGCTGGCGNNACTGCAGCACAGCTTGAGAGCCTCATTACCGAGAAGACCAAGGTCGTACTCCTCTGCTCTCCATCGAACCCTACCGGTGCTATCTACAGCAAGGAGGAGCTCGCCGCTATCGCACAGGTATTGGCTAAGTATCCACGTGTCATCGTCATCGCTGACGAGATCTACGAGCATATCTCATACTGTGGTCAGCTCACCTCTATCGCTTCGTTCCCTGAGCTGAAAGACCGTGTAGTCATCATCAACGGTGTATCTAAGGCTTATGCGATGACCGGTTGGCGTATCGGCTTCTGCGCTTGTCCTGCTTACATCGCTAAGGCGGTCACCAAGCTTCAGGGCCAGTACACTTCTGGCTGTTCGAGCATCGCACAGAAGGCAGCAGAGGCTGCTTATAACGGTTCACAGGAGTGTGTCGAGGTCATGCGTCAGGCCTTCGAGCGTCGTCGTGATCTCATCTTCGGCCTCGTACAGGAGATCCCAGGTTTCCGTCTCGATAAGAAGCCACAGGGTGCCTTCTACGTATTCCCTGATGTCACTGCACTCTTCGGCAAGAAGACCGCTGAGGGCAAGACTATCAACAATGCTGACGAACTTGCCATGTACCTCCTGGAGACAGGCCATGTAGCAGGTGTTACCGGTGCAGCGTTCGGCGCTCCAGATTGCATCCGCTTCTCTTACGCTACCTCAGAGGATAAGATCGTCGAAGCTATGAAGCGCGTGAAGGCTGCCGTCGAAGCGCTGGCATAAACCAACGCTTCAAGTCAATAACTATTAACTATTAACTTTTTTGAAAATTTTTTCACATGAAAAAATTTACAAAAATATTCTGCATTACACTCTGGTCCTGCTTCGTGGTAGGCATACTGGCTCTGTGGTTCCTTTTCTGGCAGATTGGCATTGGCAATATCGGCTACATGCCACAGCTGGAAGATCTGGAGAATCCGAAGAGTAAATATGCCACCATCGTATTCAGTGCCGACAGTGTGGAGTTGGGTCAGTTCAGTCAGGCCAAGGAGAATCGTGTGTTTATCAACTACAACGAGCTGTCTCCAAACCTGATTCATGCACTCATCGCCACAGAGGATGCCCGTTTCATGGACCATTCAGGTATTGATATGAAAGCGCTCTTCCGCGCTATCTTTAAGACTACGCTGATGGGACAGAAGCAGGCAGGTGGCGGTTCGACCATCACCCAGCAGCTGGCCAAGCAGCTCTACACCGTAGATGCAGCTTCAAGCTTCTGGGAGCGTGCGATGCAGAAACCTATCGAATGGGCGATTGCCGTCAAACTGGAACGTCTCTATACCAAAGAGGAGATCATCAACATGTATCTCAACAAGTTTGACTTCTGCTACAATGCAGTGGGCATCCGCTCTGCTTCGCGTATCTATTTTGACAAGCTGCCAAACGAGCTCGACGTTCAGGAGGCCGCCATGCTGGTAGGTATGTTGCAGAACCCTTCGATGTATAACCCGATCCGTCGTCCTGAAAAAACGACACAGCGCCGCAGCATTGTCATCGGACAGATGGTCAAAGCAGATTATCTGACCAAAGCAGAGGCCGATTCGCTGAATCAGTTGCCACTACTTCCGCTGACCGACAAGGAAGGTAAATACAAGTTGGCTAATTCGGCCGACCACAAGTCAGGTCTGGCACCATATCTGCGCGAATACCTCCGTAAGATCATGCGTGCTAAGCGTCCTGTACGCGACAATTATGCCTCTTGGCAGGATCAGCAGTACACTGACGATTCGCTGGCATGGGAAACCAATGCGCTCTATGGCTGGTGTAACAAGAACAAGAAGCCGAATGGCGATTACTATAGCCTCACCACCGATGGCTTGCGTATCTACACCACTATCGACTCACGCATGCAGCGTTATGCAGAGGAATCGGTAGTCAGCCAGTTGCGCGACGTGCTGCAGCCAGAATTCAACAAGGAGAAATCCGGACAGAAGAATGCACCTTACAGCCGCAAGCTCTCAGAAGACGATGTAAAGAACTCGCTCACACGTGCCATGCGCCAGAGCGACCGTTACAACACCATGCGTGCCGGTGGCTATACGAAAGAGCAGATTGAGAAGGCTTTCCATACCCCTGTTGACATGAAGATCTTCAGCTGGGAAGGCGAGATTGACACCATCATGACCCCTTGGGACTCACTGCGCTGGCAGAAACAGTTCTTACGTGCAGGTTTCCTCTGTATGGACACTTGCGGCTATGTCAAGGCATACGTAGGCGGACCTGATTTCTCTTTCTTCCAGTACGACATGGTGACTACGGGCCGCCGTCAGGTAGGTTCAACCATCAAGCCGTTCCTCTACACGTTGGCCATGGAGAACGGCCGTACGCCATGCGATGAGGAACTTAACTCACAGCCCGTGCTCTATGACGCTGTAGGTCGCCCATGGACGCCTCGTGATGGTGGCAAGGAGCGTATTGGCGAGATGGTAACGCTGCACTGGGGATTGATGCGATCGAACAACTGGATCTCGGCTCGTGTGATGAGCCGTATGACACCAGAAGCGTTTGTGGCCTTCCTGCATAGTGCGGGTATTCATGCGAAGCTCGATCCTGTACTGGCACTCTGTCTGGGTGTGTGCGACATCTCGGTTGAAGAGATGGTCACCGGCTATTCAGCTTTCCCCGGTCGTGGCATGCGCTCTAATCCGATATACGTCACTTCAATCTGTGATAACTCAGGCGTAGAGATTGCCCATTTTGAGCCACGTCGTCAGGAGGTCTTCTCACTCGAAGCCTATCTGAAGATGTTACCTATCTTACGTTCGGTCATCGATAGCGGCACAGGTGGACGTATCCGTTCACGACACCATATCACCGCTCCTATGGGAGGAAAGACCGGTACGACCAACGACAACTCAGACGGTTGGTTTATGGCCTTCACCCCTAGCCTTGTGGCTGGCACCTGGGTAGGTGGCGAAGAAAGAAGTATCTGCTTCGACCGCATGGCTATGGGTCAGGGAGCCTCTATGGCCCTGCCAATCTTTGGCAAGTTCATCGAGAAGGTCTATGCCGACCCTCACCTGCCCTACAAACAGACCGAGCAGTTCTACTATCCAGCCGGCTACGATCCTTGTAGAGGAGGCAGTTTAGAGGTTGCCGAACCCACAACGCCTACGGTAGGAGAAATGGGAATCTTCGATTAAGAAACATATACCCAATATTTATTAATTTTTCCTTTTAAATTTAATTATTATGAAGAAGTATCTTGCAGAAATGGTTGGCACATTCGTGCTTACTCTGCTCGGCTGCGGCGCTGCTGTCAGCCTCAACTGCGGTGTTGATACCGCCTCTGTTGTCGGCACTTCATGTGCCTTCGGTTTGGCTGTTGTTGCCATGGCTTATGCTATTGGCGGCATCTCTGGTTGCCACATCAACCCAGCTATTACCCTTGGTTGCCTCCTCACCAAGCGCATCTCTGGTAAGGACGCTGGCATGTACATGCTCTTCCAGGTAATCGGTGCCATGCTTGCTTCATGTGTTCTCTATCTCATGGTCAGCACCTCTCCTGAGCTCGCTCAGGGTACCACTACCGGCGCAAACGCTTGCAGCGGCACCATAGCTAACGGCCTCATTGCAGAGATCGTACTCACCATGATCTTCGTTCTTGTCGTTCTCGGTTCAACAGATGCCAAGAAGGGTGCAGGCAACTTCGCAGGCCTCGCTATTGGTCTTTCTTTGATCCTCATCCACCTCGTAGGTATTCACTACACTGGCACTTCGGTAAATCCAGCTCGTTCTGTCGGTCCTGCTCTCTTTGAGGGTGGCAAGGCTCTTGAGCAGCTCTGGGTCTTCATCGTAGGTCCTTTCGTTGGTGCAGCTCTTGCAGCAGGTATCTGGTCAGTCATTGGCTGCGACTGCGAGAAGAAGTAATCTTTCGAGCCCGAATAGGGAGTTGCAGGGCTACGGTATTGATGCCTTGCAACTCCCTTCCTTGTTTTTCTATGGCATCATCGCAGCTGCCGAACTAATAACTCCTTAAAATCTTAGAACAATGATCACCCAAGCCAAGACTCCCATTGACTTTGCAAGACTACGCTCCTATCTCGAATCTGTTCCTTTCTGTGTCAATCAGCAGCGTCTGTACACTGGCAAATCGCTGTATAAAGGCTACAATCCTGAACGACCAGAGAGTTTTGATAAGAGCTACGACCTCAAAGTCTATCATTACTTCATAGATCATGGGAAGCAGGCGAAAGAGCCTCTTGAAGCCTTTGCACGCTCCATTCATGATTTCCACATCATGAAGCAGATGCAGCTTCTGCTGAAACGTTATCCTCGTACGCGAGTAGCAGGCGTCATGGGTGGCAATGCCATGTTGCGCACAGACGAATCGTATCTTGATGTGGTACGACTTAGCAAACGTCTCACCGAAGAGGGCTTCCTGATGTGTTCAGGAGGCGGATCTGGAGCTATGGAAGCCACCAACCTTGGTGGTATGCTGGCTGGCCGTTCAGAGGCTGAGATGCTCGACGCTGTAGCCATTCTTCGCACAGCGCCGTCCATGCACGATGCAGAGTACTTCGTACGTTCATTTGAAGTACTCAATAAGTATCCTCGGCTGAGAGGTTACTATTCGCTCAGCATCCCTACCTGGCTGTATGGACATGAGCCTACCAATCCGTTTGCTTCGCACATCGCCAAACTTTTTGACAACAGCATTCGCGAAGATACCCTGCTGACCATTGCATACGGAGGCATCATCTATTCTCCTGGCAGTGCAGGCACGATACAGGAAATCTTTCAGGATGCATTGCAGAACCAGTACAATACGCTTGGTGTCAATTCCCCGATGGTATTTCTCAACAAGAAGTACTGGACAGAGAAAGTTCCTATCTACAGCACCCTCGAACGGCTGCATAAGCTAGGAACCTATAACAAACTACAGCTTACTATCACAGACGATTTCATGGAAGCTTCGCAAGTGATCATCGACTTTGACAAGCAACAGAGAAATCCCTAAAAAAATAGAATTCCTTACATGCAATTCATCACCTTAATACAGTGCGTAAGTCTGACATTCACGGTCATGACAGCACTGTTTCTCATCCTATCGCGTATCCATATCAGGCAACTGAGCCACCAGTATGAGACCGCTCGCTGGTTTCTCGTGCTGTCTATGATCATATTATCCATACACTATATCCTGCAGATGTATTTCGGATTCCGTGCTATGGGCGATGACGTAGGCGCGCTGATCAATATTCTTTTCTATACGCCAGGTGCCTTCCTTATCTCTGTCTCAAACATCGTCATGACAGGCAATAAGAACTTCTGGAAGGTCTTTGGTCCGGTGGGCGTCATCAGCTATCTGGCTATTCTTGGGTGTTTTGTGGCAGGCTGGAATTACTATGGAAATCTCCACATGCCTGGAGCGCTCCACACCATGGGTCTGCTTTTCTTTGCCTGTATGATATTCTTTATCTTAGCTCCCGCACGAGAAGCACGTATCCTGATGCGGCAAGTTGAGGATGAGACCGCTGGTGATATCGACAACTACAAGAACTATCTGCACGTGGGCACATGGATGATGTACTGTACGGCAATGATCATCCCGATGGCCATCTATTCGGCTGCTGCCATTGCTTTCATCGGAATTATTTACCTTATCTGTCTCTTCTATTACGTGGTCAGCTTCATTGCCTTGGGTTATAACATCACACCGGTCAGCACCGTGATCGAAGACACAGATCCACTTGAATTCAGTCTTTTTGACTTCGACACACTGTCGCCAAGAAAAGCAGAACCCAAAGAAGAAGAATCAGAATCACCTGCACTTTCTCCCGAACAGATTGCGATCATCAGCCAGAAGATCGAGCAGTGGAAGGAACTCAAAGGTTTTTCCGATCCGGATCTGAACAGTGTAACGCTGTCTATGCGCCTGGGCATACCAAAGAAATTATTCCTGCAGTACATCTCGCAGCAGGAAGGAACCACCTTCCGAATCTGGATCTCTAACCTGCGTATCGAACAGGCAAAGCGCATGCTACTTGAGGAAGAAGACTACAGCAACGAATTCATTGCCCTTGAGTGCGGCTATTCTTCACGTAGCTGGCTCCAGCAGAAGTTCAAAGCCAATACAGGTATGTCGCCTAACGAATGGCGAGAGGTGCAGAAGGCAAAGAACTCGATCAGAACTTCAAAGTAACTTCCCGCCCGAATGGCGTAAGAGACAACCCTGCCATCTTAAAGTGCTGACGGCCGAAAGGAATGCCAATGATGGTGATGCAGAGCAGTACACCAAAAAAGACATGCACCAGACAAGCCCACAAGCCACCGCAGATGAGCCACAACAGATTGAGCGGAATGCGGATGCACCCAGGAGGGAAATCGCCCTTTTTTACCTCTGCACCGAAAGGCCACAGACATAACAAGCCGATCTTAAAGGTCTGCAGAGCTACAGGAATGCCGATAATAGTCACGGCCAGAGCCAGGCTTCCGGTGAAGTATCCAATGGCTGCCTCGAGGCCGCCAAAGATCCACCAAATCAGGTTACCAAGGATTCTCATACACTAAAGGAATTTAGGGTTAATTATTTCTTTGATGGCACAAAGATAGACATTTTCATGTATATCTCCAAAAAATGACAAGGTCAGGGTCTCTTAAACGCAGCAAGGGCTCCGGTTATTAATGTCTCAAGCAAGAAATAGGCACTACATAAATACCATCCTCTCTTCTATATGCCAGATTACCTACAGCAGTAAGAATCATCTTGAAAGAAGGCGCCTTCATCCTATCTGTATCTATAGTTGAGGCAAATTTATTCAGGCTCTCTGCACCTTCGTCTATCAGCTTCTGACCACCTAGTTTTATTTCCACAAGACCATATTTGCCATTGCGAAGATGGATAACAGAATCGCATTCAAGTCCATTGCTGTCACGATAATGAAAGACGTCACCATCGAGAGCCTCTGCATAAACCCTTAAGTCTCTTACCGCCATTGTCTCGAAGAACAATCCCATAGTATTCAAATCGTTAAACAAATCAGCAGGTCCTACACCTAAGGCTGCTGTGGCAATAGAAGGATCAATATAATATCTTGTGTCGCCGGTTCTGATTGCAGCCTTTGAGCGCAGATTGGGGTTCCACGACTCCATATCTTCGATGACGAATATCTTCTTGAGTACATCTATGTATGAAGAAACAGTATCGACGTCAAGCGAGTCGGTATCATTTGCAGCCATATCAGCCTTGATACCGGTTATTGTCACCTGAGTGCCTTGATGACGTGCCAACGACCTCATCAGACGTTTTGCACGTGCAGGACTACGCTTCACTCCATCGACACGCGAAATATCCACATCGGTTACAGCCTTATAATAAGAGAATGCAGTTTCGAGGGCATACTCCTGCTCCAATGTTGTAGCAAGGGGCCATCCACCTCGGCATATCAGGAATGCTATATCCTCAATGCTCTTACTGGACTCGCTGTAGATGGGTTTCCCGGGATTGTCAAAAAGATACTGCAAACTCACTTCTCCGTTGCTGTCGCCTGATTCCCACAATGACATTGGCCGCATCTTCAAAGTGGTTATACGTCCGGTACCTGAATGATGGATTTTCTTCTGCTCTTCGTCATCAGGCGGAACCGCCGACCCCGTCATTATAAACTGACCAACCCCCTTACTATGATCAACGGCAAAGCGTACAGCATCCCACAACTGGGGAATAATCTGCCACTCGTCAAGAAGCTT
>DCIF01000093.1 GCA_002315795.1 Bacteroidales bacterium UBA1733
CCTTGCTGCTTCCTCTTTGTGCACTTTTAGCCTCTTTGATTTGTGTCGGCTACTGGCAGTATTATATGAAACTGCCAGGTTATTGGGTGCGTGAGTCGGTGGGAGTACTCTTTGTCATGCTACTGTTACAACCGACAAAACGGACATTGAGGTGGTTGCCTTTGGTGTCGGCCGCCATTCTATATCCATTGATTGGTTGGTATTCCGTACTGAGTCTGTCGCTTCTCGCTCTTCGTTTCTTGTTAAGACGAGACTGGCTTTTTGCATCACTCTCAGTTTTAGCCGTTGTTTTCATTCCTGCCATTATCGCACATTACTATACCACAATCCGTTGGCAGGATGCCTGGCTGGCACATTTCCCCAGTGTCTCTTACCTTACTTCTTCTGCCAGTATGATCACAGGAGCCTTCATTCTACTTGTATTGTCTCTGGCCCTATTGTGTTTGCTTTCTCACTTCCAGCCACAACGCTTTGGAAAGTTGGGCGCTGTTCTCGGTATGACCATTGCTTTGACTGGTACTGTAGCTGCTAATCAGAGTAACCAAAACTTTCATGCTGAAATGCGTATGTATCGTGCCATTCAGGAATTCCGTTTTGACGATGTACTTCAAGAGATGAATAAGGCTTCCGAGGGTCCGACACGGCAAATGGTCTGCTGTAAGAATATTGCGCTTTTGCATACTGGCCGTCTTGCAACAGACATTTTTAAATATGAGAATAATGGTCCGAAGCCTGCTGTATCCGACTCTTTGCAGCTCCACATGGCACAGACCGCGTCTCCTCTTATTTACCTTTTTCATGGCATGACAAATGATGCCACACACTGGGCCGTTGAGAATAGTGTAGAGTATGGGCTCAGTATTGGGGCTTTGCAGGTTCTTGCTTTGGCGGGAATCGTTAGTGGAGAGAGTAATCTGGCTCGTAAGTATCTGGATATGCTGAATCTCGTCCCATTCCAATCTGAATTTGTTAAACGTTTCTATCCGTTGGTTTTCAATCCAGAATGGATAGATAAAATTCCTCCACTTGCGCTGATGCGGCAGCTCCATGATTCAATGAATTACGTTACATTCAATGATGACGGTTTAGCTGAATTTCGCATCTATAAGTTTTTCGCTCAAAATATCCCTTTCAAGAATCCAAAAGCCTGTGAGTTGGCGGTTGTTTATTCCATGATGCTCAAAGACTATACTTGCTTTTGGCAGCATCTCTATAGTTATGCTAACTTGCTGAAGGGTCAGGATATGCCCATCCCTGTTCAGGAAGCTGCTTATCTGGGAAGTCAGATGGATCCTGAGAATTATCCTGCTAGCGGATTCCGCTTTAGTCCGGTAGTCGTTGAGAACTTTAAGCACCATAGTCTTCAGACGAAGGCCAAAAATGACCATACCTACTGGTGGTTCTATAAATTCTGTAACGATGCGCTTACATATTAATATAATTCTGTTAATCGGTTTTTGGCTGTTTGCCTCTTGTCACAGGCCTTCTGTTCCGCAGAATGCTAAGGCAATTGATGTATTGCCAACAATTTATCCGGACTTTACAGAGGTGACTATCCCAAGTAATCTTTGTCCAATCAACTTCATGGTGCGTGAACCAGGAGAGGAAATGGCTGTCCGCGTATCTGCTTCTGGGTTCAGTTTTGTCTATGGCAGTGGTAAGCAGGTTGTTTTCGATGAAGAAGAATGGAAGCAGTTGCGAGATGCCGCCAAAGGTGGGAGTCTCCTTGTGGAGGTATTTATGAAAGAGAATGGGCAATGGCTCGCTTACAGGCCATTTAAGGTTTATGTGGCAGCTGAAGAGATTGACACTTATTTATCTTATCGACTCATTCCACCGTCTTATGTCGGTTATGAGGAACTGATCATTGAGCAGCGCAATCTCACGTCTTTTGAGACACAGGAGATTTACAATAACAAAATGATGATGCAGGACGAGAAAGGACACTGCATCAATTGTCATTCTTATAAGAATTATCGTACGGATAATATGCTTTTCCATGTCCGTAAGGACTGGGGCGGTACCGTTATTGTGCGTGATGGTCAGCCATCAAAGGTCAATCTGAAAACTCCTGCGACGCTTTCGGCCGGCGTCTATCCCGCTTGGCATCCTTCAGAGCAACTTATCGCATTTTCGACCAATCTTACTGCGCAGATGTTCCTGATTCGAGACACTGCTAAGGTTGAGGTATTCGATGGCGCCAGTGATCTGATACTGTATGATGTAGAGGCGAATAAAGTGACTAATATTTCGAATCTGGAGGATGAAATGGAGTGTTTCCCAACGTGGAGCCCTGATGGACGCTGGTTATATTTTACATCTGCAAAGACTCCATTTGATCCGGCAGCAGAGGATGTGAAGAATGAGGCGCAATATCATTATAATCAGATTCATTATGATCTCTGTCGAAAATCTTTCGATCCAGCTACTCGTTCCTTCGGACCTACAGAGACGGTTTATGAGGCTAGTGCTGATACGATGAGTGTTTCCTTGCCTCGTGTTTCGCCAGACGGACGATGGCTTGCTTTTGCCAGAGCTCCATATGGATGTTTTCATGTGTGGCATCCTACGGCTGACATTTGCCTAATAGATTTGGCTAGCGACTCAACC
>DCIF01000001.1:0-10365 GCA_002315795.1 Bacteroidales bacterium UBA1733
GGAATCTGAACGATCGTCTGCGCTATCGGACCAGGTTCGCAGATGCCACTGGCCTCAATGACGATATAGTCGAAACGGCGCATACGGGCAATGTCGCGCAACTGCTCCACCAAGTCCATCTTGAGTGTGCAGCAGATACAACCGTTCTGCAGCGCCACCAGACTGTCATCTTTCTGGCCGACGATGCCCCCCTTCTCAATAAGGTCTGCATCGATATTGACTTCGCCAATATCATTCACGATGACAGCGAATTTGATACCCTTACGATTGCTTAGGATACGATTGAGCAATGTGGTTTTGCCGCTTCCCAGATATCCTGTGAGCAGCAATATTGGAAGATCTTGATATTCCATAGTTATCTTATTTTATTTATCTTTTGCTTTGCGCCGCAAAGATACATATTAATTCCACCAAAAGCAAATTCTCAGGCCATTTTTTCAAGAAATGAGTCACAACGATACACATAACACGCCGCTTGAGACCATGAGCATTGGCGAACACTTAGAGGCACTCCGACAATCGATCTTCCGCATTGCCGGTGTGGTATTGGCGTGTGCCATCGGTGTGTTCTGTTTCAAGGAGCCGACCTTCCGTCTGTTGCTGGCACCAAAAGAGTGTGACTTCATCACCTTCCGCGCCATCGAGCAGCTGGCCGCGTGGTTTGCCTCAATCTCTGGACAGACTGAGAGTTTCCACTTCGAACCTTACGACATCCAGCTCATCAGTACCGAGCTCTCTGCACAGTTCATGATGCACGTTACAGCCTCGGTCAGCCTCGGCGCATTGCTGGCCTCTCCTTATATATTATATGAGATACTGCGCTTCATCAGTCCGGCGCTTTACGAGAGCGAAAAGAAATATTCCATCCTCGTCACCTCGTGCATCTACCTGCTGTTCATGCTCGGCGTACTGATGAATTATTTCGTCCTCTTCCCTATCTCCTTCCGGTTTCTTGGCACCTATCAGGTCGATGCTTCCGTGCAGAATATCATCACGCTCGATAGTTATATCTCGACCTTCACCACACTGACCTTCACCATGGGTCTGGTCTTCCAGCTCCCAGTCATCAGCTGGATTCTGGCCAAGATCGGATTGCTCAAAGCCGAGTTCATGACACGCTATCGTCGCCATGCCTTCTTTGGCATCATGGTACTCGCAGCTATCATCACACCGCCAGACATCTTCACACTGATTCTCGTCACCATTCCGCTCTATCTGTTGTATGAGATCTGCATCCACATAGTGCGCAAAGTGGAGAAATAAATCAGAAATAATTATTGCGAATCTCCTTGGCGATATATCTTCCCATCAACTGCTGACCAGGAACATCAGGATGCAGGCCATCGCGCAGATAACGCTTACCGGCGCCATCTTCCAGCTTCTCAGTGATACCACACTCTGAGTAACAGTCAATCATCTGTACCGACAGCGCCTGACAGATCTTCTTCAGGATTTCAATCTTCTTCAGGTTGCCCTCATTGTGCTCCACGCGTGAAGACTGAATCGGAGTGCACACAAAGACGCGACAGTCAGGAAAGTGCTCAATAATCGTCTGGATAGACCAGCGTGCACCACCAGCCATCGTCGTAACATCTACCTCATCGAGACTCTTGCCTTTCAGAGCTTCTTCAGCCGAACCGTAGTTACTGTCATTCGTTCCCATGGAGAAGACAAAGACATCCGGAGCAGGATACTCACCAGCCTCGACCTCAGTCAGGAACTTCTGGATGTGTACTTTCGACGTGTTGTTGTGGCGCATCTGCATCTCATGAGCATCTTCTGTTGGCATCCATCCTGAAGAGATTCCAGCGAAGTCCTTCGATCCGTAATCCTGCGTATCTGCATGACAAGCCCAGGTGGCCGAACCTACAGCCACGTTATGATGAGTAGCGAATCCCAGTTTCTCAACCACAGTGGCCGACCACTGATTGCCCGCCGTGATGCTGTTACCATCACAGCCGAAATTCATCTTAGAGAAATCAGGAAATTCCTGCGCATACACGCTCAAAGCCACAACAGAAGCCATCAAGGCAACAAAGAGTCTTTTCATCGTCTTATAAGTATTGATAGTTGAAGGAAACAATTTTAATGGTGCAAAGATAAGCACATTATTCATACGTCGTCACATCATTCTTTGCTTTTTCACATACTTTTTCGTTTTTTTCGGCCACAGCCATTGAATTTATAGAAAAATATCCTTATCTTTGCATGCGCAAACAAGCACTTTTCTAAAATTATATCCTATCAATGACTATTTTTGAATGCTATACCACACTTCACGGCAGCTATAAAGAAGCACAAAGCCGTCTTATGACCGATAAGATTATCGAGAAATTCCTTTTGAAGTTCACCGCCGATCCCTCTATGAGTCAACTGCTCGATGCCGCAAACACCAACGACCGCAAGCAGGCATTTATGGCTGCGCATACTCTCAAAGGCGTATCTGGCAATCTGGGATTCACCGAACTGCAGCAATGTGCTTCTGACCTGACCGAGCATCTTCGCAGTGGAGAGAACGATATCGACCTCGTGATGCTCGAGAAAATCAAAACTGCCTATCGTTTAGTAATTGACACGATCCATACCTATTCCGAATCAAACCAATAATCGGTTTACTCACTGCAAATAGCCAGCCAGTGTCTTCATCAGTTCAGGTACATCAATAGGCTTTACCAAGTGACCATTCATACCTGAATCAATAGAACGTTGTCTGTCCTCCTCAAAGGCGTTGGCGGTCATGGCCAGGATGATGGTAGCAGCCTTCTTAGGATCTGCCATCTGACGGATGGCACGAGTGGTCTCATAGCCGTTCATATTTGGCATCTGCACATCCATCAGGATGATGTCGTAATAGCCTGCCTCTGCCTTCTCCAGCATCGCTACACACTGAGCACCATCCTCGGCACGCTCCAGCACAAAGCCCACCTCACTCAGGATCTCCATAGCAATCTCAGCATTCAGATCGTTGTCTTCAGCCAGGAGTATACGCTTGCCCTTGAAGATGGATTGATCAATATCTGTAGAAAGCTTTTTCTTAGACTCTGCATCCTCGACAATCCGATGAGGCAGTGTGACGATGAAGGTCGTACCCACACCCTTCTGGCTCTTCACCTCAATGGTACCATCCATCAGCTCCACAAGACGCTTTACGATAGGCATGCCCAGACCTGTACCCTCGATCTTATTGTCGGTGGTATTGTTCTCGCGCGCAAATTCCTCAAAGAGGTGAGGCAGGAACTCTTCGCTCATGCCTATACCGGTATCGGTGATAGTGGTCTGATAGAATGCATATCCCTCACGTGGACATGGTATCTCCTTGACGCTCATGGTCACAGATCCTTTCTCCGTATATTTATAGGCATTGGAGAGAATGTTGTAGAACACCTCGCGCAACTTGGTAGAGTCGATACAGACCTTATTGTGCTGCACATCGACCGTACAGATGAAGGCGAGACCCTTTTGCCTCATCAGCTCGCGGAAGATGATCTGAAGGGTTTCGTTGAATTCCTCTGCAAGCACAGGCTCCTCTATCAGGTCGATGGTACCTTTCTCGATACGCGCCATTTCCAACACATTGTTGATGATAGAGAGTAGCACCTGACTCGACTTCTCAATCTTGTCCAGGTAATCTTCTCGTCTGGCAGGTTCCTCCTGATGCTTGCGCAGCAGATTGGTGAAACCGATGATGGCATTCATCGGAGTACGGATGTCGTGACTCATATTGAAGAGGAACGAGGTCTTGGCGGCATTAGCTGCTTCGGCCACATCGGTAGCCTCCTTCAACTCCTTCTCATATTCAAGTTCTTTTTTCCTGTACTCATCAATATCTCGTATTGCCCAGATCACACTTTTACAATCTCCATTGCTATCCCGGCTTTCTGCAATAAATATTGCTTCTTTCCATCCGGTAGTACCAAGATACTTACATGAGATCCACCCCTTTTCTTTCAATCGCTGATTCAATGTAGACAGATCAGTAAACGACTGCATGGTTTCTCTATATTCCGGATCGACAAGATGTTCCAGCATCTGCCCAAATGCCTTGACTGCATTTCCTCTTTTGGCGATAAAAGCCTTCACATGTTGCAGGGCATTCAGTTCAATAAAGGTATAGTCAGACAGGTTGACATGATAAATTGCCAGGAAAGCCTTTGCTGTTCCTTTGATGATGTCCATCTGCGTATTCAGGTTCGAATTAAGCTGCTGTATCTCTTCAATCTGAGCCTCCTGTTCTGCAGTGAGTTCCTCCAACTGTGCCTGATGTTCCTCCAGGTTATTGTTAAGATCAGTGATTTCGCAGAGCTGGTTCTTTACCTTATGATTAGCCTTCCTGCTTCGCTCTAACAGATAGAGGATAGCTGCGATGATCAGTGTCAGGAATAGGGTAACGAAAACCTGATTATCGCGAATGAAGCGCGAAAGCGTCGTCTTTTGACCAGCGAATGAATTGTGCGTCAATATGCTTGTCACCTGCGATGCTGGGATAATGTGCGCCAGACGGTTCATGATCGAGAAAAGCTCGTGGTTGCCCTGCTTGATGGTGAAGCCGAAACCCGACTCCAGACCTGTGGCTACGACCTTGAGCCCAAGTTCATTGATTTTTTCATCGAACACAATAACACGGTAGTTACTGAGCAACATCAGGTCAGCCTTGCCCGCTGCAACGCCTTCAATAGCCTCGATAGTAGAATCAAAATGCACCAGTTCCCAGTTCGGATGGTAATACTGGATGGCTGAGATGTAGTTAGGATTCCTATGATTGATGGCAGCACGCAGGTTATCGGTGACCTTAAGAGTATGGTTTGCCTTTGTCACAGCCATTTCGCCAGTGGCAACCAACGGGTCGGTAAGGAGCAATCCCAACGATTCCGCATCGTAGTTGGTCAATGAGTTTGGGAAAGCCACATCGGCCTCACCTTTCAGCACTGCCTCCATAGCCTCGTTGATGGTAGGGTAAGCCACGGTCTCAAACTCCAGTTCTACATTCGAAAAACCACTTTTCATATACTCCAGGATTTCCGGGAGCATACCCGTGTTTTTGCCAGTCAATGGATCCTTGGCGCAGAATGGAAGATAGTTGTCGCGATAGGCAATACGTATCTTTCCGTGCTGCTGTATCCACTCTTCTTCTGCGAGGGGCATGTGGTGAGAGAGGTCGGAGTTCTCGAAGTAGCGCCGCTGTAACGAGTTGTTGTAGTAAGCGTTGTAGCTCCTGATCTCTTGCATGGCATTGTCCAGATCCTCTTTCAGATCAGGACGGTTCTTGTTAATGGCAAAGTAGTAGGGAGCCGAACCAATGTGAAAAACCGGCATGAGCGATGCTCCCATCCCCCCTTTGCGTGCCGTTGTCGAGGCAAAGGCATCTATCTCGCCTCTCTTCAGCAGTTCCAGAAAATCTTCAGCCTCAATGGCATATTCCACCACCTCGAGGCTGACCTGCTGTTCCTGTGCCCATTCCCTTGCCAACTGTGCCTGATAGCTGCCTTTGTTGGTTCCTATGCGCTTCCCATTGAGCGATTGTGGGTCGCCAACGCGGATGTCCTTGCTGCTGTTTAATGAAAGAATATAGAACTCTTCCGAACCCATATCGCGCTCCGCGAACAGCATCTGACTGGTGCGCTCAGGGGTGATTGACACATCAGACAACAAGTCAATCTTCCCATCCTTCAGCATCTGGAGCAGGGTTGACCAGTCGTTCTCCACATATTCATAGGTCCAGCCTATGGTGGCAGCAATGCGGCATTGATAATCATAGGCATAGCCCGAGCGCTTGCCCAGGCTGTCGATGTGGCAGAAGGGTGATTCATACCATCCCACCCTTACGTTCTTATGCGTAGTGTTATTTTCTTGAGCACCTGCCAATGTTGTACAGACAAGTGCCAAAAAACAAATCAGAAAGCGCTTCATAGACTAAATGAAATTTGGAGCAAATATACAGAAAAAGATAAAAAACACCAAAGAAATCACTAAAAAAATAAGATCTATAAAGAAAATTGCTAAAAACTTACAGATTTGATACGTATTTCGGGAATTGTCACTATCTTTGCAAAGCATTTATTCATGAGTTGCGATCTAAATCATCGCCCTGAATCTTTGCAATAAAAAGAATGGATTACGAAATATTCAAAAGCAAAATACTCAAACTGACCGGCATTGATCTGCAGTTCTATAAGGAAAAGCAGATGAAACGCCGTATAGAGAACTATATATCATGGCATAAGTTGGGTGGATATGATAGGTTCATAAGCCTGCTCGCAGCGGATGCCGGCCAGTTGAGCAGTTTTCTCGATTTTATCACCATCAATGTAACGGAGTTCTTCCGCACGCCCCAGCACTGGCAGGGTATGGAAGATGAGGTAATCCCTCAGTTGTCGCGTCCTCATGCATGGTCAATGGCCTGTTCTACAGGTCAGGAGGCCTACTCGTTAGCCATCAGTCTCGCTCAGCGTTTTCCGCTAAGCGAGATCAGGGTATTGGCCACAGACATCGATCAGCATGTGCTTGAGAAGGCAGCAAAGGGTATATATACCAAGGAAGAGATGACCAATGTACCAACGCCCTTGCGTGACCAGTATTTCGATCAGACCGACGATGGATACCGCGTACGCGACGAACTGCGTAGCGTAGTAGAATTCCGGAAGATGGATCTCCTGACCGATGACTTCCCGCAGGATCAGGACCTGATAGCCTGCCGTAACGTGCTCATCTACTTCACCACAGAGGCCAAGCAGCTGCTCTATGACAAGATCAGGAACAGCCTTGCCCCTGGAGGAGTACTCTTCACCGGAGAAGCAGAGCAAATTGTTTTCTACAAGTCACTCGGGTTCAGTAAGATCACAAAATATTTGTATTCCGTTGAAAATTAGAACAGCCTACAAAACAAAGCACTCGTGCATCATTTCACAATGACAGCACGAGTGTTGTTATTAAAAGACAATATTCACTAAAACAATCTATAAAGTCTAACACCTAAATAACAGACAATCTCACAATTACCAATACAAATATTTATCTAATATTCAAAATGTTCTTCTTTCTGAATCACCTCACCATTGACGATCTGAAATGAGTTGAGATGGATCCCCTCATATAAGGAGAGAATAGCATACCTGATGGTCGGATCATTAGCTAAGCGCAGATCTTCCTGTGAAGGACGGGATGGCGAAGCCGGATGACTATGCCAATTGGCCAATATCCTTAGCTGGTTAGCACGGGCATAGCGCAAGGCTGCGAACAGGTAGGAACAGCACCGGCTGGTGGTGGTTCCTTAAACATGCAGCGATAGCAGGCAGTACCAGGCAGATGCGTAAAAGTCTGACCTTCGAAGCGTAAGATGCCACCATGTGAAAATGGCTTGCCTGCCATGACACAGGCATCATTGATCAGGAACTTGACCGGGAAATTATCAGTACCATCGACGACAAAGTCATAGTCCTTGATGATATCAAGCGCGTTGGAAGAGTCGAGGAACTCAAAATAAGTATCGACCTTGACATCAGGGTTGATGGCCTGAATCTTTTCTTTTGCACTCTTGACTTTTGGGATACCGACGTCCTTGGTGAAATGGATCACCTGACGCTGCAGATTGCTGATATCCACGTTGTCGGCATCGACAATACCGATAGTTCCGATACCCGCTGCTGCCAGATAGAGTGACACCGGAGCACCTAAGCCACCAGCTCCTACTACCAGAACGCGTGCGTTCATAATCTTCTCTTGTCCTTCTACGCCTACATCCTTCAGAAGAATGTGGCGCGAATAACGCTGTATCTGCTGTTCGGTAAAATCGATCATGATGCTCCTCCTCCCATGAAATATAGAAAATCTATCTGATCGCCTTCCTGAATCTGGATCGTCTCCCAGTCTTCACGCTCAGCGAACTCTTCATTCACTTGTACCGAAACCATTTCTGGCTGCTGTACGTTGTTGGCCAATATCAACTCCTTAAGGTTGATTGGGAGACTTATCTCCTGAGCCTCTCCGTTAAGAAAAATCTTTGCCATGTCTCCTATATTTATTATATGGTTCGTTGCTTTAGTTTTGCGCTGCAAAGGTAGGGCATTTTTTCGTCATACAAAATACCAATGAGGTGGCATTTATTCTACCATTCTTGTGGTAGATGCAACCGTTCATACCATCTATATGGTAGATAAAATGCCTTTGTTGAGGTATTTCCAGACATAAAAAGATGGTGTACCTTTGCACCGACAAACAATACATGCATATAAAGATGGATAAGAAACTTTCAATAATCGCCTTCAGTGGTGATTTCGACAAGCTGACAGCCGTATTTACCCTGGCCACCGGCGCAGCAGCCGTTGGCTATGAGGTAAACTTATTTTTTACCTTTTGGGGACTTGATGCCCTGAAGAAGAAGCAAGGACGCGCTGCCTTAGGTGGCAACTGGCTGACCAGGATCTTCGGTGTGATGATGGGAGGTCTGAAGGTGGCTCCGAACAGTCGTTTCAACTTCCTGGGTATCGGACCAAAGATCTTTCGCTACCTGATGCGCAAAAACAACGTTGCACCCCTTGAAGTGGAAAAATAACAGATCTCTTTATATTGACTAAACAAAAGAAATAATGTTTCAACAATATGAACTAAATTCCCTCTTTCAGAAGGATGACCTTACACTGGAGCGTCTGCGCAAGCTGGCTCAGGAAGTTTGTCCCGAAGACTTACAGGTGGCTCGTCAGGAAATACTGCCTGACGAGGACCTGCACCTGGAGCAGCTGGAGGCGGATTTCAGAAAGATCCTTGAAGGCGGTCTTCCTTTTCTGGATGGACAGAGCCTTGCAGGACTGCCCAGTCTGAACGTGCCAGAGGAGCCCAAAAGTGCCAAGGCCAACCATATTGTCGAAGAGAACGGGTTCGGTATAGGCATCCCTGAAACACAGAAGTTACAAGAACTGAAATATGAAGAGTCTGATACGCTCAACTCTGAAGAAATCAAGAAAGACTTCCCTGTACTCAATCAGCAGGTAAACGGTCATGATCTGGTCTGGCTTGATAATGGAGCTACGACACAGAAACCGATACAGGTGATCGATAAGATCTCCGACTATTACAAGCATGATAACTCCAACATCCATCGTGGTGCTCATACACTGGCAGCACGTGCTACCGATGCTTATGAGGAGGCACGTGACAAAGTGCGCAACTTTATCAATGCCAATTCGTCAGAAGAGATTATCTTTGTACGCGGAACAACAGAGGGCATCAATCTGGTGGCTCAGACCTATGGCCGTCAGTATCTGACCCCTGGTGATAACGTTATCGTATCAGAACTTGACCATCATGCCAACATCGTGCCTTGGCAGCGCGTCTGTCAGGAACGTGGCTGTGAACTGAAGGCGATTCCTACAGACAAGCATGGCGACCTGATTCTCTCAGAACTGGAGCGTCTGATCACGCCTCGTACTCGTTTTGTGAGTGTAGGCCATGTCAACATTTGCACTCTATAACACGCGTGAAGATGTAGATAAGCTCGTAATTGCTATCCGAAAAATCATTGGTTCCCGATGAAATACGAAACGGAAATATTAAATGTCAAGTATCAGCAGCCCGATGCTTATGGAGCTCTCTCGATGCCAGTCTATCTGACTGCCTCGTTTGAGTTTCCATCAGCAAAGGCTATGACTGATGCTTTCAGCGGACGTATTCCTGCACCGTCTTATTCACGTATTGCCAATCCTACCACCAGCTATCTGGAGGAGCGTGTCAGGAAGACGACGGGAGCATTGAGCGTAACAGCACTCAATACCGGCATGGCAGCCATAGCTCATGCACTCATCGCAGTCAGTGAGGCAGGACTGAACATCGTGGCGTCAAAACATCTGTTTGGCAATTCCGTTTCCCTGATGCGCGACACGCTGGGTGCTTTGGGTGTGGAGACTCGTTTTGTAGATTTCACTGACCTTGAGCAGGTTGAGAATGTAATCGATGACAAGACCTGTGCACTCTTCTTCGAGATCATCACCAATCCGCAACTGTTTGTAGCAGACATAAAGGGTTTGTCGGAGCTGGCAAAGAAACATGGTATTCCACTGCTGGCAGATACTACCGTGGTACCATTCTCGGTCTTTAAGGCACATGACCTTGGTGTGGACATAGAACTGGTTTCAAGCACTAAATATATCTCTGGAGGTGGCACAGGACTGGGAGGACTGGTGATAGACTATGGCAGCTATGACTGGTCGAAGTCACCTTCTGCAAACTTGAAGGCCCGTACCAAAAAAGTGGGAAAACGACAGGCGTTCACCGCACGTCTCAAAACCGAACTGCTCACTAATCTGGGTGCGCTGATGGTGCCGCAGGTAGCATATATGGAGACACTCGGTCTTGACACACTCAATCTGCGCTTTG
>DCIF01000001.1:10443-12449 GCA_002315795.1 Bacteroidales bacterium UBA1733
AACTACACCGGACTGGCAGACAATCCCTATCATGAGCTGGCAACACGTCAGTTTGGTCCGCTGCATGGTGCGGTATTCACCATCAGCCTGGAGTCAAAAGAGGCTGCATTCAGTTTCATCGACAAGCTGCAGGTGATCAGAAGAGCCACCAATCTCTTTGACCGCAAATCGCTCGCCATTCATCCGGCCAGCACCATCTTCGTCAGCTTTACCGACGAACAGCGGCGCGAGATGCAGGTAGATGATACCCTGATACGCCTCAGCATCGGTCTTGAAGACGGTCAAGACTTGCTGGAAGACATCAGACAGGCACTGAAATAATGACAAAACACATCGAAACTTGTTCCTATAGTTTCGATGTGTTTCGTTTATTATCAAGTGCCAATTTGCTATCATCTGCTCAGAATTTAGAAAAACATCGCAAATAACACAAGCCGAAAAGAATAGTTTTCTTTATTTTACCTATTTTCTTAGAATCGTTTTGCCATGAGCTGTAAAACCTGTAACTTTGCATCGAACAAAAACAGAAAAACGATGAGTTTAAGACTGCCGCATAAGACAAACAATTTCAATCAAACGCAAGAAAACGCATGAATTTCATCTTTATCTCACCTCAGTTTCCGCATACCTACTGGCAGTTCTGTGACCGACTGAAGCAGAACGGAGTCAATGTGCTTGGTGTAGCCGACGTGGCTTACGAAACACTCCCTGCCGAACTGAAGAACTCGCTCACCGAATATTATCGCGTAGATAATCTGGAGGATTATGACCAGGTATTCCGTGCCGTGGCTTTCCTCTCATACAAATATGGTAAGATTGACTGGATTGAATCGAACAACGAGTACTGGCTCGAGCAGGATGCTCACCTACGTACTGACTTCAACATCACCACTGGCATACAGTCTGACGCTATTACCTCGATCAAGGAGAAGTCCGAGATGAAGAAGTACTACGCCAAGGGAGGCATCCCAACGGCCCGTCAGATACGTGCTTCAAAGGGCATTGGCGCAGTCATCGACTTCGCAATCAAGACAGGATATCCGATCATCGCCAAACCTGATATCGGTGTAGGTGCCGGTGGCACACATAAGCTGCATAACGAAGGAGAGGTGCATGCCTTCTACAACCTCATGGGACAGGATGTCGTTGGCTATGTCGTGGAGGAGTTCGTCACGGGCGATATCTGTTCGTACGACGCCATCATCGACAGTAAGGGACGGCCACTCTTTGAGTCGATGACCGTCTGGCCACCATCGATCATGGATATAGTCAACAAGCGCCTTGATCTGGCCTACTACGTCTCGCCTACCCTGCCAGATCAGTTGCGCGTACTGGGACGTCGCACCGTCGAGTCGTTCGGAGTCAAGAGTCGCTTCGTGCACCTGGAGTTTTTCCGTCTTGACCGTAACCGCTCAGGACTGGGACATGAAGGAGACTTCGTGGCACTGGAGGTCAATATGCGTCCAGCCGGTGGCTATACCCCTGACATGATCAACTATGCCCACTCTACAGATGTCTATAAGATCTGGGCAGATATGGTAACTCTTGACCAGTCCCGACTGGCCGATGAGCTGCGCCATGACAGCGGCAATGCCCTCAGCATCCCTTGGCGCGAAGAATACTTCTGCGTCTTTGCTTCACGACGCGACATCTATCAGTACAAGCACACGCACGAGGAGATTCTGGAGCGCTATAGCCTTGCACTCGTACAGTGTGAGCGCATGCCCGACATCTTCCACGCTGCCATGGGCCAGCAGATGTATACAGTTAAGGTCAAGACCGAAGAGGAGAAGGATGAGTTCATCCGCTTCGTTCATGAGAAACTATAAAGTCCCTTCTTTTTTTACTTTATCCTTTCCGAGATCTCTGAAACCGGATTCTGAAATCATTTTCCGGTTTCGTTGATCTCGGAAAGGCCTTTTTAAAATCCAAAAGTACCTTCAGCGACCTCGGAAAGGACTTTTTGAAACCCAAAAGCGGCTTCAGAGACCTCGGAAAGGACTTTT
>DCIF01000098.1:0-11109 GCA_002315795.1 Bacteroidales bacterium UBA1733
CAAGATGGGCTTGAACCAACGACCCCCTGATTAACAGTCAGGTGCTCTAACCAACTGAGCTATTGAAGCATTTGCTTAGCGATTAAGATTGCTCTTGTTTCGTTTAGCGGGTGCAAAGATAGCGCAAAATTTAATGCATTCCAAATAATGAAATGACTTTTTAAATATTTCACCTTTTTTACACCTCAAACTAAACCTATTTGCAATTTTAGGATTACAAAACAAGGCGAATGGAGTCATCCATCCGCCCTGTTTTATCTCAATCAGCTTATTCTGCAGCCTCTTCTGCTGTCTCTGGCTCTGAGAAATCATCATTTCCAGTTTCAACAAGAAGATTGTACCACTGAATAAATTTCTTAATATCGCCAGCATGCACGCGATCTGCATCATATTCTGGCATAACCTCAGCAAACCATGAACGTTGAGCATCTGCAGGATCTTTGGTTGTAACAGGAGAAACCTTACCTCCTGTCAGCGCCTTAGCTTTTGCAAAAACAGAATTCAGAGGCACTTCACCATCTACGGTGTACATGGCAATATCGCCAAGAGAAAGCACCTTATCTCGCTGAAGAGCCGGACAACGACGGCCATCTACCAAAGATTCACAAATAAGCATGTTCTTACCACGGCTTACAAGACGGTAGAGACCTGGCTTGCCTGAAATGGCTAAAATTCTTTCGATCATTATTATTATATATTTAAAATGTGTAACAATTATTTCTTCAATTTATCAAGGATAGCTGCAGCAGCACGAACTGGAGCTCCTTGCGTTCCTAAAATCTGAATCATTCGATCATATTGTGCCAACATTCGGATTCGCTGTTCACTCTGTCCTTGTAATAAAACAAGTTCCTGATGAAGTCGCTGTGCCGTAAACTGATATCCCAAAAGTTCTGTAACTGCTGGAGAAGCGAGTGGATGATCCTTCGAAAAACCGTCAAGCACCAAATTCACAAGAGACACAAACCGAATATGGCGCAAAAAGAACTTCATCACAGAATACACCAACTTTCCTCCTTTAAAACCATAGCAGACCACCTGAGGACAACGGAGATAAGCCGTCTCTAACGTCGCTGTACCACTGGTGACAGCAGCCACCTCCGCTGCTCGAACCAAATCATACGTCTCACCAAAGACAACTTTTACAGGAGGTACCATACGATACTGACTGATAATCTGGTCGTAAAAATCTTTAGACAAGGCAGGTGCACCAGCGACAACCAACTGATGACAAGAAAAAGTAGTTGCAGCTTCAAGCATCTTTGGCAGGTTATCTTTGACCTCAGCCTTACGACTTCCAGGAAGGAGTGCAATAATGCTTTGGTTCGCATTCATCTCATGACGCTGGCAGAAACTATCACGATCGAAAGCCTTTTCGGACAACGGAAACAACTCATCGACCGTGGGATTTCCCACATACGTCACCTCATAGCCGCGCTGACGGAACCACTCAACCTCAAAAGGAAGAATACACAAAAGACTATCTACGTACTTGCGGATCTGCTTAATTCGATATTCCTTCCATGCCCAGATTTTTGGCGAGATATAATAAAAGATTTTGACAGAAGGCAAGTGTTCCTTGACCCATTTTGCCATGCCTAAATTAAAACCTGGATAATCGACCAGAATCAGTGCATCTGGCAGGAATTGAGCAATATCATTTTTGCACAACCGCATACCATTCAGAATCTGTGGCAGATGTTTAGCAACCTGTACAAATCCCATATATGCCAAATCCTTGTAATGAACAACAAGGTCATCGGCAACAGACGCCATAGCATCTCCACCAAAGAAGCGGAACTGAGCTTTCTGATCCTGCGCTTTCAGTTGTCGCATCAGATGAGAAGCATGCAGATCGCCACTCGCTTCACCAGCTATGAGATAATACTTCATTCAGATTCAAAATACTTTAGTTCTGACAGCATAGCATATGACGTATAATCGACATGCTGCGGAACAATAGATATATAACTCTGGCCCAACCAATAGCGATCAGTATCTGTAGACTCTGGTTCCGAGTTTACATAGACACCTGTAACCTGGAAAGACGCAACACCCTCATTCTCCTCTCCTTCAAGATAGTGGAACTCCTCTTCCCAAAGACCTTTAGCCTGGCGACACACTCGCACACCTTTGATCTCCTTTGAGAAAGGGATATTGACATTCAGTCCGACACCCAGACGCACAGGCTGCTTCAAAGACGTTTCAACAATCGTCTTCACAAATGGCAACGAAGGCTCAAAATCCGCTTCCTGACGATGATCAAGCAACGAGAAACCGATAGAAGGAATTCCAACGACACATCCCTCAAAGACGGCTCCCATGGTACCACTGTACATCACGCATATAGACTCATTTCCGCCATGGTTGATACCAGAGACCAGCAAATCAGGTTTGCGTTCATTAAAAAGTCGATGAAGTGCAAGTTTGACACAATCTACGGGTGTACCGCTGCATGCATAGATTGCCACATCACCGTCATCACTCAGTCTGGAAAGAGTGACCGGACGAGTACAGGTAAAACTGGCCGAAAAACCAGAACGAGGAGAATCAGGAGCACAGACAATGACACGACCCAAACCACGCAATACATCAATGAGACAATTTATTCCTCTTGCCGCATAACCATCATCGTTGGTCACAAGAATCACCGGACGATCATCAGGTAAAGGAAGCTGGCCATAGCCATCAGCCTCCGGATATGTGAATGCCTGAAAAGTACCTTCGTTCATTTGCAAATCTATGTCATCTGTTTTGAGCATGCAAAGATAATCAAAAATCATGGAATGACAAAAGAAAAAGTTTCATTTTATGTTTTTTTGGCAGAAAGTTATCAACAATGCAGATAGTTATCAACATTTTTCTCATAATTTATATAAATATAATTGGAAGCTTGAAAGAAAAGCATCATCTTTGCACTCGTAAAAGAATAAAAGAATCAGAAATAAAGATAGAAATATGGGATTAGTTATTGCAATTGCCAACCAAAAAGGCGGTGTAGGCAAAACAACAACTGCCATTAACTTAGCAGCTTCATTGGCAACACTCGAAAAGAAAGTATTGCTGATTGATGCTGACCCCCAGGCCAACACGACCAGCGGACTTGGCATTGACCTCAACAAGGTCAATACCTCGGTTTACGACTGTCTGATTGGAAGTGCATCCGCTCAGGATGCTATCCTTCCTACCTGTGTGGACCGACTGGACATCATACCGTCGCGCATCGATCTTGTAGGAGCAGAGCTCGAACTGCTGAACATCGAGAACCGCGAGCAGATGCTCAGAAAGCAGCTTCGTTCAGTACGTAATCTCTATGATTATATCCTGATAGACTGTTCTCCTTCGCTGGGACTGATTACAGTCAACTGTCTGACCGCATCAGACTCGGTGATCATCCCCGTACAGGCCGAATATTTTGCACTTGAAGGCATCAGCAAGCTTCTTAATACGATAAAAATTATTAAGTCGAAGTTAAATCCGAAACTGCAGATTGAGGGCTTCCTGCTGACCATGTACGATGCTCGTCTCCGACTGGCAAATCAGATTTATGAAGAGGTGAAACGTCACTTCCAAAAATTAGTTTTTGACACTGTAATACAGCGAAATATACGATTAAGCGAAGCACCAAGCTACGGTCTTCCAGCCTTGCTTTATTCGCCGGATTCCAAGGGCTCGATCAACTATATGATGTTAGCACGCGAGCTGCTTGCCAAGCATCACGACACTATTAAAAATTAATAAATAACGCGGGTGGTATTTGGATATCTCCGCGTTTTTTCGTATCTTTGCAGCGTTCCGAAACACGCATGTGCGCGCACATACGAGCAACGACATAAAAAACAAAAGAATGAAACCAATTAAAACTGGTCTTGGCAGAGGATTAGATGCCTTGATTTCACTTGACGATACAGAAAAAGCACTGACTCAGGATACTGCACCCTCTTCGATCAACGAGGTTGAGGTAGAACTGATTCATGCCAATCCTTCTCAGCCGCGTCATGATTTTGACGAGCAGGCACTTGAAGACCTGGCTTCATCCATCAGGAGCATTGGCATCATACAGCCGATCACGTTGCGCCAGGAAGAAGATGGCTCCTATCTGATCATCGCCGGCGAGCGCCGTTATCGTGCTGCTCAGTTGGCCGGTTTGCAGAGTGTACCTGCGTACATTCGCAAGGTGAGCGACGATGCCGTCATGGAAATGGCGCTCATTGAGAATATACAGCGTGAGGATCTCAACGCCATCGAAGTGGCGCTGGCTTATCAGCAATTACAATCAAGAAACAGTATTACTCAGGACGAAGTAGCCAAGCGTGTCGGCAAGAGCCGTGCCACTGTGGCAAACTTCATGCGCTTATTGCGTCTTCCTGCAGAGATTCAGTTAGCATTGAAAGACAAACATCTCAGCATGGGTCATGCCAGAGCTTTACTTGGCATTGAAGACGCCGAGCAGCAAGTCGCCCTCTATCACCTGATTACTGCGCAGGATCTTTCGGTTCGCAAAGTAGAGAGCCTGGTTCGTGATTTTATCGAAGGTCGCATCCTGGATTTCCGTCAGGACGCAAAGACCTCAACCAAAGCTGCAAAGACAGCAACTCCACAAAATGAGTTGTTCGGTATGATGAGCCAGCGTCTCTCAGAGATGTTCAGCGCTAAGGTAAAGATGATCTGTAACGAGAAGGGTCAAGGGAAAATCACCATTCCTTTCAAAAGTGACGAAGAACTCCAGCACATCATCGGCCTTCTCGACAAAATAAACTAAACCATCAGTGAAAAAAACAGTACTGATCAAAGTATATAGTTTCTTTCTCATCGTTATGATGAGTCTCTCTCTGAACTGCAACCTTTATGCACAGGCTGTGGCAGACTCTTTGCATACCTCAACCAACCGACTTGCGCGGGTTTTCAAAGAAGAGTTTTCTGACAGACGAGATTCCATACTGAGAGACTCCATCAAAGTTGATACGATTCCGACGAACGAGAGAATCAGACAAAAGGCTGACAGCATTCCTCATGACAGCATTGAGGATTTCTTCTATTACGATGATGCCCTTCCGCAATATGAAATGGCCGATACACTCCAAGCTTTCAGCGAAGACTCTCTGGCTAGTGTCTATGCAAAGAAACTAATGGAGGAAAATCGATTTGACGATTATTTCAAACGTTTCAACCCCTCTCCTGCAAAGGCCGTTTGGTTAGCAGCACTTTTCCCGGGAGCCGGACAAATCTACAACCGCAAATACTGGAAACTCCCAATCGTATATGGCGGATTCCTTGCGCTGATATATGGCTATAACTTCAATCAACGCTACTTCAGGACCTACCAGAACGCTTATCGTGACATGGTGACAAACAGTCCGAATGCCAGTTATCTGCAATTCCTTCCAGGTCGTACCATTGCTGACAAGCAACTCTTTGCCGAGAAGTATCACGACTATCTGCTAAAAACTTTTACGAGCAAAAAAGATACTTACCGCAACTGGCGAGACTACTGTATCGTAGGTATGATCGGCGTCTATCTCGTAGCCATCGTCGATGCTTACGTTGACGCGGCTCTCTACCATTTTGACATCTCTCCAGAACTCGATGCTTACAACTCGCCATCCATGATGGTAAGTTATAAAATAGACTTTTAATATGACTCAAAAATATCGCCTCCTCACAACTGTCCTGCTGCTGGTCATTCTGGCCGGCCAATGGCTCTTTGCACAGAAGCGCGAACTGACAGAAGAACAGAAGATGCAGAATCCTGCTTATCGCGCCATGATGACCGTGCGCGATTCTGCCTTCTTCATACCAGAAACACTGAACGAGATAGATACCCTCGAATATACCTGGACTGAGCGTCAGCTTATTCATATCGATCCGAACTGCATCAGTATCTCCAATCCAGAACCTACGCCAGATTCTGTCTATATCATGAGACTTAAGGCGCTGCCAACTATCATTGACATGCCTTTTAACCAGCCGGTTAAGAAAAGTCTCGATTTTTATCTGACGCGCAGACGTTCGCTGGTGGAGCACATGGTTGCTTTAGGATTCAATCACTATTTCCCCATCTTTGAGAATGCACTGCAGCGTCATGAAATCCCTAGCGAGCTGAAGTATCTGGCATGCATTGAGTCCGCATTGAGAGTCAATGCATATAGTCCGGCACGCGCTGCTGGTCTTTGGCAGTTTATCCCAAGCTCTGGCATCCTTCAGGGACTGGAGGTCAACAGCTATATTGACGAGCGTTATGACGTCTATAAATCTACCGATGCGGCCTGCAAGTTCCTCAAGCAGCTCTATAACAAGTTCCAGGACTGGTCATTAGCGATTGCTGCCTACAACTGTGGACCAGGCAACATCGATAAGGCCATTGCCCGATCTGGTGGACGACGCACCTTCTGGGAACTATACAACTATCTTCCCAAAGAGACACGTTCATACGTCCCGTTGTTTATTGCTGCCACCTATGTCATGACCTATCATTGCGAACACAATTTGTGTGGTACAGAAAGCTCTATCCCGATTGAATGCGACACCGTCATGGTCGATCAGTTTGTTCACTTTGAGCAGATCAGCCAGGGTCTCAATTTACCTATTGAGGAGATTGAGAGCCTCAACCCTCAGTACATCTGCGACATTGTCCCTGCCTCAGTAGAGAAGCCAAGAAGCATCACGCTTCCAGCAGATAAGGCCATTGCCTTTATACAGTTTCAGGACAGCATCTATGCTTACAAGGCCGACTCTCTGTTGCCACGCAATGGAGAAGTGAAGGAAGTTCTCGAGAAAGGCCGACGCAACAGTTATGTCAATCAAGGAGGGAATCGCAGAGCCGGAGCTGGTACAGGTAGAGGAAACGGATCTTCTGCTTTAGGCGGCACACACATCGTCCGCAAGGGTGAGACATTGAGTAGAATTGCAAAAAAATACCACACCACTGTTACTGCTATCAAACGTGCCAATGGCCTGCGCCATGACAAGTTGAGAGCCGGACAGAAACTCAGGCTTCCATAGTCTGAAATACCTTGCCAATGAATCTTTATTAAATTTGAAAAACCTGACTGCCATGGACGAAAAATACACATATTCAGGATTTTTCTCTGAGAGCCAGCCTCTCGGAGTGTCGTCGGTCAACCTATCCGATGAAGAAGCTGAGATACATCAGGAGTTTGAAAAACTGCTGATTGACTACCAGCATACGCGCAAAGGCGATAAAGAAGACCTGATCAGAAAGGCATTTTATTTCGCTCAGCAGGCGCACAAGAATGATCGTCGTCAGAACGGAGTCCCTTTTATCTGTCATCCTCTGGCCGTTGCACGCATCGTTGCAGGAGAGATGGGACTGGGTTCTACCAGCATCAGCGCCGCATTGCTGCACGATGTTCTGAAGAGCAACAGAGTTACTTACGAGGACATCGAGAATACGTTCGGCAAACGAATTGCCGGTCTGGTCAAAGGCCTTACTCAGATTTCTGGCGGTAACGTACGTTTCGTCACTGAAGAGACCAGTGACGGCACACACCCTGCCATCACCAATCCAGAAGAGCAAGCAGAAAACTTCCGTAATCTGCTGCTCACGTTCAGTGAAGACGTCCGCGTGATCCTCGTAAAGATCGCAGACCGTCTGCACAACATGCGCACACTCTCCGCATTGCCAGAGATCAAGCAGAAGCGCATTGCCAATGAGACACTCTACCTCTACGCTCCTATTGCCGATCGCATGGGTCTGTATAAGATCAAACAGGAACTGGAGGAATTAGGTCTGCTATATGAGAATCCTGAAGAATATCAGAACATCAAGCAGCAGATGCAAGATGCTGAAGAGAACTGTTCTGCACTCTTCAAGACCTTTAGTGCCCCTGTTACTGCATTGCTTGACGGACTAGGATTAACCTATTCGTTCCAGTATCGCATGAAGAGTGTTTACAGCATCTGGCGCAAGATGCATAAGAAGCACGTAACGTTCGATGAAGTCTATGATCTCTTTGCAGCTCGCATCGTCTTCACTCCTTCATCACCAGAAAATGAGAAAACCGACTGCTGGCGCATCTATACAGCACTGACGAGTATCTATAAGATTCATCCAGATCGTATCCGCGACTGGATCAGTCATCCGAAAGAATCAGGATACGAAGCGCTGCAAGTTACCGTCATGGGACCTGACAGCAACTGGATAGAAGTGCAGATCCGTTCAGAGCGCATGAACAAGCTGGCCGAAGAGGGACTGGCCTCGCACTGGAAATACAAAAGCGGACAGACCTCAGACAACGGCATCAACAAATGGATTCAGAGCATCAAGGACATCCTCGATAATCCAGCGCCAAATGCCACCGACTTCCTGGATCAGATCAATCTCAACATTCTCTCCAGCTCGATCTACGTCTTTACGAAGAAAGGCGATCTGCACCAGATGCCTAAGGAAGCCACTGCACTTGACTTTGCCTTCGCTCTTCATACCGACATTGGCATGCATGCCGAAGCTGCCCGCATCGATCACGAACTGAAACCACTCAACACCGTCCTCGAAAACGGCATGCAGGTAGAGATCATCACTGCCGACGAGATCCGGTGTTCACAGCAGTGGCTTGACTGGGTAAATACCACAAAGGCTCGTGCTAAGGTCCGCAAGTACCTGAACGACAAGAATCCTGAACTGGCAGCCAAGAAGAAGCAGAAGAACATCCTCTCCAGCCTGTTGGGTATCGTCAACAAGAAAAAGAAAGAACAGAAACCTGCGGCCAAAGAAGAGTTTGTACCTAAGTCAAGCACCATCGAACTGTCTGGTATCGATGGTCGTGGCTTGCTCAACACCATCACACGTGTCATCAGTGAGAGTTGCATGGCCAATATTGTCAACATTCACCTTGAGTGCAAGGAAGGACTCTTTAAGGGTTACATCACACTCGACACCGGCGACAGCAAGATCATCGATAAGATGTGTAGCGCCCTCAAGAAAATTCACGAAATCGAGAAGGCTCACCGTAAATAAAAGGACAAGATATGCTTATTGCATTACAAAAGAAACAAGAGAATATTGCAGAATACCTATTATATATGTGGCAAGTCGAAGATTTGCTGCGTGCCTGCCAGTTTGATGAGGATAAAATCAATCAGCTGCTGGTAGGCCGGTTCACCTCCTTAGAAGGAGTAACGGAGCAGCAGATCAGCCAGACGCGCCAATGGTATCTGCAACTGAGCGACATGATGATCACTGAAGGCCATCGCACCTCAGGACATCTGCAACTCACACAGAACGTGCTTATTGACCTGACCGACCTTCATCTCCGGTTGCTCAAGCAAGGTCAGGATGCCATCTACACTTCCTGCTTCTATTCCACGCTTCCCTACATCGTAGAGCTCCGTGGCAAAGAGGGAGAAGAGAAGGTTGGAGAGTTGGAGACCTGCTTCACGGCACTTTACGGACTGCTTCTGCTCAGGATGCAGCATAAGGAAGTAAGCGAACAGACACAAGTAGCCATGAGTCAGATCAGCAAGTTCCTTGGCTTGCTGTCAGAAAAATATAAACTGTGGAAGAGTGGAGACCTCAAATTTGAAGACGAATAAATAATCCCAACGACAAAAAACATGCAGACACCCGACGTATTGATCCAAGGCCTGGATGCCGCAAATGATATCCTCTGGACGTATATCATCATCACACTGCTGGTAGGTGGAGCTCTCTATTTTACCTGGAAACTGAAAGCGGTACAGTTCACGATGCCACGCGAGATGTGGCGACTGCTCACCAGCTCTGGTAAGATTGAAGGAAACAAACAGGACGAAAAACAGAAACCAATCAGTTCTTTCCAGGCTTTCACCGTCAGTCTAAGCAGTCGCGTGGGTACTGGCAATCTGGCAGGTGTTGCCTCAGCCATATTTGTTGGCGGTCCCGGAGCGGTCTTCTGGATGTGGATCATGGCGTTGCTCGGAGCAGCAACTGCATTTATGGAAGCAACACTGGCTCAGCTTTATAAAAGACGTAATCCTGAAGACGGATCTTTCTATGGCGGTCCGGCCTATTACATGGAGTTCGGCCTGCATCGTCGCTGGATGGGAATTATCTTTGCCGTCCTGATCACCATCACTTTCGGCATGGCCAACCAGATCATGCAGAGCAATACTCTCTGCGATGCCCTTGGTGACGCGTTCTCTATTTCCAATTTCTGGATGGGAGTCATCCTCACACTCCTCACCACCATCGTTATCTTTGGCGGCATACAACGCATCTCTCGCTTCTGCAGCATCTGTGTACCATTTATGGCCGTAGGCTATCTGCTCTTAGCATTGACTATCATTTTGCTGAATATTACCGCTCTTCCAACCATTCTTAAGCTCATCATTGAATCCGCTTTCGGCATTCATCAGGTGGCAGGTGGTATGGTGGGTGCCGCCATTATGCAGGGTGTACGTCGTGGTCTGTTTAGCAATGAAGCCGGTGAAGGTTCAGCTCCTAATGCTGCCGCCATTGCGCATATTTCACATCCGGTGAAGCAAGGTCTGTTACAAGCACTTGGTGTCTTTACCGATACGTTAGTCATCTGTAGCTGTACGGCTGCCATCATCCTGATTGCCGGACTCTACAATGGTGAGACCGACGGTATCCTGCTCACCACTCAAAGCATTGAGCAGGAGATTGGTCCTGCTGGCCGATGGTTCCTCACCGCAGCTATCTTCCTGTTTGTCTATAGCACCATCATTGCCAATTATTATTATGGTGAGGCCAACGTCCGGTTCTTTGCCAAAGCCAGAAAGATCAAAGAGCAGATACCCGTCTTCCTTTTCCGCGTCATCAGTGGATCTATGGTCCTTTTAGGAGGCATCTTATCACTTCAGACGGTCTGGAGCATCGTAGATATCTGCATGGCTTTCATGGTTATCTGCAACATGATAGCCGTCTTCGAGCTCTCTCCAAAAGCATTTAAGCTGCTCCAGGATTACCGGGAACAGCTTAAGCAGAAACGAGATCCAGAATTCCATAAAAACGTCCTTTCAGCAAAGGAGGCTGCCGACGTTGAATGCTGGGACTGATGTCTTTTATTTGGTAGCGTCTTCTTCCTTTTTGGTAGAGACTTCTTCTGACTTCTTGTCGGCAGGAGCCTCGCCTTCTTTCATTCCATCCTT
>DCIF01000098.1:11175-12032 GCA_002315795.1 Bacteroidales bacterium UBA1733
CCAAAAAGAAGCAGAGCTGCTATTACTAAGAGAACGATCTCAGGGGTACCGATCATACCCAAAAGTAAAATCTGAAGAATCATGTTTTATTATGATGAAAATAGTCAATGTTTGGTGCATCAATCTGGCAATTGCGCACGTTCTCGCTGCAAAAATAACAATAATTTCAATAGGCTGAGCAAAAAATGCTGAGAAATAAGTAAATTTGCACCCTAATGACATAAAATAACTACTTTTACGTAATAAAAAAGAATAATTCCCGAATCAATGTCAACTGCGAAATATCCTAATCCGTCTTATCAGACAGTCGTCACCAGTACCGGACTGCGTGTGGTCTATCGACACACAGATACACCGGTCAGCTACTGCGGATTCATGTTCGATTGCGGCACTCGTCATGAGTCAGGACCAGAGCAGTTCGGCATGGCTCATTTCATTGAGCATATTCTGTTCAAAGGGACACAGACGCGCGACTCCTGGCATATCAACAATCGCATGGAGAGCGTAGGTGGCGAACTCAATGCTTTCACTACCAAAGAGGAAACCACCTTTTACAGTGCATTTCTCGGTCGTGACTATGCACGTGCCATCGACCTGCTCTGCGATCTGGTCTGTCATCCTACAGCGCCAGAGAAAGAGCTGATACGCGAACAGGAAGTGGTGATCGATGAAATCATGTCTTATCGTGACACGCCAGCAGAACTCATCTACGACGAATTTGAGAACGAGGTGTTCTACGGAAGCCCCTTAGGACACAACATCCTTGGCACAGCCAAGACCGTACGCAGTTTTCATTCTGAGGCCTGTCTTTCTTTCATTGCTCAGCACTATACCACCTCACGAGCACTGTTCTTCTT
>DCIF01000035.1:0-3609 GCA_002315795.1 Bacteroidales bacterium UBA1733
CCTGCTGGTGCTGAGACATAGAGCTGTACGGCTTCCTTGCCGGCTACCTTACCCGTATTGGTAACGGTGATCTGTGCGGTGAAGCCATCCTTACCTGCCTTAACTACAGGCTTTGAATAAGCAAAGGTAGTATAGCTCATGCCATAGCCGAATGGATAGGAAACCTCCACGTTGGCGGTGTTGAAATAACGGTAACCTACGTTGATGCCTTCCTGATGCAAAGTGTAGTCGGTGTTCTTTACCGGACCACGACGCCACCAACCTGTGTTCTCTGCAATACCTACGTTTGGATAGTTCTGCAGCGCTGGAGTATCGCCACCAGCAATAGGGAAGGTCATGGTGAGCTTACCTGAAGGATTGGCCTTGCCTGTGAGTACATCGACTACCGAATTGCCACCTTCCTGACCTGGCTGCCAAGCCATCAGGATAGCATCTGGAAGACCCTTCCATGAAGCGGTCTCAATGACATTACCCATGTTGAGGATTACAACGACCTTCTTGCCCGCCTGATGGAAATAGAGGCAGACATCATTGAGCAACTGACGCTCTACTTCGGTCAGATTGAAATCGTTCTCAATATGACGGTCGGCACCTTCACCTGCCTGACGGCCTAAGGTAATAAGGGCAATGTCAGCCTTCTTGGCCTGCTTGGCAATGGTAGCTGCCGAAACAGCCAACTCAGGAAGTACTGGCTTACCCCAACGGAAACCTCCTGCTGTCTCTGCGGCATCCTTGCTCTCCTGATACTTCTTATAATCATAATAGAGGTTCTTGAGCTCTTCGGTAACGCTCAGCCCCGCATTGGTGATACCCTCCATCAGATCTACAGTATAAGCCTTGTTGACGTCGCCAGAACCTGTGCCACCAGCAATGAAATCGTATGAGGTAATACCGAAGACCGATACGTTCTTAACACCCTGCATAGGCAATGTGTTGTCCTGGTTCTTAAGCAGAACCATGCCTTCTGTAGCCGACTGGCGTGTCACCTCAGCATGCTTCTTCAGTTCAGGCTTATTGCTATACTTGTAACCCTTGAAACGTGGTGTGCGTACGATGTACTGAAGCATACGCTTGGCATTACGATCCAGATCTGCCATTGGAATTGTGCCATTGTTGACACCTTCGATGATGCGGTTGATCTCTGTCTGGTTTCCTGGTTCCATCAGGTCGTTACCGGCGATGACGGCCTTCATCGTGCCTTCCTTAGCACCCCAGTCGGTCATGACGATACCCTTGTATCCCCATTCGTCGCGCAGAATGGTCGTAAGCAATCCGTGACTCTGCTGTGCAAATTCACCGTTAACCTGGTTGTAAGATGACATCACCGTCCAAGGATCTGACTCCTTGACAGCAATCTCAAAGCCCTTCAGATAGATCTCACGAAGCGCACGCTGACTGACTACCTCATTGACGAAGGTTCGGTTAGTCTCCTGCGAATTGACTGCGAAATGCTTGATCGAGGTTCCCACACCCTGACTCTGAATGCCACGTACGTAAGCGGCAGCAATCTTGCCAGCTACGATAGGATCTTCAGAATAGTACTCGAAGTTACGTCCACAGAGTGGTGAACGGTGGATGTTCATACCAGGAGCCAGGAGCACATCGCAACCATATTCAAGTACCTCGTTACCGATGCTCTGTCCGACGCTCTCTACGAGTTCCTGGTTCCACGTACAGGCAAGAGCCGTACCTACAGGGAAACCGGTAGCGTAGTAAGTGTTGCTGTCATCTTTGCGGGTAGGAGAGATGCGCACACCGGCAGGGCCATCGGTCAATACGGTCGAAGGGATTCCCAGACGCGCAATGGTACGTGTAGCACCTGCTGCACCAGGTACGAGATCGGCATGCTGACCCAATACGCCATTCATGGCTTCGGTGGCTTGTGCAATACTATAACCTACACAAAGTGTAGCTTTCTCCTCAAGGGTCATCGCCTTCAGGATTTCATCAACGTTGTCGGCATTCAGCTTCAGCTGCTGTGCCATCAGAGGCTGTGTGCCCAGGAGCAGCAGGGCCGCTGCTGCAAGATTCTTCATCTTCATGGAGTGAATTTAATTTGGTTTATTTATGAGTGTGTTTCAGTGTGGCAAAGATAGTCTTTTCTTAAAGAAATTCCAAATTTCCGAGCCATAAAATCGGTCGTGAAAAACAGAATAGACGATAGGTGTAAAGATTTGAACTTATTTAAAACAAAATATGGCCGTGACCAGAGTCACAGCCAGGATTTATAAGGTTAATATTAAATAGTTGCTTCAATCGAATCAATCTTTGATTGCGTTGTAGATTCAATCGAATCGATTCTCGATTCAGCATCAGCCTTGATCGAATCGGCCATATTCAGCAGATCATCGATGCTTTGACTGTCGTCTATGTCCCAATCGTCATCATCGAAAAAGGTGTCGGTGTGCATTTCGAACGTTGACCTGCCGATCTTCGCAGCCGTAGTGATACTGCCGAAGATAGCGAAACCGAGACAGCCAATCCAGAGCAGAGAAAGCAGTACGATGGTCAGAGCCGAAAGTTTCTTATCGGAATTGCGGAACCAGCGGATGAAGAAGTAGAGTGGAATCGCCAGTACGACAATGGCACATACCGTAGTCATCAGCACCATCAACTTCGATGAAGCCAATAGCACTGGAATACTCTCTGCAGGAGTGCTTACCAGGATATCGCCAATCAGGCCACTACCGATGCTGCTGGCAGCGATAAGCGCTGTGATAGCCACGATCATGAATATCAGAAATGGGAACATCAAGATCACGATAAAGAGACCGAACAGCACTTTCAGACAGCCGCTGTTGCTGTTCTGTCGCTCCTGATAACTGGCTTGGCTATAGGTCTTTGTATTTTCTGCATCATTCAGAATCTCTTCGTTGATGCTCTGTGGATTCACGTCCTTTCCTTGCATACGCAGACGGTCTTCGGCCGTATGAGCCTCTGGCATCACAATCCAAAGCACTATATAAATGATTGGAATGAAGAATTGCACTATATCAGGCATCCACCATGGACAATTGAAGAATAGGAGCACGGCAGGAATCAGGAATCCCAGTCGCCAGAAAGTGGCATCGTTGATACCTGTATCTTTTCCTTTGTTGAAATAGGCTGCCAGTCCTGAGCAGACACCTCCCAGTTTCTTGTCGCGTGGATTGCGATAGAGGTGTCCATGCGTTACGCGGTCTTTGATATGTTCCCAGGTCGTATTCTCTGCAGTCGTTCCCGTGGCGCCTCCTTCAGCATTATTGTGCGCATTGTTGGTTTTGGCGCCATATTTCTCGTCAAAACTCTTGCCTGAGGTGGTTTCTTCTTCTTCTTCCTTACCGTCAATTTCGGCCGGATTACCGATCTTGGCGATAATCTCCTTGATCATATCTATGGTAATGGCCTCGAAGCCTTCTTCTTTCTTCTGCCACATGAGTTCGGCAACACGATGTTCAATGTCGTCGGCGATCTCTTCGCCGCCTTCCTGACGTGCGAAGTAACTCTTCATGCTGTCTGTATATTTCTGCAACAGCGCGTAAGCATCCTCATCGATGCAGTATAGAGTGCCGAAAAGGTTTATGGAAATATTCTTTTTCATCTTGTGGTCGGTTAGTAGGTTATTGTTTC
>DCIF01000035.1:3652-6298 GCA_002315795.1 Bacteroidales bacterium UBA1733
AGCGTGCTCTTGAGTACATGCACGGTGTAGGCAAGTTCGTCCCAACTGTCGTCTAACTGTCTTAGGGCTTCCTCGCCATCGAGCGTCAGTGCATAGTATTTGCGCGGAGGTCCCTGTGTGCTTTCCTGCCAGTCATACTTCAGCAGCTTGTCGTTCTTGAGTCTGGTCAACAGGGGGTAGAGTGTTCCTTCAACTACGAGCATCTTGGCTTCTTTGAGTTGCGCAATGATGTCGTTGGCATAAGACGGTGCGCGATGCAGCAGCAGCAGGATGCAATATTCGAGCATACCTTTGCGCATCTGTGATTTCGTGTTGTCAACGTTCATTTTCTTTTCTTTTTTTATCGGTTAGGTTAATAGTGCTTGTTTGCGCTGCAAAGGTAGGCATAATTTAGGTATTATGCAATACATAGTACTTAAATTTATTGTAATATTAACAAAAATTAAACAAATACGCTTGTGTTTTGGGCTTACAAGCGCATTTGTTCACTATTTTGTCTTAAATATCGCTGCGAATCCTCCCGCCGGTGCCAGATGAATGTTGAGTTTGTCTGAGGCAGTTACGTTCTTCTCCGTGCGTTTATAGTCGGTAGCCTCACGGTCAGCATTGATGCCATCGGCAAAGCTGATCATTTTCATTGCTGTGGTGATGAACTGTGAGAGATCGATCGTGAGGTCACGTTCCGTCCAGTTGTTCATAGCGGCCACATACCAGGTATCTCCCTTACGACGCGCCACGGCCACGTATTCTCCCATTTCGCCAAGCAGCGGTACCGTCTCATCAAAAGTAGTAGGGATGACTGCAATGAAGTCGGTGCACTCCTGGTTCTGCATGTAATGGGTCGGACAATCGGCTAACATCTGTAATGGAGCCTCATAGATCACATACATGGCCATCTGATGCACGCGTGTACCCATACTCATCGGATGATTGTTGTTGCCAAAGAAATGATCCTTCGTAGCGTTGAGCATCGCACCTGGCGTATAGTCAAGCGGACCGGGCAACATACGCAGATAAGGAATCGAGACGTCATAACGTGGCATGTCGTGCAACGGACCGTCACCTACGCGAGGTTCCCACTTGCAGTTCTCGAGACCCTTCACACCCTCATAGTTCACCACGTTCGGATAAGCGCGATGCAATCCACTTGGTTTGAGGCCGTGGTAATCTACCATCAGCTGATGACGTGCAGCTGCTTCAGCAATGACGTACGACGAATGGATGGCTTCCTGGTCATCACGGTCGAAGAAATCTACTTTGAAGCCCTTGACGCCTGCTGCTGCATAGTGGCTCATATTGCGCTCCATGTTCTTGATCAGATTGCGCCAAGAACTCCAGAGAATCACTCCCACGTTGCGCTCCTTGCCATAAGCCACCAGCTCAGGAATTGAGAGTTCGTCGTTGCTGTAAGTCAGCAGATCCTCTTCGCTGCTCCAGCCTTCATCTACGATGATATATTCCAGGCCATTCTTCTGTGCGAAGTCTATATAATATTTATAGGTGTTGGTATTGATGCCAGCGCGGAAATCTACACCAGATAGATTCCAGTTGTTCCACCAGTCCCAAGCCACTTTACCGGGTTTGATCCACGAAGTGTCTGTCAGTCGGCATGCTGGAGCCAGACAGTATGGGGTATCCGTATTAAGCAACTGCGTGTCATTTGTGGTTACGAGCACCATACGCCATGGCAATGCCTGTTGTGCATTGATCTCGGCAATATAGTCGGCACGCTTCACTGGCAACAGGTTCAGACGGTCAAAACCACCAATGACCGTTTCTGTCGGGAGTGGTGCGAAGTCGGTCAGTAACGTATTCGCAGCCGTCTCGTTGTTGCGATATAGGAACATCCCCGGATAGTTTTCCACCGCTGTCTCCATGATCACTGCCTTCATTCCCTCAGGCAGACACACCGCCATCGGAGTGATCGAAAGTGAGTCGGCAAACATCTCAGAGAGTTTCTGTTCGTCGTAATACGATTCGAAGCTATAGCTGTAACGCTCACCACCACGATTATCGTTCACGTATGGCACAAAAGCCTTAAAGTCGCTCTCAAAAGCAAAGCTGCTCGTCTCACGCTGCACACGCAGTGGCTTATTGCTCTTGCTTACCAGTCGATAAGCACAGCCATCGTTATAAGCTCGTACGATGAGGTTGAAGTCACCCGTACAGGTCAGTGTGAGCTCGTTGCAATGATTCTTCACTTCGGCACGCTTATAAGCCACCGTGGTAATTGTTTCGTCGATCTTCTTGGTTTGCGCTTTCTTGATCTTGGTCTTCGCTCCCCAAGCCTGTGCGGCGGTCTCGATGCTGATGACCGAAGGTTTCAGTACGGTCACCTCATCACGTACGATCTGCCAGCTGATCTGCTGATCATCGCTGACTGTAGCTTTCAGATGTCCGTCAGGAGAAGTGACTACATAGTCTTTGGCCGAAATGCCAGCCAGTGGTAGAGAGAGTGCTAAGAGCAATAAGGTTTTGTGTAACATATTATAATAAGGTATATCTATAACCGACGCTGAGTGCTGTCGATTTGGTTCCGTAATGTTTATCCTGATAGATCAGTGCCAGTTCCATCGCATTCCGTTGGTCAAACTTGTAAGCAGTTCCCAAGGTGAGACGGATACGCTCCAGCTTCTTGGTATTTCT
>DCIF01000035.1:6385-8209 GCA_002315795.1 Bacteroidales bacterium UBA1733
TACCACTTACCTTTACGCCATCCACGTTGTCTTCTGGTAGCCAGTTGTAGCTCAGAGATCCGAAGAGAGAAGCACGGATCTTTCCCATCTTCCAGTTCGGGATAATCCCTATGAAAGGACGCCAATCTGTTCGCCACAACGAACCACGTGTAGCCGTAGCCGCACTGTGTATCTTGATATAATCTATGCCTGTGCTAAGCGTAATCCAGTTGTTGAGCTTATACTTTACGCTGCCATCCAGGTACCAGAGATAGAAGTCCGCAAAGTTATCACCCGTTCTGATCTCCGTCTGCCCCGATAAGCTCCAACGATCTCCCATCGGTTTCGTAAGCGACATGAATGTCCAGAGCGCTGCTTCTCTTCTTACTGCCTGAGCGTAGCTCTGAAGCGAAAGGAAGATTGATAAGATAATAAGGAATGTTTTTTTCATGTGTGTTTAATGGGTTCGGATAACGAGTTATTTGCTTCTTACAAACTGTCCCTCAGGCATCTCAGGATAACATCGGCCATCGGTGATGTCATCTTCAAATTGTTCGATTTGCAGACGTCTGTAGCGCTCGTATTCAGATTCTGCAGTTGGAAGATTGCATAATTCAATCATCTTCGAAAAGAGTTTTGTGAAAAGTGTGTCTTCACCGTAAGCCAGACGTTCTGGATGGAACTGTACGGCAGCAATAGGGTAGGAGTCTGACTCTATAGCCTCGATGACACCATCGGCCGAGCGAGCAGAAACGCTGAGTGTGTTGCCGAGCTTGGCAATGGCCTGATGATGTGTGCTGTTGACCGTAGCAGTAACCGTCTGCAGCACCTGATAGAGGCGTGAGGTTGTTGCGATTTCAATATCATGCACACCTTCCCATTCGGCATCCGGACGAGAGTGATTGATCAGCGGATGATTGTATGGAGGTTCCTGAGTCGGATATTCTTTAGGTAGATCCTGATAGATGGTACCACCGAAGAAGATGTTGATCAGTTGCAATCCGCGACAGATACCAAACACAGGTAACCGTTTCTCTACAGCTTGTTCGAGCACGAGGAACTCAAACGCGTCACGACGCTCATTCGGAGCTTTGGCATACGGTGAGGGTTCCGCTCCGAACCATTTAGCAGCGATATCGCCACCTCCCACAAAGAGTACTGCATCCAGTCCCTCCATTTGTGTTGCACAGGCTTCCCGCTCCAGTGTATATGTCAGGATACGCACCTCATGTCCACCGCGCTCCACAGCATGGATATAGTTGGGAGAAACCAACGGAAGCTGTTCAGGACAGGTTTCAGGCAGACCTATGATCATCCGAAGAAAAGATAATTAACCAGGATTGCCGACGTAATGCCAATAAAGTCGGCCATCAGACCATAACCTGCTGCATAGCGGAATTTGCTGACACCTACCGAACCAAAATAGACGGCAAGGATATACATCGTCGTATCGGTACTTCCCTGAATGGTACTACATACATGTCCCACAAACGAATCTACACCATACGTCTGGAAGACATCGAGCATCATAGCACGCGCACCAGCACCATTCAGCGGTTTCAGTATTGCACAGGGCAAAGCTGGTACGAAGTCGGTGTTCATTCCCAGTTGTGCAAAGCACCATCCCAGTCCGTCGGTGATATAGTTCAGCGCACCGCATTCACGGAAAAGGCTGATACCTACAAACATAGCAATCTGATAAGGGATGATCGTCACCACTGTCTGGAAACCCTCTTTGGCACCTTCTACAAACGTCGGGAAGAGATCGACCTTCTTTCGCACTCCTGCTAAGAGAAAGAGCATAATAGCGCTGAAAAGCAGTACGTTGCTGAAGACGCTGCTATA
>DCIF01000039.1:0-269 GCA_002315795.1 Bacteroidales bacterium UBA1733
GCTAAGAATACCTGGGAGAAGGGTTTGACTTATGCATTCCGCGATCGTCGTAACAACAAGCGCAACTTCCGCGCTCTCTGGATTCAGCGTATCAACGCTGCTGCTCGCCTCGAGGGTCTCAGCTACTCTAAGCTCATGGGTCTCCTCCACGCTAACGGCATCGATATCAACCGTAAGGTCCTCGCTGATCTCGGTATGAACCATCCGGAGGCTTTCAAGGCAATTGTTGACAAAGTTAAGTAATTGACTGAAAGCAATCCTCGATTCGC
>DCIF01000039.1:314-14637 GCA_002315795.1 Bacteroidales bacterium UBA1733
AGGCAATTTCGCTTCCGTTGACTTGAATCAACACACAGCACCGCTCAGTTTTCTGAGTGGTGTTTTTTTGTTCGATGATGTCGTTCCATCCCGTCATTCATTCTGCATATTGCTATCTCTATTTTGTGAAATTTAACATTTTTAGAGAAATTATATGTTAAATCTTATTTTCTTTTGATGAATATTAAGATTTTTTCATTTATTTCCCTATCTTTGCAGCGTTTTTACGTAGTAACCCAACCGGAAACGTTGTTTATTGCTTACGGAAAATTCTACAGCAAAAGGGGACTTCTTCTTCATTCGCCCCTTTTGAATAAGGTATTATGTGTTAATTATTTATTTTATATACTTTTTTTAACAAATCAACAAATGAAGAAATCATTACTGACTATGGTAATGGCGCTCGTTTCGAGCGTTATGCTTTTGGCACAGGTGACTACATCTTCCATCGCAGGTAAGATTACCGATTCGATGGGTGAGGTGATTGGTGCAACTGTGCAGGCTATCCATGTACCTTCTGGTACTGTTTATGGTGCTATCACCAACGAGGCAGGCCGTTATACTATCGACGGTATGCGTGCAGGTGGTCCTTACACCATTAAGATTTCATACATCGGTTATGACACTAAGACCATCGAGGGCGTACAGCTCCAGCTTGGTGAGACTTTCCGTTACAATGCACAGATCTCTGAGGCAGTCGAGATGCTTCAGGAAGCTGTCGTTACTGCCAATGCCGTTGACGGTACCAAGACTGGTGCAGCTATGAGCATTAACTCAAGCCGCTTTGCTGAGCTTCCTACTGTTAGCCACAGCGTAGCTGACGTAGCTCGTCTTTCTCCACAGGTTCGTACCGATGAGAGTGGTGCTATGTACTTCGCAGGTAGCAACAACCGCTACAACGCCATCCAGATCGACGGTGCTATGCAGAACGACGTTTTCGGTCTTACTGGCAACGGTGCTAACGGTGGTCAGGCAGGTACCAACGCATTCTCTATGGAGACCATCGAGCAGATCCAGATCTCTATCGCTCCATTCGACGTTCGTCAGTCAGGCTTTACAGGTGGTGCTATCAACGCTACTACCAAGTCTGGTACTAATGACTTCAAGGGCAGCGTCTACAGCTACTTCCAGAACCAGAAGCTTATCTCTGACAAGTACATCAAGCATGATGGCAAGGAGTCAGCTCCTCAGTCTGATCAGACCGACTACACCATTGGTGCTACTCTCGGTGGCCGTATCATTAAGGATAAACTTTTCTTCTTTATCAACTACGAGCATGCTGACAAGTCTTATGACAACGCTTATGGCCCAGGTTCTGCAAACTCTAAGGTAGATGCTTCTATTGCCAACGATATTCTTGGTAAGATTAAGGAGATGGCTGCTAAGCAGGGCGTTGCTTACAACGGCACCCTCGGTACTCCTGATGAGTATACCAAGAGCGACAAGTTCGGTGTTAAGCTCGACTGGAACATCAACCAGAAGCATCACGCAAGCTTCCGTTGGAGCCTCGTTGACGCTAAGCAGCGCAACAACACCTCTGGTGCAAGTGCACTCAATTCAAGTGACTATGCTTATGACTTTGAGTCTGTTACCAATAGCTTTGTGGCAGAACTCCAGAGCCGTTTCAGCGATAAGATGAGCAACGACTTCCACGCTTCTTATACCCGTGTTCGCGACAAGCGTAACCCTGGTGCTGCTTTCCCAATGTTCTCTATCAGCAATGTCGGAAACGGTACTCTCAACATCGGTAACGAGCGTTCTTCAATGGCTAATGGCCTTGATCAGGATATCGTTTCTATCACTGATAACTTCTCTTACTACCTTGGCAAGCATACCATCACTGCTGGTTTCAACTATGAGTGGTACAAGTTTGCAAACCTCTTCTGTCAGGACTTCTACGGTTCTTATTATTTCAACAATGTTGACGACTTTAACAGCACCTATAACTATGTAATGGGTAAAGAGGGTGGCAAGATTGCACTCAACCGTTATCGTTACGGTAAGGGCGTCAATGTCCAGAAGTATATCCCAGAGTTCTCTACCGGTCAGCTTGGTCTCTATGTTCAGGACAAGTGGAATGTTACCGATATGTTCGACCTCACCTACGGCCTCCGTATCGATATGCCATTCTTCTACGATACTCCTGATGAGAATGCTACCTTCAATAAGGAGTCAGAAGCTAAGGGCTGGGGTTACAAGACCAACCAGAAGCTCTCATCTGCTCCAATGTGGTCACCACGTGCTGGTTTCCGTTGGCAGCTTGACGACGACGCTAACGTCGTTCTCCGTGGTGGTGCAGGTATCTTCACCGGTCGTGTTCCATTCGTTTGGATCTCTAACAACTTCTCTAACACAGGTGTTCAGCAGCTTTCATTCGATACTGGCGCTGGTAAGGCAGGTAACTATTCCCTCGACGTGATTATGGATCCTAACGGACAGAGCGCTAACCTTCCTAAGGGTTCAGACGGAGCTCCTGCATTCTCTGCACAGACTATCAACGTATTCAACAAGGACTTCCGTTTCCCACAGACCTTCCGTGCTGACCTTGCTATTGACTACAAGGATCCATTCGGCATCAAGTGGACTGCAGAGGCAATCTACAGCAAGACCATCAACGATATGATCGTTCGCAAGCTCAACTATGAGCTCTCAGGCAAGACCTGGGCTGAGTCTTATGGCGTAAACTTCGATCAGCGTCCAATGCTCTCGGCTATCAAGGCTTCTGACGGTGGTAAGTTCGCTAACGTTTACGCTCTTGACAACGTAAGCGGCGGTTACAGCTACAACCTCTCACTCAAGGCAGAGAAGAGCTTCAACTTCGGCCTTGACTTGATGGCAAGCTATACTTATGGTCAGTCGAAGACCATCAACAATGGTTCGTCTTCTGTAGCTGCTTCTAACTGGCAGTACAACTACACCCACGATAATCCTAATGAGCCAGAGCTTGCTAACTCTAACTTCAACGTTCCTAACCAGGTTATGGTATCTGCATACTATCACCTCAACTGGGGCAAGTCTGGCAATATCAGCAACACCACAACCCTTGGCCTTATCTACACCGGCCAGAACGGTAAGCCATATAGCGTTTACGTAAATGGTGATATCAACGGTGATGGTGGTTACAATGACTTGATGTACATCTTCACTGACTCTGAGATCAACACCATGCTCGAGAAGGGTATGTTCAAGGCTACTAATGCTTACACAGCAGAGCAGCAGGCTTCTAACCTCAAGACTTGGTTGGCTGATCAGCAGTATCTTAAGGATCACCGTGGTGAGTACTATGATCGTAACGCTGATAACGAAGAGTGGGAGAATCGTCTTGACCTCCACCTCGATCACAAGATCGGCTTCAAGATTGGTAAGGATATGCGTTACCTCACCATTGGTTTCGACGTAATCAACTTCACCAACATGCTTAACAAGAAGTGGGGTGCTACCTACGGCGGTGGCTACAACTACTATAGCCCACTTTCTTATAGTGGTGGCAAGTACCAGTTCCTCCACGATGCTAATTATGACATGCGCTCATACAGCGACTTCTACAGCCGCTGGCGTGGTCAGCTTAGCGTTAAGCTTAGCTTCTAATCAGCAGTCTGTAAAGACAATATAAAACAGTAGAGCCATATCCTGAATTGAGGATATGGCTCTATTTGTGCGTGAACCCGATTTCGGAAATGCGAAGGAGGTTTCATAGGTCTATGAAGCCGGAAAATGATTTCGTAATCCGGTTTCGGAGACAAAGAATATCAACACATCCGCGGATGTGTTGATGTTTCGTGTGAAGAAACGGACCTCTCATTTGTGAGAAGTCCGTTTCCTTATCAATGAAGCTACTTTTTGATTTCTGCTATGAATTTCTCTGCCCAATGTCCGGGAACGATCACATGGTGATTAGAAATAGGATTGGTGAGAAGCGTCTGAGCGGCTTCTGGCGAGGCTTGCAGCCATACTTGAGTGCGACAGAGATTCTGTTCGTACTGGTTCTGTGTCAGTTCGACATCCTCGGCAAAGATGCGCGACAGATCTCCGCTGACTTTGACCAGCGTATAGTGGCCAAGAGGCAATTCGCCGTGGATGGCTACGCCAATGCCAGATTCGAAGTGAGTGGTATGGCAATGGCTGGTGGTCATGCAGAGCGGAATGGTGCAGTGCGCAAAGAGCATCTTGCCAGTATGAGGATCGATACGTGCAGGATTTGCCTGGAAGCCAGGACAACTCGTCAGACGCTTGGCCAGAATCATGGTGATAAGTGTAGGAACATCACCTTCGCAGGAAGCGGGAATCCCCTCGTCATTGAGTTTCGAGAGTGCAATGCAACCCGTATTCTGTACGGTAGTCAGCAGATCGAAACAGCGAAGCGAAATGGCAGAAAGCTGATATCTGGCAATGATTTCCTTCACACGATCATAAATAGCGATGGCACCCTCCATGCCACCATCGACCTTGCCGAGAGAAGAAATCTCGTCAATAGAGATGTGTACGATCTCAATGCCAAGACGCTGACGGAGAGCGTCCTCGTCAAAAGTAGAAGAGATCAACCAGTCGCTCGGTTCACCAATGAGACCAATACGATCCTTAATCTCGGCGGCTTCTGTTTTTTCGATGGTAGGAGTTTCGGTGAGGATCTTGCCTGTGCCATGATGGCGGTTGATCCAGCAGAGAATCTCCATAGATGCCGCCAGAGAATTGCTCTGTTGGCTGGCCAGCAGATAGATTGGCTGATCGAGCGTTATTTCTCCGTTCTTGACAGCAGTCAGGAACAGTCCTTCTGTTCCTCCGGTGAGCACGGCCACGGCCTGATGTGTCTCACTCCATTGCTGATCGACTTCAAATGGGAGCGCCAGCTCCTCGTTGTGCAAACTTGATGATAAGATTTTAAGCATATTTTTTATTATGTTTCTTGTCGCAAATATAAGTAAAAAAATCTATATTCAACCATAATCATACGCAAATCAGCAAAATATTGACCGATTCTTCTCCTTTCTCAGAATTTTTCTGTATATTTGCTGCCAAATAGCAAAAAAAATCTCTTTATGAAATTCGAAGAAATTGTAAATGCCCGTTATAGTTGTCGCGCTTATCAGGATAAAGCAGTGGAGGAAGAAAAGCTTGATTATATCAAGCGTTGTGTCCAACTGGCACCATCGGCCGTAAACCGTCAGCCATGGAAGTTCTGTGTGGTTCGCTCTGAGGAAGCCAGGAACAAGGTGCAGCAGTGCTATGACCGCGACTGGTTTAAGTCGGCTCCGCTCTATATCATTGCCTCGATCCTGCATGAGGAGGAATGGGTGCGCGGAGATGGCAAGCCTCATGGGAATGTGGATATTGCCATTGCGGTGGAGCATCTTTGTCTGGCAGCTACCGAACAGGGTTTAGGCACTTGCTGGGTTTGTAACTTTGATGCAAAGGCCTGTAAGCAACTGTTTGATTTGCCTGAAAATGAGGAGCCTGCCGTGATCATTCCAATAGGATATGCCGCTTGCGATATCAATCCGAAGAAGCGTAAGCCTCTGGATGAGATCTTTACGGAAGTCTGAAGTTTTCTTGCCAAATAAAACTGAATTAATATCAATAATCATGAAAAAGTATTTATCAGCAGCATTGCTCGGACTGGCTATGATGATGCCAACTGAAGCTCAGATCCTGCGCACCACGGTGGCTCAGGGAGAGATTGAAGGTGAACTCCATGAGGGTTTCGCATTATACAAAGCTATTCCATACGCTGAAGCTCCAGTAGGCAATCTGCGCTGGAAGGCTCCGGTACCTAAGGCTCCTTGGGAAGGCGTCTATAAGGCAGAGAAGTGGGGCGATCGTCCTTGGCAGACCGTAGATCCCAACCAGAATGGCGGAGATCTTGGCATGAGTGAGGACTGTCTTTACCTGAGTGTGGAGACCCCAGCCAAGAGTAAGGATGAGAAATTGCCCGTCTTTGTCATGATCCATGGCGGTGCTTTTGCCACGGGTTCGTATAGTGGAACACAAGACAACTTCGTGCGTGAAGGTATTGTGTATTGTAGCATCGAATACCGTCTTGGTGCCCTTGGTTTTATGTCGCATCCTGATCTGACCAAGGAGTCGGCCGAGGGTATCTCTGGCAACTATGGCATCTATGATCAGATCTGCGCTCTGCAGTGGATCCATGATAATATTGCAGCTTTCGGTGGCGATCCTGACAAGGTAACCATCTGTGGTGAATCTGCTGGTGGTATTTCGGTCAGCATCCTTTGCGCTTCACCGATGTGTAAGGGTCTCTTCCGTGGCGCAATCAGCGAGAGTGGCGGTAACTTCGCACCTATTGCTGTAAGTGGTGCTACTGCTATGAAGCCAGTGGCTATGGCTGAGGCTCAAGGTAAGGACTTCCAGACCGCGCTCAACGTGAAGAATATGAAGAAGATGCGTCAGGTGACCGGCGATCAGATCATTGCTGCAACCAAGGGCCAGCAGTTCTGGCCAGTGGTGGATGGCAAGGCCATCGTTGACGATCAGTATAAGCTCTATGAGCAGGGAAAATACAATGATGTGGATGTGCTCATCGGTTATAACTCTGATGAGGGAAGCCTCTTCGTTTACCAGATGCAGCTTGAGATGTATAAGAACATGATGAAGGGACAGTATGGCGAGTGGGCCGACAAGATCATGGAAGCATACCCTGCTACCAACGACCAGGAGGCTCTCTATGCTGTGCAGGATATCTTCCGCGACAATGCTTTCGGTTGGTGTACCTGGGCCTGGGCCAATCTGCAGAGTAAGACGGGCAAGGGTCGCGTCTATATGTATTACTTCGACCAGCTTTCAGAGAACAGCATTCTGGGACTTCGTACACGTGGAGCTACACACGTAGCCGAGATGCCTTTCATCTACGCGTGGCCAGGAAAGATGACCGAGATTGACAAGCACATGGCTCAGATTATGCCACAGTACTGGATCAATTTCGTCAAGACCGGAGATCCTAATGCCGATGGCCTGCCTTACTGGACGACCTACAAGCAGGGAGAAGCAACGGTTATGAACATGCACAACGGTTTTACTCTGAGCCCGGCACCGAACCAGAAGCAGATGGAGTTCTGGGAGGGATACTTTAGTTCTCAGCGTAAGTGATTTATTGAAATAAGCAGTGAAAAAGTTATCAAAGATACTCGTTATACTGACCATGATGGCGCTGATGCCGGCACTGTCATGGGCAGATTCTTATTGTCCGAAGAAGGGTGAAGAGTTTGTTTTTTATCCGGTTTCGAAGGTTTATAAACAAGTTATTAAGGGTTATGACTGTTTCTATGTGCCAGAATTGGCGTATCGTGACGGACAGTCAAAGCCTTCGCGCGAGTATCGTTTTAAGGTTGATGCCAATGGCGTGACCCCTTTCAGCGAGATTGAAGGTCATACGTTTGTTTTGGAGTCGGCCATCAAGGAGAATGCCGATAAATCTGTCAGCACGCAGAACCTGCTCTGCTTCCTGGTGCGTGATGATGGCGCCAAGGTGATGCTGCGTATTCCTTTTGTCAGGAAAACGATCGATAATACACTGACACGTGGCATGTCGATCGTTCTGAATGAGAATAACTCTTTCCGCCAAGGTCCGGCTCTCTGTCTGATTAACATCCCTGCTTGTCCTGTAAGTCAGCTCAATAAGCTCTCTGCATCGATGAAGGGAAAGACCCTCACACGAAACACGGCCAGAGAGGTAGATATGACCGTGAGTACTTTGGTAAAATATCTGAATGGCGATCTCGGTGATGAGATTGTCAAGTCTCAATCGGTCTATTGTGATTCGATCAGTTTTGTCGATGTCCGTGGCTATGTGTTCCGTCAGCCAATTGCTTTCGGCAATATGAAAGGCCGCAAGATCAAGCTTCCTGTGTTCGACTTCAGAGGCAATGGTGAGTCAGTGTATGGATCTTATTTCAGCATCAATACGGTGTTCAGAGCGCCTGCAGATCCTGCTGCAGCTACGGCAACACCACTATTGGCTGAGAATACTACCAAGTCTGTGTTGGCAGAAGAACCTAAGCAGGAACCTGCAAAACCTGTGGCTACCGAGACTCCTAAGCCGGTTGTCACCGAGACCCCTAAGCAAGTCTTAGCAGAAGCTGAGACAAAGACTGAAGCTGCGAAAAAGGTGGCAGAGGAAGAGGTAGAGAATGCTTATATTATAGATGAGGTACCTGTTGAGACCAACTTATGGGTACTTGATGAAAAGCCCAAGCAGTTGGTGGCTGAGAACAAGATAGAGACGAAGACCTCTGTAGAAATTCCTAACCAGACCGTAGTTGTCAAGGGTGTCACTGCACCTAAGAAAGTTGTGGCAGAGAAGACTGCAGAGCCTGTCAAGGCCGTTGAAATCGCTACACCAGAAATCACGGTGAAGGATGGACCTGATCCGGAGATTGCAGCTCGTCTGGCTAAGGATCGTCTGGCTAGTCTCACCAAGAAATATGGTGCCAAGAATGCGAAGATCATTGCCGATGGTAAGGTAAGTATCGGATTTACACAGGAGATGTGTAAAGAGGCTTTAGGCGAACCAGACTATATCAACACCACGCAGAACATGTTCACGACACTTGAACAGTGGGTTTATGGACATGATACTTATCTCTACTTCCAGAGAGGTAAGTTGCAGTCGATTGATCAGTTCTAAAACAAGCTACTATAAAATTGCCGCCCTCGTTACAATAATCTTAACGAGGGCGGCTGTTTATTTGTCAAGAAGGATCAGAACTTTCTGAATCCCATGAATCTGCGCATTTCATCGAGCGTTTCACGAACGAAGGTGCGAGCCTTCTCTGCTCCCATCTCACGTACCTTGTTGAGGTAGTCAGTGTCTGCATAGATCTCGTTGTAACGCTCACGGATTGGAGCGGTAACCTTGAGGACATCTGTAGCAATCTGCATCTTGAGGTCACCATAGCGGATAGAGCAGTCATTCCAAGCTGCGAGATACTGGTCGTAGATCTCTGGCGAAGAAACGAGCTTGAGGAAGTAGAAGAGATTCTTGATCGGCTCGTTCATCTCTGAGTTTGGCTGCTCAGGAGTCATGTCGGTCACTGCTTTCTTGAACTTCTTGATGACGGTCTTGTCGTCGTCATTGATATAAATGCAGTTGCCTTCGCTCTTGCCCATTTTGCCGCTGCCGTCAAGTCCGGGAATCTTAATAGGTTCACCCTTAGCCTCGTAAGGCTTTGGCTCGATCATCAGATCGCACTTATAGAAGTTGTTGAAGCGCTTGGCGAAATTGCGTGCCATCTCGAGGTGCTGAAGCTGATCCTTGCCAACAGGAACGAAATTTGCACGATGCTGCAGGATGTCTGCAGCCATCAGAACCGGGTAGGTGAGGAGGCCAGCGTTGACATTGTTTGGCTGCTTGCGAGCCTTATCTTTGAATGAAACCGTCTTCTCGAGCTCGCCAAGATAAGCGTGCATATTGAGGAGTGTATAGAATTCGCAGGTCTCAGGAACGTCTGACTGAACATATACAGTGCACTTGTCAGGATCCATGCCAGCAGCGAGATATTCAGCAAGGATGCTTCGAACATTAGGGTTCAGAATCTCTGGATCTGGCTGGGTGGTAAGTGAATGATAGTCTGCGATAAAATAACGGCAATCGTAGTCATTCTGCATCTCCACGAAGTTGCGGAGCGCTCCATAGTAGTTGCCGAGGTGGAGGTGTCCGGTAGAGCGGATGCCACTCAGCACGATGGGTTTCTTTTCCATATTTTTATTTTACATTCTTAAGAATCAGTTTAACAATGGGCTCATAGCCTGCAGCAATAGAAATCTTTCGATCGTCACGAATAGAGCGGATGACTCCTCCTGCCTCTTCGACGATGAGCATGCCAGCGCACGCATCCCAAGCATTGAGATTAAGTTCCCAGTAGCCATCGAGCATGCCACAAGCCACACAGCAGAGATCAAAAGCCGCAGATCCCATGCGACGCAGACCACGGAGCTGTGGCAACATACGGCAGACGTTGTCAAGGTTGTTCTTGTCTGAACCGACGGTGGCTTTGTCATAAGGGAAACCTGTTGCTACGATACATTCGTTGAGGTCGTTCTTGCGGTTGACACGGATGGTCTTGCCATTCCAGCGAGCGCCTTCACCACGTACAGCTGTGTAGAGACTGTCAAAAGAAGGTGCATAGACCACACCTACCTGTGTCACTCCCTTATACTGCACGCCAATGCTGACACAGTACATCGGCAGACCTTCAGAATAGTTGTTGGTGCCATCGAGAGGATCGACTACCCATTCCCAGTCAGACTGACCATTGCTGTGCTTGCCCGTCTCCTCGCTCAGAATGCTGTGTGACGGATAAGCCTGATGAATGCGGTCGATGATCAGTGCTTCACATTCCTTATCAACCTCAGTCACCAGATCATGAAGGCTACTCTTGGTCTCAATGCCGAGATTGCGACTGCGGAACTTGTGAAACTGGATCTTGCCGGCAGCCATGGCAATGTCAATGGCACACTGCATGATACATGCATTGTCTTCGGTCATTTCCTTAGGTGCAAATGGGTGGATAATACTCATAATGCTTCTGTTTGTTTTTCGATAATTGAGCGCAAAGATAGTCAAACTCTCTGAAAATTCCAAAAAAAAGTGGTAGAACTTGTAGATTTTGGAATAAAATGAGTATCTTTGCACCGCTTTAATTCAAAAAAATGATCGAACTACATTATCCTGCAGCTAAAGCTGCCAGTGAATATTTCCCGTTGATAGACGAAGAAGGCAACGTGGTAGGACAGGCAACACGCCGCTATTGCCACGGTGGAAGCATGGCTTTGCATCCGGTGGTGCATCTGCATGTCCTAGATCGTCATGGACATCTATATCTGCAGAAACGTTCGATGAAAAAGGATATTGCTCCAGGACTGTGGGATACGTCTGTAGGAGGTCATGTAGATTATGGCGAATCACTGGATGTAGCCGTAAGACGTGAAGCAAGAGAGGAACTGGGACTGCAGCTGGCTGATGATGCTGAGCTTACTTTCCTTTTTCAGTATGTCTGGCAATCCAGTCGTGAGCGAGAGCTTGTTACGGCATACTCGATCGTTTATGACGGTGAGCTTCATCCGGATCATGATGAGGTGGATGAAGGTCGTTTCTGGACCTTGGAAGAATTGCGGGAAACGCGCGGAAAAGGAGTCTTCACACAACAGTTTGAGGAGGAAGAGAGCGCTCGTATCTTGGCTCTTTTTGACATACACAAAATATCTTTTTCCTTTCAAACTACTCTAAACTCTAATCTCTAATCTCTCAACTTTAATCTCTAAACTCTAAACTCTAAACTCTTTGAAGAAGAAAGTCGCATATTATACCTTAGGCTGTCGTCTCAATTTTGCAGAGACCTCTACGCTTGCCTACCGCCTGGAACAGCTTGGCTTTGAGAAAAGCAGTAAGGAAGCCGATCTGGTGGTAGTCAATACTTGTGCAGTCACTGAACAGGCAACGGCTAAGAGTCGTCAGCAGATCAATAAGCTGATCCATGAGAATCCGGATGCCTATGTCATTGTTACAGGATGTTATGCGCAGATAGAACCGCAGCAGTTGGCTGAGCGAGTGAAGGGAATAGACGTCATTGTCGGAACGGAGTTCAAAGGCGAGAATATCACTACACTCCTTGGTGATCTGAAGAAACGGGAAGAGACATTGCTATATCACACGGCTTACAAAGATATTCACACTTTTCATGGCGGCTGTTCGGCCGATGACCGAACGCGTCATTTTCTGAAAGTGCAGGACGGCTGTGACTATTTCTGTACGTATTGCACCATCCCGATGGCCCGAGGCCGGAGCCGCAGTGCCAGCATTGCGGAACTGGTAAAGATGGCCGAGGCTGTCGTAGCTCATGGTGGCAAGGAGATTGTGCTGACGGGTGTCAACATCGGTGATTTCGGCAAGGGGACCGACGAGACTTTCTATGACCTCTGCCGTGCTCTGGATGAAGTAGAAGGTGTTGAACGTTACCGTATTGGCTCTATCGAACCGAATCTGCTGACCGATGAACTGATACGATGGATTGCAGCTGATTCCAAGCGCTTTGCGCCTCATTTCCATATTCCGCTTCAGGCAGGTAGTGATGAGGTTCTGGCTCTCATGCGTCGTCGGTATGATACGGCACTTTTCCGTCGGAAAATTGAAATGGTACGTGAACTGATGCCAGATGCCTTTATCGGTGTGGATGTGATGGCTGGCATGCGAGGTGAGACCGATGAGCTTTTCCAGAAGTCTTATGATTTCCTGGATTCACTATCGGTGTCACAGTTGCATCCGTTTACTTATAGCGAACGCAGTGGTACACGTGCATTGGACATCAAACCTGTGATTCCTGGTCCTGTGCGCCATGAGCGTACGGCTCGTCTGGTGGCGTTGTCTGACCAGAAGTTGCGCGACTTCTACAAGCTGCAATTCGGCACTACACGCAAGGTCTTGTGGGAGGAACCTACCCATCGCACAAGGAAACTGATGCATGGATTTACAGAGAATTATATCCGTGTAGAGGCTCCCTTCGACTCGGAGTTGGTGAATGTATGTCAGGAGGTTACACTGGGAAATGAACTGGTAGAGACCAGTCAGGGACCAGCGATAAGCATTAAAAACAAATAGTCTGAATGCAGAGATATTTTCTACTTTTGACCGTGGGACTGCTCAGCTTTTGTGGCTGTAGGGTAGAGGCTCAGTTGCTCGTGGGAACTCCATACGTAACTGCTACCTTAGAACCCCAAGAGATGCCTGTGGATGTAGAGGCTTTCGTTGAACCACTCATCGTCAAGCTCGATGGCGTAGATTGCACAACTTATGTGGAATATGTCACAGCCGCGCGTCTTGCGGGGAAGACTGAGATTTGCGCGACAGACACTGCATTCCTGTCCGCGCTTCAGCAATTGCGCTACCGTCATGGCCAGCGTGGAAACTATGCCACACGTAAACATTATTTTAGTGAGTGGATCAGTGACGCGGTAGCTAACGGCTTGCTATATGAGGTGACTCCGGATATTTCTGTGGCAGAACCGCTGAACAAGAAGATCGATTTTATGAGCACTCATCCGCAATTCTATCCTCAACTGGAGAAGAGCGAAAAGCTGCTCGAGGAAATCAGAAAAGTGGAAAAGCAACTTTGTGAAGATACGGTATTCTACGTGCCGACAGTCTTAATCGCGCAGGCTTACCAGTCTATGCAACATGGTGACATTGTCGCTTTCCTGACAAACAGAGAGGGACTTGACATTCAGCATGTAGGACTGGTGTGGTATCCTGAGAAAGAACAGGAACCTCGCTTGCTTCATGCCAGCTCTTCGGCCAAGCAAGTCATTATTGATAAGCGGACCATCGGTCAGTATGCAGCTTCGCAGAAAAACATAAAGGGTATTCGAATCGTCAGATGTGGTCAAATGTCTGCTTTGAAACACTGAAGAAACATCGGAATTTGACTTCAAACCTACACCTTTTTTGAAATGCCGGTGTTAAATTAATGAAAAGATACACTTTTAGTGTAAAAAAATTTGGAAGTGTCAAAAAAAACAATAATCTTTACACACTCAATAATGGCATTTTGTCTTATTCGCCTGCTTATTCATGAAAACCATCTTCAGGTCCATAATTCTACTCATCCTGAGTCTCGTTAGCGTGTTGCCCTTACATGCTAAGGAGTTATTGACGTCTGAACAAACCGATGTCCCATCAGAAAAATCGGCACTTTTCCCTAATTTTAGCGAGATATTTGAACAGCTGCGACAGAATCGTGTGCTGTATAATGCGATCAACGACAGTCTTTTCTCAATTGAGGAGGAAGATGATTGGATGGATCTGGTGATCAGACGTTCGGAAACCAATCTGCGTAATTATCATCGGAATCAGCAGCTCCTCGATTCGGTTTACTACTATTTCTTGGTGCCACAGAAAGGTGTCGATCCAACACGTGGTAATCTGCAGTTCCATGAGGGAATACCGGCCGTAGCCTTTGACTCTTTGTGGGAAGCGCTGAACTGGCACTATGGTTTCATGGATCCTTTTATCGGGGAGATTCTGATTGGCAAGATCCTGATTCCACACATGGAGCAGCGTGACTGCACGGACGCCGCGTATCATGAGCTGATGGCGCATCTTTATCTGAACTACGGTGACTGTCTGTATCAGATGCATTGCATGGGAGATACACTGGCGTTAAAGGAAGCTTATAATTGCTTGAGAAAGAGTATTAAATATGCTTCGCTCTGTCCGGAAGAATCGCGAGGAAGAATCACCGGACTATATGCTTTGTGTCACATGCTGGCGCGTCCGCAGTTAGATTATCTCAGTGGAATGACTGAAGAAGAAGCAGAG
>DCIF01000039.1:14796-24145 GCA_002315795.1 Bacteroidales bacterium UBA1733
GGAGACTCTCTCCGCCAGGAGATACGAACCGTTTTAGGAAGGGTTGAGCAGAATGAGTTGATGCAGAGCATTAAGAAAAGCCGTCCTGTACAGGAATACTATTCTTCGGATATGCTGTTTAAGGCAGAGTTAGGAGAACTGACATTCGAAGCCGCCTTTGATAGCTGTACAAATTTCTATCGGGATTTTCTGCCGGTGGAGTCGGTTGCTACGTTTACGCGCGCTTTCCGTTGTTTCGTCTATGGCTGTCAGGATATCCTTTACATGATGGAGAAGAGTTCGCTCCCTGATTCCATCAGAGAGAAAACTTCACTCATGACCTCGAAGAATGCGATGCGACTGCTCAAGATCCGTCCGAACAGTCAGTTGAACTCTCAGCATACGATTCTGTTGTTGGCACTGGTTCACAATCAGTATCTGATGAAATATCTGCCAACTGAATATCGACGCAGATATATGCATCGCTGCTTCCTGGCTTTATCTGTGCACACGCTGGCTCACTATACACTGGTGGCACTTTATTCAAATACGGTTCTGGAAGCAGTACTGGCTGCACATCCAGAGGCGCTGGTCGGTGTTCTTGGCTATAATAGTATAGAGGAGGTGAGAGCGCATATCAAAGAGATACACGATTATCTGTACTATGGAGGCATGCTGCATGATATCGGCAAGTTAGGTATGGAGCAGGTAATCAATAACGAGTTCCGTTATCTGACCGATCGTGAGTTCTCTATCATTCAGCGTCATCCTGAATTGTATTATGAATATACGTCGTTCGATAAAGCGCTGGAAGAATATGCTCCTTTGGCCTTAGGTCATCACCGCTGGTATGATGGCAGTAAGGGATATCCGATGTGGTATGACAACACGGCGTGCCGAGAACGTATCCTGGTGGATATTCTCACGGTGGCTGATTGCCTTGAAGCAGCGACCAACCGCATGAGCCGAAACTATCGTCATTATAAACCTTTCTCTCTGGTGATTGGTGAATTTCAGGCGCAGGCGGGAACGCGCTATAACCCGGTGGTCGTAGAGTCTCTGTTAAGAGCCAAAGACCGTTATCATCATCTGGAGGTTCTGGTGAAAAACAGTTGGGAGAGCGTCTTCAAGAGTCTTTTCTTTGAGCGAGGGCTGGCTATAGAAGATTAAAGCTCCCCATTGGCTCTGAAACTATAGAATGAGCCATCGGCGATGATGATATGATCTACCAGCTGGATATCAAATAGCGCTAAAGCCTTAACGGCTTGTCTGGTTACTTCTCGGTCTTGCTGGCTGGGCCGAGCGATGCTGTGCGGATGATTATGACAAAGCGCTACATTGGATGCCATGTACTGTAAGGCGGGTCGCACGATCTTTCGGATGTCGGCTGGAGCCCCGTCAACACCCCCTTCCCCAATCAGCACTTTCTGCAGGATTCTGCCACTGCGTGACGCATAGACAGCCCATAGTTCTTCATGGTCGATATGTGACAGTTGCTGGTCGAAAAGCGCAAATAGAGCGTCGCTTCCGCTGAGTGTCAGTGATTGTAACCGGTTGAGCTGTCGCTCTTTTTCTAACCGTCTGCCTAACTCAAGAGCAGCGCGCAAAGTGCAGCTTTTGGCAGGTCCGATGCCTTTCAATGTCTCTTTGTGCTCAGGGCTTGGCATCAGTGCATGATGCAGGCGTTCCAAACTGCCATCACAGGTATTCAGTACATCGCGCGCAATGTCTACAGCCGTTCTTCCCTGCTGACCTGTATTGATAAGGATGGCCAATAGTTCGGCATTAGAGAGGGTTTCCTCGCCATGTGCCATCATCTTTTCGCGTGGACGGTCGTCTAAAGACCAATCGGTGATTTTCATGATCGTAATCCTGTGTTTTTTCTTGTTGTTAAAAAAATAACACCACCAAGGTAGAGGAATTCTACAACTGGGTGGTGATATTGTTTTTTGCTAATAATGAGTAACTTCTGTTACAGAAATTACTTAGCACGCTCAACGTAAGAACCATCGCGAGTATCAACGACGATCTTGTCGCCCTGCTTACAGAAGAGAGGTACCATTACGATGCCGCCGGTCTCAACGGTTGCCTTGGTGAGGGTGTTGGTAGCAGTGTTGCCCTTTACACCTGGCTCCATCTCAGTGATCTCGAGAGTGGTCTTAACTGGCATTTCTGCGGTGAGGATGGTCTCGGTAGAAGCATCAGAAACAACCTCTACGATGTCGCCTTCCTTCATGTACTTAGCACCAACTACCATCTCGCGGTTGATGTTAACCTGGTCGAAAGTCTCCTGGTTCATGAAAACGGCATCATCACCGTCCATGTAAAGGAACTGATATGGACGATGCTCAACACGAACATCCTCAAGAACTTCACCGATATTGAAACGCTTCTCAACTACATAACCTGAAACTACATCCTTCAGCTTGGTGCGCATGAAAGTGTTACCCTTACCTGGCTTAACGTGGAGGAACTCCACTACAACCTGCAGCTTGCCATCGAGACGGATGACGGTGCCGTTCTTAATGTCCTGTGACTTAATTGCCATAAATGTTCTTTTTTTATTTTTATTATTATGAGTTTCTGGGAGTGAAGATAACCGTAAAATGTTGGTTTTTGCTATCTTGCGGGTGCAAAGATAGAATAAAAAAGTGAGAAAAACAAAAATATTTGCAGATTTTCCTAAAAAAGTTTGGCGATTTGCAGATTTTTCTCTACTTTTGCACCCGCTAATTGGCAATTTAGCAATTGGCGAACCTACATTATTTATTTGAGAAAAGAAATCAAAATAAACAATATAAAAGCGATACAACTATGAAGATGACTTTCCAGCCACACAACCATCGCCGTCTCCACAAGCATGGTTTCCGCGCTCGTATGGCCACTAAGAATGGCCGTCGCGTCCTCGCAGCTCGTCGTGCTAAGGGCCGTAAGAACTTGACCGTTGGTGATACCATGCGTTAATTTCTTTTGTCGCGGATTGGCAAGACAAACCAGAAATCCCTTATTTGAGGATTAACGATGACTGTCAATGAGGTTAGCCTCTGCGACGGTCATTTGTTTTATGTGTTTTCCGATACACTCAGCATTACATTTAGACAAAAAGTGAAAACTCGCATTCAATCCCTGCTCAAAACCCTGAGCGAAGGTGTCTATGAGAAAGATACAGAACTATCATTGGGCTTGCTGGCTGCTTTGGCCGGTGAGAGCCTCCTGTTGCTTGGTCCTCCTGGTGTGGCTAAGAGTATGGTGGCTCGTCGATTGAAGAGTGCTTTTGTCGGTGCTCGTTCGTTCGAGTATCTGATGTCTCGGTTTGCTACGCCAGATGAGATTTTCGGTCCTGTGAGCATCAGTCGGTTGAAGGAGTCTGATTGCTATGAGCGTGCAGTAGATGGTTATCTTCCGACAGCCGATATTGTCTTTCTGGATGAGATCTGGAAAGCGGGTCCAGCGATTCAGAATACGCTTCTCACAGTCATTAATGAGAAAACCTATCTCAATGGCAACCGTCCTATGCAATTGCCATTGAAGCTGCTGATTGCCGCCAGTAACGAGTTGCCGGTGCAGGGAGAAGGCCTTGAGGCTCTTTGGGATCGCTTCTTGATTCGCCTTGTCAGCGGCTGTATTGAGAGCGAGGAGAACTTCTATAGGATGGTAAGACCCACCCCAACCCTCCCTCATAGGGAGGGGGAATCAAAATCACAATCAGAGGATTCTGATATGTCCGCCTCTTTTACTTCCTCAGAATATGCTTCCATCCAGCAACAGATTGCAGAGGTCGAGATTCCTCATCATGTGCTCCTGGCCATTACACATATCCGTCACGGACTGAAGGATGTGGCTATCGAAGGACAGGATGTGCACCGCAATATCTATGTGTCGGACCGACGCTGGAAGAAGGTGGTACATCTGATGTGCGCGTCTGCTTATGTGCATGATCGTAAGGAGGTTAACCTCGCTGATCTGCAGTTGGCCATTCATTGTCTCTGGAACGAACCTGATGAGATTGAGAGCATTGGCCTTCTTGTGGCTCGTGCCATCTTTAATCCTTATCTGGAACGCCTGGATGCGTTATCCATGCAGTTAGGTAAGGCTTTGCGTGTCCGTAAGGTAAAAGATGTGCTTGAAGATGCTCGCCAGCATGGAGATCATCGTGATGATGACCTCATTGTCTTTGACGGTCTCTATTATGCTATTGATGAGCGTTCTGGTGTATCAAATGCTTTTATCTATGTGCCAGATTTCAAGCGTCTGCCTACACGTAGCACAGATGAGCCTGCTGCGCGTGGCGTGATGTATCGTGATCCTCGTCAGCCGAAGCGCCAGATCATACGTGCTTTCACCAATCCAGATAATGTGGGTGAGCATGAGGTGGAATTTACACGTGTCAATCTGTATCGTGACTCCATGAACCTCTATGTCAATGGCACACGCTATGGCTTGCGACGTGCTCTTCGTGGAGCTAACAATGCTCAGCAATCAGGTCTGGAACCAGTTCTCAAGGGAGCTCTCTCTTCGTTGGAAGACTGTGAAACTGCCGTGGATCACCTTTTCCAGGAGGCTGTGATGTTAGGTAACCAGCTGAAGACACATCTCTTTGTGAGCAAACAGGTGTTGGCGGTGGTCAATGCACAGCTGGATACTTTCCGTAAGCAGATAGCTATGTTGAGAGCAGACGTCAGAAAGTTGCTCTATGATGAATAAGTTGCAATATCTGACATTCCCCGCCAAGGTTTTAGATGAGATTGAGACGCTCATCTGCACAGATCTGGAGCGCGCCTTTGCCGAAGCGGTAGAAGCGCGCCTGCATTTTATGCGCATGCGAGGAGTTGAAGATGGATATGAACTGGAGCAGATCAAAGCGGATTACATTCGTGAGAAACTACCAGCGCAACAAACGCTGCTTGATAAATATCTGGAGGTGATTCCTCCTTACTTGCAGCAGAAAGAGGCTACAGCCGATGAGTTTGAGCAATGTTGGGCCTTAATGGGAACGATCTGGAATGTCATTGAGTTTGACCGTATTCGTCCCATTGTCCGCCTGCAGGAGCAATATCCTGTCCTTCTTGATGTCGCTCGTCGTGTAGGCCGTATTGCCGATGATCAGGGTCCTGAGCGTGTGCCGGTAGGAGTGGGGAATAAGTTCAACGTTGAACACGGAGCACCCAGTGACATTGAGGGAGTTACTATGGGTAACGATATCACTTCACTATTACCCCTTGAGATGGCGATTATGAGTGATGATCAGTTGTCTGGCCTTTTCGCTTATCGATTTGCTACGCGCCGACTGCAGACTTTCCGATATAAGAGTAATATCATGAAGCAAGCGCGTAAGGTGGAGATACGCAAGGCGCGTCAGAAAGGTCCGATGATCGTCTGTCTGGACACTTCCGGTTCTATGCAGGGACAGCCGGAGAAAATTGCCAGCAGCCTCATTATTAAACTCCTGCAGTTAGCGCTCAGACAGGATCGTGATCTTTTATTGGTCGCTTTCAGCACTACAGCGAAGCTTTTCGATGTGCGACGCAACCGGACACGTTTCTTTGATTTCCTGCGCAAAGAATGCGGAGGAGATACCGACGGCACACAAATGCTACAAGCCGTGATGCACACGATCTCTGAGAATCCTTTATACGGCAGTGCGGATGTGTTGTTGATCAGCGACTTTAAGTTTGAGGTGCCGAGCGCTCACATAATGAAGCAGGTGCAGATGCTTCGTGATGAAGGGACTCGCTTCTACGGACTTCAGATTGGCGTTGCACCTTTAGATGCTTGGAAAAAATACCTTGACAACTATTGGCATCTGGAATTCAAGCTACAGATGAAGCCATGGTATATACAGAAATGAAATGAGCTGTGTCATTGACACAGCTCATTTCATTTCTTTGTGCATACTCTTTTATAATTTCATCACTTCATCCTCAAAAGTGTCCTTGTCTCCGAGTGCATTATTGCGCACACGTGAGCGATAATTATAAATGGTGGTGAGGGAGTAGTTCAGGAACTTGGCAATCTGTGCAGAATCTGTCTCTCCCAGACGGATGAGAGCGAAGATGCGGAACTCGGTGCTGAGCAGTTCTCCTTTTTTAGGGATGATCTGCGATTCTGGCTTCAAGAGAGCGTTGAAATGCTCAATGAAGTTTGGATAGAGCTTGAGGAAAGCTTCGTCAAAATCACGGTAGAAGTGCGCCTGTTCATCGTTGATGACCTGTGTGGACTTGAGCTGACGAGCCAGTTCCTCAATCTGATGCGCCTGCATGAGTTTGTACATCTGACGCTGGTAGCTCTCTAAGGAACCAAGATAGCGGCGACAGCGACTGAGGTACTTCATGATATACTCCTCCTTCACCTTATCGGCAGAGATCAGGTTTTGGTTGAATCCCTTGAGCTGCAGATTGCTCACTTTGAGGTCGTTGTTGGCCTTCGCTAATGCCTGTCGTGTCTTGTCAAGTTTGCCATGCTGATGCCAGAGTTCATAAAGACCGAAGAACATGAGCAGCATGAGCAGCATGAGAATGGCGATGGTCCAGGTCTTGTAAATGTTATGACGTTCCTCATCTGCCTTGTGTGCACGGTCGATAATCGGGAAGATCTTTGTAGATTCTACAGTTCGGAGACTGGCTTGGCAGAAGTTGGCATCCTCAAGCGAACAGATCAGATACTGATAAGCGCGCTGGTTCTGTCCAAGTTCAAAAACACGCTGCGCCAGGATCGGTAACGCCATATACTCTGCATTACCTTGTCTGATATCTGTGATAGCCGTGAGCGTCAGGTAGCGAATTTCATCATCCTTGCGACCTAGTTTGCCGTAGGCTTGAGCCAAGCCGGAGTAGAGGAATGTGCGCTGGTTGGCTGGTATTTCTTCGAGCACTTGCAACAGACTGTCGATGCTGGCCTGATAGTAACCTTCGAGCAGATTTTTGTTGGCTCGGATAATACAGCGATTGATGGCCTTTGGCTCAAGCGAGATGAGTGTGTCATTGATAGGAACCATGGAAGCCGTCAGCCCCTTAGAGAGTTCTGGTGAGTATTGCTGAGCAAAATCGGCAAACCAGCCGGTCACAGCATAACGCACGTTGAAGTAGTTTAAGAGGTTTTCACGTGTGATGTTTGTGGTGTCAAAGTTGTGAAGCATATCGAATGCTGTCATGTAAAGACCTTTGACACCCATGGCGCGTGCTTCTGACAGATAGACGTAATGCTGAAGTGCCGTATCTTTTGGATACTCAGGGGTTTGTTTTATTAGGTCAAGTGCCCAGAGGGTTGAGTCTGCATGATAGTTCTCGTAGTTGAAATGTAGTCCCTTTAGCATATTGATACGCTCTTGTCCATGCGTCAGGTCGGCAGCCGAACGAAGGCTGTCGGCTACCTGCTGGCGACGCGACTGGTACTGCTCCTTATGTGCGATAGCATAGTCGAGCTCCTCCAGGAGCTGGTCGACGGGGAGTGTCCGTTCATCGGCCAGCGCCAGGAGGGTAGTAGAAGCTGAAAGATAACTACAGAGTATGAGAATCAGAAGCCGTCTCATCATTATTTGGTTTTGATGGTCCAGACTGCAAGTCCGCCTCCGATGAGTAAAGCACCTGCTACAGCCAACATGCCTACCTGTGTGCCAACAAGGCTGAGCAAGGTGCCGCCAAGGACGGCAGCCACAATCTGTGGCAGGCAGATAGTACAGTTGAAGAGTCCCAGGTAAGTACCCATTTTAGGATTTCCCTGTAATGCATTGGTAAAGAAGATGAATGGGAAAGCCAACATCGCTGCCCAACCACAACCAACAAGGAGATATGCGAGCCAGAGGAGGTGCTGATCGTGAATCCAAAGCATTGAAATAAAACCAAGACCTCCTAACACGAGGCTGAGGGTATAGCTCATTTTGTCTGAGTGCAATGCTTTAGAGATGAATGGGATGCAAGCGGCCCAGATAACACTGCCAACGGCCTGTACGGCATAGCAGACACCATTCCAGTTGCCTGCTTCCTGATAACCGGCTGAATGAGTGTCGGTCGTTCCCCAACACATTTCGGCAATGGCACCGGCTGAATAAGACCACATATACATGAAGCCTGCCCAGCAGAAAAATTGCACTAACCCGATAGAAAGGAAGGTGTAACCGATGCTTGGGGAATGAGGAGTTTTTGCTGCGCTGGAGTTTGCGGCCTTCTCTTTTGCCTCATGACTTTCGTCGATCTCTGGCATGGCGGCCAATTGCTCAGGAGAATACTCCTTGACGTTCATCGAGGTATAGATGACGCAAAGGATGAGAATAGCCGCACCAACGTAGAACGAGTAGATAACCGAGTTAGGAATGACACCCTCTGGTGCCACATTCTGTACACCTAAGAAGGTGAAGATGTAGGGGAAGAGGTAGCCAACAACAGATCCCAGGTTGCAGAGGAACGACTGGATAGAGTAAGCTTGTGTCTTCTGCTGCTCATTGACCATATCACCGACCATCATCTTGAATGGCTGCATGGCCACATTGATCGAGGTGTCAAGGAACATCAGTGAGAACAAACCGAAGATCATAGAACCTGTCAGACCCCAACATACTACTTGTGTAGTAAGTCCGAAACTGCCGGCATTTGGTAGGAGCGACATAACCAGTACAGCGATAATCGCACCAATGAAGAGATAAGGGATACGACGGCCAAAACGGCACCAGGTCTTGTCAGATAAGAGTCCGATGATGGGTTGCACGAGCATTCCCATGAGCGGAGGCAGAATCCAGAAGAAAGATAACTGATGAGGATCTGCTCCGAGGGTAGCGAAGATACGTGAAATGTTAGCAGACTGCAGTGCATAGGCAATCTGTACGCCAAAGAATCCGAAGCTGATGTTGATCAGCTGGGAAAGTTTCAAATCGGGGAGTTGCTTTGCCATAGTCTTATCTGTTAGCTTCGTTTACCATACTTGCCACCTTCTCGTTGAATTTCGTTTGTGCCAGGAGTTCTTCAAGCGTGAGGTGCATACGATATCGCCAGTAATGACGAGGGTTGGCTGGGATATTGATACGCTCTGCCCAGGTGTCCTCCAGTCGGAGATTGCCATCGATGGCGAGCCAGTCCTGAAGTGGGAGGATGCAGAAGAGTGAAGGCGACTGGAGGTGATCGCGTACGATGCGCTCACAGACGACTGGAGTGGCCGTCGATGGACACTCGCCACTCTCATGAAGCTCGTTGTACCAGTACTTGACGGTGAGGTCACGGTCGAGTTCCCACCACTGTCGGAGGGTTTCTGTATCATGAGTGCCAGTGGTGCATACACTGCGCTCAGGATACCACTGTACGTGGCCAAAGTCATCCTTAGGATCTTTTGGCATGCGCTGAATCTCGAGCGAGAGAATCTGCAGCTGATTCATTACCCAAGG
>DCIF01000039.1:24221-24939 GCA_002315795.1 Bacteroidales bacterium UBA1733
AGCTTAGGCAATTTTGTCATGGCCTGATCGTACCAGAACTGATTGTGACGACGGTAGAAATACTCGTTGTAGAGACGGTTGAAAGCCTCTTTCTCCCACCACTGCAGACGCTGGTAAGTATAGTCGAGCTGTGCAGAGATGCGTGGGTGATAAGTGCCAGGTGTCTTGTGATCCTCAACAAAGAGCACGTTGCTGATAAGCGAGTAGATTGCCTCCTTGAGATCAATATTACGACGCTTCTTCTTGCCACTGAAGAAGATTTCAATGGCGCGCTGAGTGGCGAACTCTGGTTTCATGGCCCAGATGTCATCATGCTTGTGCTGCAGGAAGGTATCCTTTACATAATCTACCGGATCCTTGCCATCCCAGCACTCTGGTTCCTCTTTCTTATAATAACGGAGGGAGCCGATGCGCATCTCGATGAGTTCGTCATTGATAAATGGTTCGGTCATGAACTCCTTCTGGAAACCAAGGCCGTAGCTCTCAATCTCGCTTGGCGTCATTGGCAGGGATGGACTGAACTGACCCAACAAACCGTGAACCGAATGAGTAGGGATCTCCCAGATGCGGAAGAAGCCAAGGATATGGTCTATGCGATAAGCCGAGAAGTATTCCTGCATCTTGCGGAAACGCTTGAGCCACCAGCCGAGACCATCCTGCTGCATCTTGTCCCAGTTGTAGGTAGGGAAGCCCCAGTTCTGGCCATTGGCTGAGAAGG
>DCIF01000039.1:25029-26253 GCA_002315795.1 Bacteroidales bacterium UBA1733
CCAATAGGAATATCTCCCTTGAGGATCACGTTGTTAGCACGTGCATAACTTGACGCAGCAAGCAGCTGTGTATGCAGTACATACTGAATATAGAAGTAGAACTGAGCATTCTTCAATGAGGTAGAACCTGGTTCGAAAACGGTCTCTGCTACTTCCTTGTTATATTTGCCATAGTTGGGCCAGCGATGGAAATCTGGCTCGCGGTAATAGTCGCGTAAGACGCTGTAAGCCGCGTAAGGACGCAGCCATTCCTCATTGTTCTCAAAGAAAGTCTTATAGCCAGCAGTAGATAAAGTTTTCTTTCCTTCCTGTGCAAAGATGTCGCGTAGGTAAGCACGCTTGGCCTCATTGACAGCCTCGTAGTCAATCTGCTTGAGTGCATTGAGTTCAATGCGCTTCTTCTCATATTCGGCAGCCTTTGCTTCGTCTTTAAGAGCAGGAAGCTGACGAACATCTACGTACTGAGGATGGAAAGCGTAGATTGAGATAGAGTTATATGGATAAGAATCCTGCCACGTATTAGTAATGGTAGTATCGTTGATTGGAAGGATCTGCACTGCGGTCTGCTTAGTGGCTACTGCCCAGTCAATAAGCGTCTTGAGGTCGCCGAAATCTCCTACGCCAAAACTGCCATTACTCTTGAGCGAGAAGATCGGAACAGCCACACCTGCCACACGGCGAGCATCACGCCACTGATCGTTCAGATCTAAACTCTTTCGGCTGGCCGAAACATTCTCAATGACGTGTGCCATAGAGTTGCGCTCCATACGTACGCAAGTGCCGTCACGATAGACGCCATAACGGTAGAGGAGTGGCAATCCGCCCTTGGGGAGATCAATTTCGGCTGATCCTGACCATATTTCGCCGTCAGTGGTTTTGAGTTCTACCACCTTATCGGCGATCATCACGCCAAGGGACTCTCCCCAGATGGTGCGATAGTTGATTTTGAAATTAAGTTTCATGGAGATATGTTTTAAAAAGGATTTTAGGAATTATGGAGATAATAGGGATTTTAGGGACAATTGTATTAATTCTTCACTTTTTATTTAAAAAGCAATTGCATCATGTGCCGGTACACTTACCTGCTTTCCTGCAACCTCCGTCTCATACGCTTCGTCTCCGAAGTTTGCGACAACGGTCAGACGCTCACCATTCTCTATAACACGCTCGAAAGCAAAGACTTTGGCCGCATGCATGGTCTCGTCGGTTATATTGTGTGTCGAT
>DCIF01000011.1:0-21888 GCA_002315795.1 Bacteroidales bacterium UBA1733
CAGCTTGACAATAAGCTGGCCAACCGTTCGGTTAACGAAGGTTTCTCTGGTGGCGAGAAGAAACGCAACGAGATCTTCCAGATGGCTATGCTCGAACCTACTTTGAGCATCCTCGATGAGACCGATTCTGGTCTTGACGTTGATGCGCTTCGCATTGTGAGCGATGGTGTGAACCGACTGAAGTCTGCTGAACGCTCAAGTATTGTGATCACTCACTATCAGAAGTTGCTTGAGTATGTACAGCCACAGTTTGTGCATATCGTCTATAAGGGACGCATTGTCAAGAACGGTGGTCCTGAGCTGGGTGATAAGATCTTCGCCGAAGGCTTTGACTGGATCAAACAGGAGCTGGGAGAATAATCTCAATTGATAATTCACAATTGATAATTGATAATTATGTCTGCTGAAAAGCAATACATATCTTTATATAACGAGCAAAAAGAGCTTATCGACGCCAACTCTGCTCCTGCGCTCAACGCTTTTCGCGCTGAGGCCGCAGAGGTATTGGCACGTGTAGGCCTGCAGCGACCTAAGGATTTCACCCAGGTCGATCCGGAAGAGGCTTTGTCATTCGACTATGCGCTCAACCTGGCTCGCCACGAAGTCCCTACCGATAAGTCTGATCTCTTTACCTGTGCAGTTCCTGAGCTTTCTACCGATGTACATTTTCTGGTGAACGAGCAGTATGTAGGAGGCCGGACTCGCACTGATGGTGTGTTTGCCGGATCACTTCGTCAGTTCGCTATTGAGCATCCTGAACTCATAGCTCAGTATTACAACAAACTGGCAATGAACCAGGAACCACAGTACGACATTCGTGCTGAACATACCTCTGTGACCGCTCACCGTCCATTGGGAGAAGCTGCTTTGAACACCTTGCTGGCACAAGATGGTTTCGTGTTCTATATCCCTGCTGGCATACAGGTCGAAAAGCCGTTGCAATTGATCTCGCTGATGCGCAGTGTAGATGATCTGATGGCTTGCCAGCGTCTGCTTGTCATCGTTGAAGCTGGAGCTAAGGCCAGTCTTCTGGCATGTGATCATGCTTCTCTCCTGCCTAAGGAGGGAAGTACAGAATACCCGAAGCAACTCTGCCTGCAGGTTACTGAGATCTTTGTCGGCAAGGATGCCACCTTCGACTATTATGCGCTTGAGGAGCACAATGATCAGGTTACTCGCCTTGGAGCTATCTATGTCGAGCAGCAGGAAGGAAGTAATGCTGCCATTGGACAGTATGCGCTGACCGCTGGTCAGACACGTAATCGCATCTATGTAGATCTTAAAGGCGAGCATGCTGAGACACATCTCTATGGCATGTGTATCGCCGATCATGAGCAGAAGGTCGATAACATCACTTATATCCGACATCGTGTGCCAAACTGTTCATCTAACGAGCTCTTCAAATACGTGCTCGACGATGCAGCTCGTGGTTCTTTCATTGGCCGTATTCTCGTCCAGCAGGGAGCTGATAAGACCGATGCACACCAGACTAACCGTAATCTGTCGCTCACGAAAGATACGCGTATGTCTGCTCGTCCAGAACTCGAGATCTATGCAGATGACGTCAAGTGTAGTCATGGTACCACCGTCGGCCAGCTTGACCAGCAGGCGCTTTACTATATGCGAACCCGTGGCATTCCAGAGTCCGAAGCACGTATGCTGCTGATGTTCGCTTTTATGGGAGATGTAATCGATGGCATCCGTATTGAACCTCTTAAGGATCGTTTGAAACATCTGGTAGAGAAACGATTCCGTGGTGAACTGACCCAGTGCAAGACTTGTGCTATCAAAAAATAAATAGCGTAAAAATTGTCTATGAAGAAACTGAAACCTACGTGCCTCCTTCTGTTCCTGTTGCCGGTTCTGACAATGGGCTTTTGGACTTCTTGTGAGAAGTATAACTCTGAGTCTGTAGGTAGCACATTCTATCCGGCCAATTCTGTGGTCAGACTCTTTACACATCCGGTCTATGTAGAGTTCTCGCAGGACGGAGCTCGTGTCTGGGGGCCTTATACCAGCGAGGTCGATTATTCTGTTGACGGCACGCATGTTTCTTTGCGCAACACGTCAGATAGCCTGGCACTTTTCGTCTATGGCTATCCTGCCAACAACGATGAAAAGGAGACCACCGACTGTAGCCTTACAATAGAGAGCGCTCATGATTATGCACTCTACCTTAATAAGCTGACAATGCGCAGTCAGCAGCAGCCTGCAATCCGTTCTGCCAGCAAGGTTACTTGCTATATGGTTCTTCCTAAAAATTCAAAGAATGAACTTTATTCCGTTGCTGCTCCTTCGGTCCTTGAACATCAGGGCAAACTGGTACTTACAGGTGATGGCGAACTCACGTTAACCAATAGTGCACCAGCTTCTGTTAATCCAGTGGCACTTGAGGTTCGTGGCGGTTTGCACTGCCAGAATGAACTTAAACTCTCTCTCAAATGCTCTGACGGAGATGCTCTGCGTGTGAGTGATGGCCCGATGCGTAGCAGTTTGGGAACCTGGACGTTCGAAGCTGGAAAAAATGCCATCAGTAATACTTCTGACAGCATTGTATTGATAGCAGGAAAATACTCTGGTGTAGCTTATAATGGCAAATTCATCAACAATGGCATTGGTGCAGTCATCCGTCAGGCCATTGTACAAGGTCTTTCTGGTGCAGAGCCAGATCTGCTCGATATCTTTGAACTTGAACAGAAGTATGATTCTACCCTTGTCTCTATAGTGCAGCATCTTGATACCATCGTAGTCGAAGCCGATTCTACGCTATCCATCGCACGCTTGCATTCGTCCACCAGTATGGCCACTTTCACTCCTCACAAACAGATGAAGTCTCCGTGGATAGTTCTATCGGATGAGACTTTGGAAGAATCAGATACCCTTGTCGTCAACTGGTAATCTGTCTGTGGTCTTTAGAAATCTCTATAGTTCCGATTCTCACGGCGTGGTGTAGTGATACACTCCATTTCAATGAGCCAGGTAGGGCGACAGACGGGTGCCAGCGTGATGACGCGAGGGATATTGGGGAAACGACGATCGAACATCTCTTTGACGATAGGATAGTCGCAGAGATCGCGCAGATAGACGATGATCTGCATCACGTCATCGAATGTAGCATTGCCTTCCTTAAGGAGTTCGCCGACATTCTCCCACATGCGTTCGGTCTGTCGCACGATGTCTCCAATATGCATTACCTCTCCACGATTATTGATTGAAGCAGTACCAGAGATGTAGATCTCTGCACGATCACCGAACTCCACGACGGTGCCACGCTCGAAGGTAACGCCATATTCGATGGTCGGATTGAGGTGTGATTTGGCGTAGAGATAATACTGCTGCTCAGGCAGGAATCCTGTCAGCGCGTAGGTGGCCATCTGCACGATGGCACGCGGATTGGCCGGAGAACCTCCGATGCCTGTTGAGGCAATATAATGTGTCTGAGGCGTAAGGCCCTGTTCCATGAAATTCTCTTTGCGAGCTTTGACTAATCCGGCATATTGTGTATCTACATCGCGCACGAAAAACCAGGTGCGGACGCAATGATCACGGATGTTGGCATCAAAGCGCTGGAGTTCTTTCTCATAGTCTTCCAGCAGTGTCTGTGTCTGGTAATAAGAATCGCCAGAGGGCACACAGAGTCCCCATTTATAGAGGTGGCGGTATCCATTGTGTTCTGCCACAATAACATCGTGTACGTTGGCAAGTTTCGAACCGCGCTGGAAGTAAATCCAGATGGCAATCTTCGAGCCATCAAGCGGTGGTTGCTGTATGACCGAAAGTGCAAAGTCGTCGGCATAGATCGGATCAGCGAAACCCTTGCTGTGGCGGCGAGCTTCGAGCACCGGCATCTGGTTGGTAGCGTCGCTGAGGAAGTAGCGCTTGAAGATGGCGCGTGCTCCCTGCAGCTCAGGCAACCCGATCAGTAGCTTCTCTGCCTGATAGGCGCGACTGACCTGACCATCGAAGAGTTCTCCACGTGGCTCGATGTGGAGCATCACGTGCATCTCGTCGCAGGTGTCCTTGCTTTCTGCTGGTTCAGCTATGAAGAGTGAGAGCTCGGCCGAAACGCCTATCTGCTTCCAGTAATATTTCTTGGTTTCCAAGTGTGGGAAATGATTAATAGATTAATATTTTATATTAAACGCGATTTCCCCGATTTTATTGTTCGAGGATTTACGTTTATGACTATCAATTCTTTTTTTGAAAGTTTTTTGTATAGTTTTATTGAATTAATTGAAAAAAACACTATCTTTGCACCCAAAATTGTATGTAAAATGAAAAATTTGAAAATAACATTTCTGCTTGTTTCTGCGTTTGTAGCTTTGGTGCTGAGCGCCTGTCAGGATGAGCATAAAAACTATGTCATCGGAGTGTCGCAATGTTCTGGTGGCGACTGGCGCGAGAAGATGAACGACGAGATGCGTCGTGAGGCAATCTTCCATTCGGGCATCCAGTTTGAGTTTTGCAATGCCGATGACGATTTCCAGAAGCAGCAGCGCGATGTAGATAGCCTGATCAAGGCGGGTGTTGACCTGCTCGTCGTGGCTCCTATCGACTCAGCACATGGTCGTGTGCTGGTCAATAAGGCTATGGGTCAGGGCATTCCGGTCATCGTGGCAGATCGTCGTCTGCATGGCAGTGACTACACGGCTTACGTAGGTGGCGATAACTATGCTGTTGGCTATAATGCCGGCGAGTATATGGCTTCGCGAGTCCCGATGGGAGGCGAGGTGCTGGAGATCCGTGGACATGACGGTTCGTCGCCTGTCGAGATGCGTCATCAGGGTTTTATCGACGCCTTGTCCAAGCATCCGGAGTTCCGTATCGTTGAGTCGGTCGATGGCTGGTGGCTCCGTGACTCTGCCAAAGTACGTATGGAAGACGCCATCCATGCACACCCCGAGATCCGTGCCGTCTATTGCCATAACGACTACATGGCCATGGGAGCTATTGAGATGTTCCGCTGGGTGCGACAGAGCCAGCGTGACCATGGCGAGGATGTGCCGTCATGGACGCCATTCTTCATCGGTGTCGATGCGGTTTATGGCGCCAACCATGGTTTGGAGTGGATTGTACGTGGCGACCTCGACGCTTCTGTTCTCTATCCGACGGGCGGTGACGTCATCGTTGAGACCGCTGTCAATATTCTGGAGGGAAAACCCTACGTGCGTGACCATGTACTCAAGACCACTGTCGTGGATCGACAGGGAGCTGCTATGCTCAACGATATGGACCTGGCCGTCATCAATGAGGTAGACAAAGTGCACTGGCTGCAGAACCGCGAGAACTCGCTCCTGCGCCGCCTTGATGTGGAGCAGTGGCTGCTGATCGTCTCAGGCGCGTTTATTTTATTTATTATTGTAGCCATGGTGCAGATGCGCCGTCACTATCTGGAGCGTCGCCGTGCAGCTCTGCATTTGGTACGAGCTAATCGTCGTCTGCGCGATGCAGCGCAGTACCAGCTGACTGAGCTACGTCGGAGTATCGACCAGTCCCAGTCATCACAATCCGGTATCAAACAGAAGGATGAAGAGACCAAAGAAACACAGAAGAGTGACAAGGAAACCCTCATGGAGGCCTGCAAACTTAGTCCGTTTATAGAGGAGGTCTATCGCCTCATTGACGATAACTATTCTGATCCTGGTTTCGGTGTGGAGATGCTCAGCGTGTTGCTCAATATGAGTCGCTCACAGCTCTATCGACGCATCAAGAACCTGACCAGCATGACGCCTTTCGATATGATCAGAGACAAGCGTTTCAGCGTTGCCGAAGAGCTGATCGACCAGGGGCTTTCGCTCGATGAAACTGCTCAGAAAGTAGGCTTTTCATCGACTCCTTACTTCATTAAGTGCTACGAGGAATACAAGCAGATTGCCGAGGTGGAGGACTAAGAATAGGAATTTTCGATCAAAATGATAGAAATAATGTTGCAAACTTCATGTTTGCGACATTATTTTTTGTCTCTGGGACATTTTTGTGCTTGTTGGATGATAACTTTGCGCCACCATTAAAATGTAAAGACCGTGAAGGGAAAATCACAACAATCAATAAAATAAACACAACTAAACATGAAACGATTCCTATTGATCGCAACTATGGTACTTGCCTCGACGGTGCTGGCTCTTGCCCAGACCATCGTGGTCAAAGGTACTGTGATTGACAAGGGCTTCGACGAACCCATCATGGGTGCGACCGTACTGGAGGTAGGTACTACCAATGGTACTGTGACCGACCTGGATGGAAACTTCGAGCTCAGTGTGCAGAAGGGCGCCACCCTTCAGTTCAGCTTTGTAGGCTACACTACCCAGCAGCATCCTGCTGAAGAGCAGATGCAGATTTATCTCACAGAAGATGCTGAGATGATGGAGGAGGTTGTAGTCACTGGTTACACCACCCAGCGTAAGGCCGACCTCACCGGTTCGGTAGCAGTAGTCAGCATGGGTGAGATGAAGAAAATGAATGAGAATAACCCGATGAAGGCCATGCAGGGCCGCGTGCCAGGTGTAAACATCTCGGCCGACGGTAGTCCTTCAGGCGCTGCCACCGTCCGCATCCGTGGTATCGGTACACTCAACGACAACGATCCTCTTTATATTATTGATGGCGTGCCAACCAAGGCAGGTATGCACGAGCTCAACGGTAACGATATCGAGTCCATTCAGGTATTGAAGGATGCGGCTTCGGCTTCTATCTACGGTAGCCGTGCTGCCAACGGTGTCATCATCATCACCACCAAGAAGGGTAAGGAAGGCGTCCTCAAGATCGACTTCGACGCCAGCATTGCTGCTTCACTTTATACTAATAAGGTCAAGACCCTCAACGCCCGTCAGTGGGGTGAGGCTTTCTGGCAGGCCAATGTCAATGACGGCCGTGATCCTAACAACAACAACCTGGGTTATCGTTTCGACTGGAGCTATGATGCTTTGGGCAATCCTATGCTCAACAACGTCATGATGAACGCTTACCTCGACGATAACGCCACCGTACGTGCCGGCGATACTGACTGGTTTGATGAAGTGACCCGCACAGGTGTCGTTCAGAATTATAACGTTTCTGTCAGCAACGGTTCTGAGAAGGGTAGCAGCTTCTTCTCTATGGGTTACTACAAGAACCTCGGTACCATCAAGAACTCTGACTTCAGCCGTATCTCTGTACGTGCCAACAGCGACTATAAGTTCTTCGAAGGCAAGTTCACCCTCGGCGAGAACTTCAACCTCAACCGCACCAGTGGCGCAGATGCTCCTGGCGGCGTTTTGGAGAACTCTCTTGAGTTCAACCCTAACTTCCCAATCTATGCAGAGAATGGCGAATATGCTCAGTCACTCGGCGCTTATTCAGAGCGAGAGAATCCATTGAGCCTCCTGCACAATGCAGCCGACAACCGCTACTCTCAGTGGCGTACCTTCGGCGACGTGCATGTTGCAATCAATCCATTCAAGGACTTCTCTATCCGTTCGACCTTCGGTCTTGACTATACCCAGAAGGCTCAGCGTTTCTTCACCTACCCAATCGAGAATGGTAAAGTACACCGCGATGAGAACGCTGCAGAGAGCAAGCAGGAGCACTGGACCCGCTGGACCTGGAATGCCATCGCTACCTATAACTTCGAGAAGGATAAGCACCGTGCCGACGCCATGCTCGGTATGGAGGTCAACCGTCAGGACTATGAGTGGATGAGCGCCAAGCGTTACACCTATGCCATCCTCAACCCTGATTATATGTGGCCATCAGCCGGCTCAGGCCGTCAGGAGGCTATGGGTTCAGGCGACGGTTTCTCGCTCGTCTCATTCTTCGGCAAGGTCAATTATACCTATAATAATAAGTATATGGCTTCGGCTACCGTACGTTATGATGGTTCAAGCCGCTTCGGTAAGAACAACCGCTACGGTACTTTCCCTTCATTCTCATTCGGTTGGCGTCTCACCCAGGAGAAGTGGATGGAGAACACCCGCTCGTTCCTCGATGACTTGAAGCTCCGTTACTCTTGGGGTGCTACTGGTAACCAGGAGATCTCTAACGTGGCTCGCTACACCCTCTTCCAGTCGGTTGTCTCTACAGGTCTCTGGGGTTCGGGTGCTGCAGGTACCTCTTACGACATCGCAGGTACCAATGGTGGCGTGAACCTCAACAACGGCTTTATCCGTGGCCAGCGTGGCAACGAGGACATCAAGTGGGAGACTACCTACCAGCATAACATCGGTGTTGACTTCGCTTTGAAGGGCAACGAGATCTATGGTAGCTTCGACTGGTTCAACAAGCAGACCAAGGACATCCTCGTATCTATGGACGGTATCGGCGCCATGGGTGAGGGTACCTCGCAGTGGGTCAATGCCGGTGAGATGAAGAATACCGGTTACGAGCTCAGCATCGGTTACCGTCACGAGATGAAGAATGGTTTCTCTTGGGACATCAATGGCAACATCGGTTCTTATACCAACGAGATTACCAAGCTCCCTCTCACCATCGCCTCTAAGGGTACCTTTGGTGGTAATGGTGTCAAGAGTGTCGTAGGTCATCCTATGGGTGCTCAGGTCGGCTACATCTATGACGGTATCTTCAAGAGCCAGGATGAGGTCAACAACCATGCTATCCAGGAAGGCGCAGGCCTCGGCCGTATTCGCTATAAGGACATCAACGGCGATGGCCGTATCAATGAGGACGACCGTGACTGGATCTTCGACCCGACACCAGCATTCAACTGGGGTCTCAACATCTACCTCCAGTACAAGAACTGGGACCTCACCATGTTCTGGCAGGGTGTAGCCGGTGTCGATGTCAACTGCTTCGATGTGAAGAAGCGCACCGACTTCTGGGCCAACTCAGACATCAACGTCCCTTACCTCAACAAGGGTGAGCGCGTACTCGATGCATGGAGTCCTTCTAATCCACACAGCAACATCCCAATGCTGACCACCGCTGACAACAACAAGGAGGGTGCTATCTCATCTTATTATATTGAGAATGGTTCGTTTGGCAAGCTCCGCAACCTGCAGATCGGCTACAACGCTCCAAAGTCATTCAACGAGAAGCTCCACATTGAGCGTGTCCGCTGCTACGTCTCAGCACAGAACCTCCTGACCATCAAGGCCAGCTCATTCACGGGTGTCGATCCTGAGAACGTCGGCTTCGGCTATCCTATCCCTCTCAATCTGACTTTCGGTGTGAATGTTTCGTTCTAATTATCCAATCCTATTATTCCAATAGCAATGAAATTTATAGCTAAATATATTTTCACTTCATTGGCTGTAGCTTCTGTTGCCACCAGCTGCTCAGACTTCCTTGACGAGCAGGTGCCACAGGGTACACTTACAGAAGATGAGGTAAGGGATCCAAAGAATGTCGATAATCTTATCGTCTCGGCATACGCAGGTTTGCTCTCTATTGAGGATATGAATGCCTCATTCTCACTCTGGAACTATGACACCCGTTCTGACGACGCTTACGTCGGTGGTGCAGAGTTCTCTGATGGTGAGCCTTTCCATCGCCTTGAGTTGGGTACTGGTATCCAGTCAACTGACTGGAACATCGGCTCTATCTGGGCCAAGTACTATCAGTTCCTCTCTCGTATCAACCTCTCGCTCGACGTGCTTGGCAGCGCTGATCAGGAGAATGCCATCATCATGCAGCGTACCGCTGAGATGAAGTTCCTCCGCGCTTACGGCCACTTCCAGCTCAAGCGCCTCTTCAAGAACATCCCATTCGTCAATAAGCCTAACATGACTGAGGAGGATTACAACAACCTCCGCAACGACGAGTATATCAACGATGAGGGCTGGCAGCAGATCATCAACGACCTCGAGGATGCCATCAAGGTGCTCCCTGAGACTCAGGCCGAGAAGGGCCGTCCTTCGCAGGCAGCTTGTGCTGCTTTCCTCGCTAAGGTTTATCTCTACAAGGCTTATCGTCAGGATAATGCTTCTTCACACGAGGTGACTGGCATCAATGAGGCTGACCTCCAGAAGGTCCTTGAGTATACCGATCCTAAGTTCTACCGCAGCTACGGCCTTGAGCCAGACCTCCACAACAACTTCCGTCCTGAGGAGGCTTATGAGAACGGCAAGGAGTCACTTTGGGCTATCCAGTACTCTAAGAACGATGGTACCAACTATGGTAACCTCAACTTCGCTAATCGTCTCATCGTGCCATGTATTCCTAAGGTTCACGATGCTGGCTGTGACTTCTACAAGCCATCGCACAACCTCGTAAATGCCTATAAGACTACCGTTGAGGGCCTGCCAATGCTCGATAACTACGCTGATGCAGACTATGAGGTAGGCACGATGCAGACCGTCGATCCACGACTCTTCGTTACCGTCGGCGTTCCTGGCACTCCATACATGTTCAATCCTACCTACATGATGTCAGTGTCAAATACCTGGAGCCGTTCGGGTGGCCTCTATGGCTACAATGTATCATTGAAGCAGAATGTCGATCCTGCCCTCACCGGCACTTATCTCTTCCTCTGTGACTCGCAGTGGGCTTCGAGCATGAACCGCGTCGTCTTCCGTTATGCCGACGTGCTCCTCATGCGTGCCGAGGCCATGGCTCAGCTTAACCGTGCCAGTGAGGCTATTGATCTGGTCAACGAGGTCCGTGAGCGTGCTGCCAAGATGGCTAAGAACAGTATCGTAGCAGGCTATGCCGCTCAGTACAATGTCCACTATGCTGTCAGCCAGTATAACACGGTTCCTTCGAAGGATGATGCTGTCAAGATCGTCAAGTTCGAGCGTCGCCTGGAGCTTGCTCTCGAGTATGAGCGCTTCTTCGACCTCGTACGTTGGGGTGATGCAAATACTGTAATCAACGCATTCTACAGCAGCGAGCGCAGCTCAATGCACTTCCTCGATGATGCCAACTTCCACAAGAACCAGAACGAGTACCTGCCAGTGCCTCACGAGCAGATTGCAGCTTCGGGTGGCAACTACAAGCAGAACATTGGCAACTGGTAATCCTCAATGTCTCACAACATATAATCTGAGAAACAATGAAAACAATCTATAATTATATAATGAGCGCCGCCGTTGCCATGACGGGTCTTCTGTCATCGTGCACCGAAGATATTACCGGCAGCATGGACGTTGATGGCCAGTGTTTGATCAAGGAGCTGGTACTCAATGACAACGTGGTGGCAAAAATCGATGTGTCGAAGGGCCTTGCCAAGATGAAGGTACCTGTTGACTTCGATGCGAAGAAAGACATGGTAGTCAGCAAGCTCGTCCTCTCTGACGGCGCTGATGCCAACATCCACCAGGGCGATCATGTCAACTTCAACAGTGACCGCACCCTCTCTGTCACCAACGGCAGCCTGGTCATGGACTGGACCGTCAGCGTGCGCAATGATGAGGCTATCCTCTACAACTTCATCCTCGAAGGCGTCAAGGGCGTCATCAATCAGGAAGACAAGACCATCACCGTCTCGCTCTCTGGCAATGCCGGCGTCGACCTGACCAACTCATCCTTCACCGCTTCCTACAGCGAGGATGCTACCTGCTCGCCTGCCAGCGGCACCAAGGCTGACTTCTCTCAGCCAACTACGATCTCGCTCAAGGACAACACCGCCGAGAACGAGTACACCGTCTACGTCACCGTCATTTCTGATCCTGTGGCTATCTTTGTGGGCGATGCAGAGAATATTGAGGCCCTCAACGACGAGGAGAAGGCTGCTGCTAAGTGGCTCACCGGCAATGTCGTAGGCTCTACCTATGCTTCATGGTCAGACCTCGCTAATGGCAACATCTCTCTCGCTAAGTGTAAGGTCATCTTCTGGCACCACCACACCTCTGTCTATGGCAACTTCAACGGCTTTGAGGGAGCTGAGGCTGAGGCGATGGCAGCATTGCCAAAGATGCTCGAGTTCTGGAAGAACGGTGGCGCATTCATCCTCGGTCGTGCAGCTGTCAACTACGCTGCTGCCCTCGGTGCTATGCCAAAGGAGGCTTGCCCTAACAACTGTTGGGGCGGCGGTGGCGGCGAAGGTGCCGATAAGATGGGCGATGACCCATGGCACTTCTGGCCATACGATGAGGCTCATCCTATCTGGCAGAACCTCAAGAAGGGTCCTGATGCCAACGCTATCTATACCCTCGATGATGGCTACACCATCTGTAACTCTACCGCTCAGTATCACTTCGACTGGGATCCTTACGGACGTGACCAGGCTAAGTTCGAGACTGCCATCAACGGTCGTCCTCTCGGCGGTAACCCTGGTGGCTGTGAGGTGTCTTCTTGGGAGCTGAAGAACGCTCAGGGTGAGTTCGGCAAGGGCGGTATCATCTGCCTCGGCTCAGGTCTTTTCGACTGGAACTCTCCTACAGGCTATACTTCAAACCTGCACGACAATATGGGTCAGATTATTCTGAACGCTATTGAGTATCTCAGCGAGTAATTATGTATTATGAATTGGTAATTATGAATTATTGCGTATGAAATCAATGATATTTTCAGTAACCATGCTGTCAGCCCTTGCGCTGACAGCATGCAGCGATGACGACTTCGCAGGCGATCCTGCCAAGGAGATCACCGGTACCTTCATGGCTAAGGAGGAGGCAGGCTTCTCTACCTATTACACTCCTGCCATTGGCCGTGTAGGTGACCCAATGCCATTCTTCGACAAGAAGGCTGGAGACTTCAAGATCATGTACCTGCAGGAGTATGACAACAACCGTCCATACCGCTTCCACCCATTCTGGGCCCTCCAGACTTCTGATGGTGCTAACTACACCGCACTCGGCGAGTGGCTCCCAACCGGTGGTACTGATGGCGAGCAGGATGCTGCACTGGGTACCGGCTGCTGCTATTACTGCGAGGCTGATGGTCTCTACTACATCTATTATACCGGTCACAATGGTTCGCTCTCTGACGTTGAGGCAATCATGCGTGCTACCTCTCCAGACCTCAGGACCTGGACCAAGGACAATTTCTTTACCCTCTACGGCAAGGACTATGGCTATTCGGCCATCGACTTCCGCGACCCACAGATCTTCGAGGAAGGTGGCAAGTATCACATGATCGTGGCTACCCGTCCGCAGTGGGGTGGCGACCCATGCTTTGCAGAGTTCGTATCGTCGGATATGAAGAGCTGGCAGAAGGGCGAGCAGATCAAGATGATCTGGGACCGTATGCTCGAGTGTCCTGATATCTTCCAGATGGGCAACAAGTGGTATTGCGTCTATAGCGAGAGCGTCAAGACCAGCTGGAGCCGTAAGGTGAAGTATATGATGGGCGACTCTTGGGAGGATCTTAAGAAGAAGTTCAACGAGGGTCCACAGTGGCCAGAGTTCGCTCGCGAGGGTGTGCTCGATACCCGTGCATTCTACGCAGCCAAGACCGCCAGCAACGGCACCGACCGCTACATCTGGGGCTGGTGTCCTACCCGTACGAATGGCGACAACGCTGAGGTCGGTGGTGGTGATGGCAATGAGCCAAACTGGTCAGGCGCACTCGTCTGCCACAAGGTGATGCAGAATGCCGACGGCACGCTCTATCTCACCGCCGTCCCTGCCATGGCTGCCAAGTATAACCAGCCAGCAGACGCCAAGGTCGTAGAGCAGGGTAGCAACTACACTCTCTACAGCCGCCTCGGCTATCACAACCACATCTCATTCACCGTCAAGACTTCTGGTTCTGAGGATAAGTTTGGTATCTCGTTTGCTCGCAGTACGGAGAATCCGTATGGAACCACCCTCAAGCTTAACAATCCTCACTGGGATGCCAGCTGGAATGAGGATAAGAAGAATCTGGCTCGCGTTGAGTTCTTCGTCGAGAGACAGAGGCTCGTTGCTAACGAAGAAACAGGTGCCCTTGAGCTCAAAGATGTCGACGACTTCATCGATGGTGCTGACGGCAACTTCTATCCACGTCCTGCTGACAATACATACAATATCGACATCTATACCGACAACAGTGTAGTCGTCATGTATGTCAATGGCACTGGCTGCTTCACCAGCCGTATCTATGGCACTCCTCTCAACAACTGGAGTATCAATACCTACAGCGGCAGCATCCAGGTAGAGAATCTCTCTGTTACTCAGTACTAAATTGACAGACTGATTTAATTCGACAGACTGAATAAAAAGATTTACGCTCCAGGATTATCTGACTTTATATTGTCAGGTAATCCTGGAGCGTAATATTATTGAACGACTCTAAGTCGCTGATTACATGTTCATGCCACCGTCGATCTGGATAACCTGACCGCTGACATAGCTAGACATATCTGAACCGAGGAATACGCAGACATTAGCAATATCCTCAACCTGGCCACCACGACGAAGTGGAATCTTAGCCATCCAACCCTTACGAACCTCCTCAGGAAGCTGAGCGGTCATAACGGTCTCGATGAAGCCTGGAGCTACTGCGTTAGCGCGGATGCCCTTAGGACCCATCTCCTGAGCGATAGACTTAGCAAGGCCGATCATACCAGCCTTAGAAGCAGAATAGTTACACTGACCAGCGTTGCCGTGAACACCTACTACCGAAGACATATTGATGATAGAACCACCCTTCTGACGCATCATGATAGGAGTAACAGCGTGGATGAAGTTGAAAGCAGATTTGAGGTTGACGTTGATAACAGCATCCCACTGAGCCTCAGACATACGGAGCATCAAACCGTCCTTGGTGATACCAGCGTTGTTGATGAGGATATCGATCTTACCGAACTCTTCCTTGATCTTAGCAACGACCTGCTCGGTCTCAGCAAAATCTGCAGCGTTTGAGGCATAGCCGACGCACTTTACGCCATGTGCAGCAATCTCCTCTGCAGCCTTGTTAATGTTGGCCATGTGCTCCTCGTTGAGTGCGAGGTCGGTGAATGCTACGTTACAGCCCTCCTGGGCAAACTTGTGTGCGATGGCGTTACCAATGCCACGTGCGGCGCCAGTGATGAGCGCTACTTTTCCTTCGAGAAGTTTCATTGTTTAATTGGTTGTTTTTGATATTTGTTCTTTTGTTGTTTCTTCTTTTTGTTTTGCTATTCCAGGGTGACTCTTGTTAACGTCTGCCACGAACGATGCCATAAAAGACCATCTTAAAAATGGACTCGCGTACACGTGCTGTGGGAACGCCAAGAGCCGTAAACTGACCACGGATGTTCGGCAGGTCAAGTCCTCGGAGTGCATAATGGATAGTGACTGCTACGACCGATGCGTTGTCTATGACAAAGGTCCCTTCTTCAATCCCTTGCTGCAGGATGCTACGCAGGATGGAGAGCTCACGTACATCCAGACGACGGCGAGCGTGTTCAAGCTGGATGATGTCACGGAAAAATTCTGCCTTTAGCGAACCGTTGCGGATAACCGTATCCTTCACCTGATCAAGGCGGCAGAGAATGTATCGTTTGAGCTTCTCATCAGCTGGCAGATTAAGTGGCGGAATCTCTTCGATGACGTCGATGATCTTGTTCATCTCGCTATTGACAACCGCCATGAAGATCTCGGCTTTCGACTTGAAGTAAGTGTAAAGCGTACGACGACCCTTGCCTGACTGTACGGCGATTTCGTTCATCGTCGTATTATCAAAGCCTTTTGTGGCAAATAGCTGACGCGCCACTTCTATCAGTTCAGATCTTGTGTTGCTGCTCATTTCTCTAAAAACTGTGCAAAGGTAAACATTTTATTCCCAAGTCGGACATTTTCAACTGATTTTTCTGGCTTAAGGTGTTATTTTTAATGTTTAAAAACATAAAAATGACAAATTCACTATCAAAAAGTGCACTTTTTCGTTGCTAAATTTTTTATTGTCACAAAAAAAACATATTTTTGCAACGACATATCATGACTGCATGATTTTTCAACCTTAAAACATATACACTCCGATAAATCTAATTTGTATGAGCTATTTGAAGTTTGACAAGACGCTGCTCACCAACTTGCAGCAATCCCTTGACATCGAGTATCTCCGCACCAACCGTAGTGGAGCTTATTCGAGCACGTCTGTGACGGGTTGCAATACTCGCAAGTATCATGGTCTGTTGGTGACACCTGTCCCTGAGCTTGATGATGACAACCACGTACTGCTGTCTTCACTTGACGAGACTGTTATCCAGCATGGCGCAGCTTTCAACCTTGGCATCCACAAGTATGCAGGTGATACCTTCGCTCCTCGTGGACACAAGTACATTCGTGAATTTAACTGTGAATTGATCTCGACCAATACCTATCGTGTAGGTGGTGTCATCCTGACCCGTGAGAGCCTATTGGTGCGTCATGAGTCACGCGTCATCATCCGCTATACTTTGGTTGATGCTCATAGTGAGACCACCCTGCGCCTCCGTCCTCAGCTGGCATTCCGCAATGTCAACGAACTGACTCAGCGCAATGGTCAGGTCAACTACGTAACTGAGACGGTTGAAAATGGCATTGGCTCTTGTCTCTATGCCGGCTATCCAACCCTCTATATGCAGCTATCGAAGGAGTGCACCTGGAATGCACAGCCAGACTGGAACATTGGTGTGGAGTATCCGCGTGAGCAGGTCCGTGGCTATGGCTATAAGGAAGATCTCTACATGCCTGGTTACTTCGAATTCAGTATCAAGAAGGGTGAGAGCATTATCTTCTCTGCTGGTACCACTCCAGTTAAGACCAATGGCTTGAAGGCGCTCTTCACCAAGGAGCAGAAGCTTCGCGTGCCTCGTGACAGCTTCTTCAACTGTCTGAAGATCTCTGCGCAGAGCAATTATATCCATCGTCGTAATAAGGATTATATCATCGCTGGCTATCCTTGGTTTAAGGTTCGTGCGCGTGATACATTTATTGCATTGCCTGGCTCAACGCTCGCTATCGGTGCTACGGATGAGTTTGAGAAGATCATGGCTCCAGCCGTCGATGCTCTCTGTGCTTACATGGAAGAGGGTGTAGAGGATAAGATGATCCAGGAGATTACAGCTCCTGATATTCCTCTCTGGGCCACCTGGTCTGTACAGCAGTATGCAATATTCACATCGGTTGAGAAAGCTGCTGAGAAGTATGGTGCTTTTGTAGAGCAGATCATTGACTATATCATCAGTGGCAAGTCGGCTCTTGAAGTTCGCGAGAATGGCCTTGTCTATGCCGATGCTGACGGTAAGGCTATTACCTGGATGAATGCTACCGAGTTCGGCCGTCCTATCACCTACCGCAGTGGCTATATCGTTGAGTTTAATGCTTTGTGGTATAATGCCGTGAAGTTCCTGATGGAGCTCCTTCAGCTCGATGCCGAGGCTAACAAGGATAAGCTTGAGGCTCTCGATCTCATTGCAGAGAAGTATGAGGCCAACTTCAAGCCAGTGTTCGTTACACCTTCTGGCTATCTTTATGATTATGTAACCGATGACTTCAAGAGTGCAGATGTCCGTCCGAACCAGCTCTTTGCTGCCGGTCTGAAATATACTCCGCTTACCAAGGCTGAGCGCAAGGCTGCGCTCGATATGGTAACCAAGGAGCTGCTCACACCAAAGGGTATCCGCTCTCTGACTCCAACAGCTGGTCTCTACCGTCCATATTACTGGGGTAATGTAAGCGAGCGTAATGCTGCTTATCACAATGGCGCTTGCTGGCCTTGGCTGCTCGGTATCTATACTGAGGCTTATCTCTCAGTCTTCTCGCGTTCAGGTGTCGCTTTCATCAAGCGTCGTCTTTACAGCTATGAGGAGGAGATGAGTAAGCACTGTATCGGCACTGTGGCAGAGGTATATGACGGCAATCCACCATTCTATGGCCACGGAGCACAGTCTCTCTCTATCAACCAGGCTGAGATCCTTCGCGCTATGAAGGTGCTTGAGAAAGTTGATGTGGCTCGTTGATCGGCCGGCTACTAATCATAAATCGTAGAAAAAATAAAACATAAATAATAGCATGAAAGCTCTCTATTTTTCTTGGGAGTTCCCGCCTCACGCATTAGGTGGATTGGCGCCAGCGACCTTCGGTATCGTACGTGGCGTTCATAACACTGGTGAGTGCCAGATCGATCTTGTGCTTCCACACCCTCAGGGCGACGAGACACAGGAGTACTGCCACATCATCAGTGCTACCAACACTCCTGTTGTCTGGAAGGACGTAAGCTGGGACACCGTACAGCAGCGCTGCGGCTACTGCATGAAAGATCCGCAGGAGTATTTTGATATGCGTAATCATATTTACGCTGATTTCTCTAATCTTTATACCAACGATCTGGGTTGTATCGAGTTCTCTGGCAAGTATCCAAAGAACCTGCTGGAGGAGATTAACAACTATTCGATCGTAGCCGGTGTCATCGCACGTAATCAGATGGATAAGGGTGGCTTTGATGTCATCCATGCTCACGACTGGCTTACTTTCCCTGCTGGTATCCATGCCAAGCAGGTAACTGGTAAACCTCTCGTCATCCACGTACACGCTACAGAGTATGACCGTTGCCGTGGCGTCGTTGATCCTAACGACCCTACTTACCTCATTGAGCTTGATGGTATGAACCATGCAGATCAGATCCAGTGTGTTTCTGAGCTGACACGTCAGATCGTCATCAACTTCTACCACCAGGATCCAAACAAGTGCGTGGCTATGTATAACGCCGTAGAGCCAATGTCTCCAGAGGTTCTCAACATGGAGGCAAAGCGCGGTACCGATGAGAAGGTCATCACTTACCTGGGTCGTATCACTGCACAGAAGGGATGTGAGTTCTTCGTTGAAGCTGCTGCCAAGTGTCTGGCCAAGGCACCTAACGCTCGCGTAGTCATGGCTGGTAGTGGTGATCTGATGGAGGCAATGATCCACTTGGTAGCTCAAAAGGGCTTGTCTGACCGCTTCCACTTCACCGGCTTCCTCCGTGGCAAGCAGGTATATGAGATGTTCAAGGTCTCTGATGTCTATGTCATGCCATCGGTTTCTGAACCTTTTGGTATCTCGCCTCTCGAAGCGATGCAGTGTGGCGTACCTTCTATTATCTCTAAGCAGTCTGGTTGTGGTGCTATCATGAACTACTGCTTCAAGTACGACTACTGGGATATTGACGGTATGGCCGATGCAATGTATGCACTCATCACTTATCCTGAGCTCCATAAGTTCATGCAGGAGAAGGGCCGTGATGAAGTCAACCAGATCACATGGGAGAAGGTTGGCGAGCGTGTCGTTGCTGCATACAAGAAAGTGCTTGGTTGGGAATAATAACTATTAACTAGTAACTTTATATATCTATATAAAAATGAAAACAATTTGCCTTTTATTCGAGATTCATCAGCCATTTCGTCTGAAGAAGTATCGTTTCTATGATATCGGTGCTGATCATTATTATTATGATGATTTTGCCAATGAGGAGATCCTTAAGCGTCTGGCTTACCAGAGCTACATTCCTGCAGCAAAGACTATGCTTCAGATGATCGAGGCTTCAGACAAGAAGTTCAAGGTAGCTCTCTCTATCTCTGGTGTTGCTCTTGAGCAGTTTGAGATGTATTGTCCAGAGTATCTCGACTGTGTGCGTGATCTTGTTGCCACCGGTTGCTGCGAACTCTGCTGCGAACCTTATTCTCATTCACTTTCTTCTTTGATGGATCCTGAGGACTTCAAGATTCAGGCAGAGCTCCAGAAGAAGATCATCAGCGATACCTTCCAGTATGAGCCAAAGACCTTCGTCAATACTGGTTTTATCTATAATGATGAGATTGGTGCAGAGATCGCTTCTATGGGCTTCCGTGGCATCGTGACTGAGGGTACCAAGCACGTTCTTGGTTGGAAGTCGCCAAATTATGTTTACAACACTGCAGCCAGCCATGATGTCGGTTTGATGTTCCGTAACACCAAGCTCTCAGAGGATATCTGTCTCAACTTCGGTTATGGTCTTGACGCTGGTCAGTATATCAACAGCATCGCACAGTCTCCAGCAGAAGAGAAGGTTTATCTCATTGCTATGAACATGGACGTTATTGGTGGTATGTTCAAGGCTGAGAGTGGTATCTTCGACTTCCTCAAGGCTCTGCCAGTCTTTGCTGAGGAGAAAGAGATCCGCTTCGCTACACCAGCTGAGGTCTGGGAGAACATCCCAACCGTCGATACTGCCGTCGTAGGTCACCCAATCTCTTGGGATGGTTATGATAAGGATGTAAGTGCCTGGATGGGTAATGACCTCCAGAACGAGGCTCTCCGTGCTATCTACTCTATTTCAGAGCGTCTGCACATGTCACAGAATGAGGTCCTCCGTCAGGACTTCGCATACCTGCTGTCTTCTGACCACTTCAAGTTCATGTCAACTAAGATGGGATCATACGTTCCATTCTCACCATACGACTCTTCTTTTGATGCCTTCATCAACTATATGAATATCGTCAGCGATATCCAGATCCGTTTGAAGCAGGAGTTCCCTGAGGAGGTTGAGAACGAGGAGCTTAATCCTCTTCTGAAGCAGATCAACGAGCAGGGCAAGGTTATCGAGGCTCTTGAGGCTAAGCTCGCTAAGGCTGAGGCTAAGGTGGCTGCTAAGAAGGCCGAAGCTCCTGCCAAGAAGGCTGCTTGTAAGAAGCCTGCTGCTAAGAAGGCTGAAGCTACAGCAGAGAAGCCTGCTAAGAAGGCTCCTGCCAAGAAGGCTGCTAAGAAAGCTGAATAATGAAGCTTCCCCCATACATACAACGAGGACTTATGGCCCTCGTTGTATTTTTATTGATGGTGAGTGTGGCCCGGTTGCTGGTGACGATGCACCAGCAGGACGAGCGTATCTCTATTCTTGAATCGCAGGTTGAGACATTGTTGGCCGATACGGCGCGACTTCAGATGTCCGATAGTTTCTATGTGCCAAAACATACCAGTCACGGTGGAGTTAAGCGCTCTGGATATCGGCCGAAATATGCTTCTCATGACAGCCAGAAATCTTTCTTGGTATCCTCTGACTCAACAATAGCTGACGGTCGTTCTGCCAGCGTGGAGCCTGTCTCAGACCGTCCGCGCAAGTTCACCGAGCCACACCTTTTTGACTTGAATACGATTGACAGTATCACGCTGATCCGTATTCCTGGTATTGCAGCGCGTACGGCTTCGGTCATACTGAAGCAGCGTCAGCGTTATGGCGGTTTCTATGTGGCCGATCAGTTGCGCGACTTCCTGACGTGGGAGGCCGCACAGACCTATCTTGACGAATGGTGTTCACAGTGGTTCACTGCCAATGCGGATCGTATCGTGCGCTTACCCATCAACAAGGCCACGGTATCACAGTTGGTGCGTCATCCTTATATCACCTACGAACAGGCCGTCGAGATCGTCCGTTACCGCGATCGAAACAAAGGGTTTCATCAGGCTTCAGAGCTTCAGATGCTGTCTTCCATGACGGCCGATGATATCTCTCATCTTTTACCATATCTTTCTTTCGAAAATTCATAAATCTAACGATTCCAAGTGCATCGAATACTATACCTTATTATAATATTATGCTGTCTTGCCTCTTGTCAGGAGCGAACTTATCGCATTGGTGTGTCTCAGTGCGGCACTGACGCGTGGCATGAGCAGATGAATATAGACCTCCGTCGTGAGGCCAATTCCCATCCTGAGGTTGAGATGATCTTCTGTGAAGCTACGATGACTTCAGAAGAGCAGATCGCTGGTCTCGAGAAACTCTTCGATCAGAAGATAGATCTACTGATCGTCTCTCCCGATGAACCGGATAAGCTGGTTCCTGTCATTGAGAAATTCTATGACAATGGGATTCCAGTCATCTTGGTCGATCGTTCCATTCACAGCCAGAAATATACGGCATCCGTCTCTTGTAACAATCTGGAAATCGGCGAACGTGTTGGTAATTACATTACTTCTAAGTTGGGAGGCCATGGCAAGATTCTTGAGATTCAAGGCTATGACAGGGCATCTACTGCACAGGAGCGACACAAAGGAATGATTTCTGTACTGATGAATTTCCCTGACATACAGATTGTAGGTCAGGCTGTTGCGTACTGGA
>DCIF01000011.1:22108-24250 GCA_002315795.1 Bacteroidales bacterium UBA1733
TGAATCCCTCAGGAGCCAATGAGGCTTTTGGCTTGGCGTTAGATATTCTGTCAGACCATACCTTTCCTCGCAATACGGTGCTGAGTACGATTTTGATTGACGAACAGAATGTGTCGATGATCAACATGCAACGCAAGATCGTCAGTTCATACAACAAGAAGATTGAGGAGATGAATGGCGAGATCGGCAACTATTGGCGTCGCACGCGTCTGCTGTACATGCTGCTTGCAGCGTGTGCGGTGATTCTTTCTCTGATAGTTACTATTATTCTGGTGGTTAACCACATGCGAGGCACACAGGAGCGTCTTAGCGAGAAGGTTGATAAGGCCAACGAGACCAAGCTCACTTTCTTTACCAACGTCAGCCATAGCTTCCGCACACCGCTTACGCTGATTGCCAATCCTTTACATCAGATCATTCAGGAAGGAGGATTGACCGATCGGCAGAATGAGTTGCTTTCTATCATGAATAAGAACACAGATCATCTGCTTGAACTCACCTCGCAGGTGCTCAATGTGCTGAAGAACGATCTCGTGGCTGACGAGACAAAGATCGATAAGATGGCACAGCAGGCTTTTGACCAGTCTCAGCGCAATGCTGAGTTTTACAACACACGTCTTCGCTCTGCATCGAGTCAGTCGCATGTTGAGGGCGAGATCGATCGCAAGACAATTCTTGTGATCGACGACAATGCGGATATCCGCCAGTTCCTTTCGATCCTGCTGGGTTCGCGATATATTGTCATTACTGCCAGCAATGGAGAAGAAGGTCTTGTGGAAGCCCGTCAGAATATTCCTGATCTGATTATCTGCGATGTGATGATGCCGGTTATGGACGGCTTGGAGTGCTGCTCACGATTGAAGAAGGATGAGATAACTTCGCACATCCCTGTGCTGATGTTGTCGGCATACGCACTTGATGATCAGCGTATTGAGGGTTACAAGAGTGGCGCAGATGCTTATATGACCAAGCCTTTCAATTCAGATGTGCTTATGGCGCGTATCTGTAATCTGCTGATGGGTCGTCGTCATATTGATACTGGCCAGGAGAATACGCAGGAGCAGATGGTACAGGCAGAGTTCAGTTCGGTAGATACAAGTTTCGTGACGCGTCTGCAGGATTTCATCTCTGCCAACATGATCAATGCCGATCTCAGCATCAACGATCTCTGTGGAGAGATGCACATGAGCCGAGTGCAACTTTATCGCAAGTGTAAGTCTTTGACCGACGTCTCTCCTGTAGAGTTGGTGCGCAACATCCGACTGAAGAAAGCCAGGACATTGCTTGAGACTACACACATGTCTGTTTCAGAGATTGCATACGAAGTCGGTTTCTCATCGCCAAGTTATTTCGCCAAGTGTTATCGTGACCAGTATGGCGTCTCGCCAACAGAAAGTAAGAAGTAGTGGCGACAAATCCGTTTAAAATTTAATAAGGGTATGTCAAATTTGACATACCCTTATTCCGTAGCGCCTACGGGACTCGAACCCGTGTACCCGGCGTGAGAGGCCGGTATCCTAACCGCTAGATGAAAGCGCCAAGGAGATGAAACATCGTTTCATTTGAAAAGAAAAAGCTGGGTGCCTGGTGGGGCTCGAACCCACGACATTCAGAACCACAATCTGACGCTCTAACCAACTGAACTACAGGCACCATATTGCTAATGGTGTTTTAGCGGGTGCAAAGATAGAGTTTTTTATTGGCTTTTCCAAATTTTTTAGTAGGTTTTTTGCTGTTTCTATTCATAAAGCCAACGATTATCCTGAAAAATTGTCCTTTTTGCACATTTTATATTACAAAATTTGCTTTTATTGACCTTTCTTTGTACCTTTGCAGCATGAGAGTAGTTATACAAAGGGCCCGGCACGCATCTGTGACTATTGAGGGCCAAATGAAGTCTAAAATCGGTCTCGGACTCTTCATTCTGGTGGGCTTTGAGGCCGCAGATACCACCGAGGATGTGCAGTGGATGACGCGTAAAGTCCTTGGTCTTCGCATCTTCGACGATGAGAACCATATTATGAACCGCTCGGTGCTCGATGTCCATGGAGAGATACTCATCGTGAGTCAGTTTACCCTCCATGCTCTGACGGCCAAAGGCAACCGACCCAGTTATATTCGTGCTGCAGGTCATGATATTGC
>DCIF01000011.1:24315-26974 GCA_002315795.1 Bacteroidales bacterium UBA1733
ACTGGTGAATTCGGTGCAGACATGAAGTGCGAAATACTCAACGATGGTCCTGTCACCATCTGTATAGATTCTAAGCACAAAGAATAACAATCAAGACATTACATTTTTCCTTATACCTTTTTTATTATGCAGAAATATTTAGATGCTTTAAATAAGTATGATGTGAACCTCAACGATGAGGAGATTGCACAGGAAGTACAGCAGATTATTGCAGAGAATTTCGACGCTAATAATACGCCAGAAGTCCTCAAGTTCAGCCTTGGCTGTATCGATCTTACCAGTTTGAATCCAACTGATAACGAAGAGCGTATCACTGAATTTACTCGTCGTGTTAACGATTTTGAAGAGCAGTATCCTGATCTTGACAATGTGGCATCCATCTGTGTCTATCCTAATTTTGCAGATGTCGTCAGCACCAATCTGGATGTGACTGAGGTGCATACTACGGTCGTCGCAGCAGGCTTCCCCAGCAGTCAGACCTTCGATGAGATCAAGGTGGCAGAGTGTTCTTTAGCTGTAGCCAATGGCGCTGATGAGGTAGATATTGTGATCAACGTAGGTCAGATGCTGGCTGGTCAGTATGAAGAGATGTGCGATACTATTGAGGAATGCAAGGAGGCAAGTCGCGATGCTGTCTTTAAGGTGATTCTTGAGACGGGTGCGTTGAAGAAGGCTTCGCTCATTGCCAAAGCTTCTGTGCTGGCTATGTACTCTGGTGCCGACTTTATCAAGACTTCTACAGGTAAGATCGACGTTGCAGCTACTCCAGAGGCTGCTCTCGTGATGTGTAAGATGATCAAGCAGTATTATGATCAGACCGGTAACAAGGTTGGTTTCAAGGTGGCTGGTGGTGTGAAGACACCAGAAGATGCCGTGAAGTATTATTCTATCGTGAAGGCTATCCTCGGTGAGGAGTGGCTTACCAAGGACCTTTATCGCATCGGTGCTTCAAGTGCTGCCAACAATCTTCTTTCGGCCATCCTCGGTCAGCCAACCAAGCATTTCCTCTAATATAGATGCGGTTCGTCTTATGAAGAAGTTAATAGCATTTGCTGGCATAGCATTGCTTTCGCTCAGTCTCTATGCCAAGGATATCAAGACCCTCGTGGTTACGCCATCGCCAAAGATGACCTGTAATAACTGTGAGAAGAAGATCAAGGCCAACATCCGCTTTGTGAAGGGAACTACCAGGATTGAGACCAATCTCAAGACACAGGAAATCACCATCACTTACGATGCAGAAAAAGCCAACCTTGAGACTTACAAGGAAGGCTTTAAGAAGATTGGCTACGAGATTCAGGAGGTTATTCAAACCAAAAAATCAGAGACATCCCAGAATTCCGAGCAGAAGAAATAGCTTTTGTGAATGGCATCATCGACTGATCTTTCAGTCCGTCACGCTTGTGGTCGATCATATCTATCAGACCTAAGTTGAAGCGTAGTTCTGGTGCCAGTTTGAAGAAAGGCAGATACAGGTCACATCCTATGCCGATGTGAATTCCGAAATCGAGGCGTTGCAGACAAAGCGGCGCCTCTTTTTCGTGTGTCAGGTCGAACGCTCCCTGCATACCTGCTACCAGATACGGACGGTAATTGTTGATTCTTCGTGTACTGATCTTCAGGCTGATAGGAATCTCTATGTAATTGGTCTTCAGCTGCTGTGTTTCCTCTTCTATCACACCTTCTGTCTCCCGTCTGAAGCTGATCTTGCGTTCCTGAAAATGAATGGTCGGTGAACAGCGTACGTTCAGATGTTCGGTGATGGCCAGATCTCCCATGAGTCCGACCATGAATGCAGGACTGACGTCTGGACACGTTGCCTGCCATCCCATTCCAGATGCATCACCCGAGTGTGTGATGATCAGGTCTGACATGTCAACACCTAAAGAAAAGCCCCAGTGCAAAAGGCGCTGGTCATAATAGGGTAGGTTCCTGAGTTTCTGTTTCTGTGCAACCACGGTGAGGGTTGAGAGACAGAGCAGAAGAAGCAGAACCAGTCTGAGTATCTTTTGCATAATCAATTGTAGTTGCATTTTAAACGCAATATGATTCACTTTATTGCCTTCGTGTGTTTTGTCTATGATTCAGTGACTTAACAATTATTGACATTCGTTTGCGCTTTTTTGCGAAATCAATTGTCTAATTGTGTTTATTTTTAAATCTGCAGATTGCAAATATATAAAATATGTTGATTATTTTGTAAGAATTTCGCGAATAATCTTGCTAAATAGAATAAGGTAAGTAAAAACAAATTAACTTTGCAGCGCAAAAACGGAACTTCCGACTTTCCCGTAGAGCTAAGGGCAGAAGCCCATTTTAAAATTGCAAGTATTTAAGGTAAATTTATAAACTAATTAAATTTTTATTACAATGAAGAATTTGGTTCTTTTCGCTGGTGTTATGGTTGCAGTTTGCTTCGCATCATGCGCTGGTAACAAGGCTGAGGCTCCAGCTGAGGCTGAGGCTGTTGTTGAGGAGGTAGTTGAGGCTGTAGCTGATTCTTGCTGTGCTGCTGCTGACTCTTGCTGTGCTGCTGCAGATTCTTGCTGCAAGGCTGCTGCTGATTCTATCGTAGCTGCTGTTGCTGAGTAATCTCAAACGGATCATTCAATCCAACAGAAAAGGAGACGAGTCCTCGGGACGCGCCTCCTGTTTTTTT
>DCIF01000089.1 GCA_002315795.1 Bacteroidales bacterium UBA1733
CTTTTTTAAGCACTGCCAAGCATCTTGTCGTCACCTTCGGAACCAGTTGGATCTATGAACGGGAAGGAAAGGTCGTGGCTAACTGCCACAAGTTCCCTGCTTCTGACTTCTCACGCCGTTGTCTGTCTGTGGCAGAGATCGTAGATCAATGGAGTCAGGTCATTGAGGCATTTAATTCTTACTCCTCACAGCAAATACCTCATTCAATCATCTTTACCGTCAGTCCTATCCGTCACGTGCGTGATGGCTTGCATGCCAACCAGCTTAGTAAAGCCACCTTGCTTTTAGCCATCGATGAACTGGTAAGACTTTATCCGGCACAGGTCGAATATCTCCCTGTCTATGAGCTTTTCATGGACGATCTGCGCGACTATCGCTTTTATGCCGAAGATATGGTACATCCTTCTCCACTAGCTATCGAAGCAGTAAAGGAACTGTTCGTTGATTGTGCCTTGACTTCAGAACTTCGCAAATACATGAAAGAGTCGGAGGCCATCGTCCGTGCACTCCAGCATCGTCCGTCTGATCCTGACTCTCCACAATATCAGGCATTTCTCGCTGAGACTCTGAGAAAAAAGGAAACACTCCTTAGCAAATTTACAATCAAAGATTGCAAAAGCTCTTAAAATCTCTTAAACGACAGAAAGGTAGATAGTATATTTTACATAATTATATACATCCTATCTTTTTTTTGCGTATCTTTGGCGAGCCTTCCGAATGAACCGTGTAATCGATTTGTTTTGGAGGTAGAAATATGAATTAAGAATTATCAATTCTGAATAAAAATATTCCCCATGTCAGCATTAACTCGTACCGACTTCAACTTCAAGGGTCAGAAGTCTGTTTATCACGGCAAGGTTCGTGACGTGTATAACATCAATGATGACCTCATGGTCATGGTTGCTACCGACCGTATCTCCGCTTTCGATGTCATCCTTCCTAAGGGTATTCCTTTCAAGGGACAGTGTCTCAACCAGATTGCTGCCAGTTTCCTCGATGCTACCAGTGACATCGTTCCTAACTGGAAGCTCGCTACTCCAGATCCTATGGTCACTGTAGGCTTGAAGGCTGAGGGTTTCCGTGTCGAGATGATTATCCGTGGTTACTTGACCGGTTCGGCATGGCGTGAGTATAAGAACGGTTGCCGTGAGCTTTGTGGTGTGAAGCTGCCAGAAGGTATGCGTGAGAATGAGAAGTTCCCAGAGCCAATTATCACTCCAACCACCAAGGCAGATGAGGGTCATGATGAGAATATCTCTGCAGAAGAGATCATCGCGCAGGGACTTGTTTCTAAGGAAGACTGGGAGACTATGGTTGGCTATACCCGTGCACTTTTCCAGCGTGGTTCAGAGATTGCAGCCAGCAAGGGACTCATCCTTGTCGATACCAAATATGAGTTCGGCAAGCGCGATGGCAAGGTGATTCTGATTGACGAGATCCACACTCCTGACTCGAGCCGTTACTTCTACGCTGAGGGTTATCAGGAGAAGTTCGAAGCTGGCGAGCCACAGAAGCAGCTCTCTAAGGAGTTCGTTCGTCAGTGGCTCATCGAGCATAACTTCATGAACCAGCCAGGTCAGGTAATGCCAGAGATTACCGATGAATATGCTCAGAGCGTTTCAGACCGTTACATTGAGCTTTATGAGCATATCGTTGGCGAGAAGTTCGTTCCTGCTGCCGACAATGATGATATTGCTGCACGTATCGAGAAGAATGTAGCTGCATATCTTGAGACTCTTTAAGATCAAAGGCTCATTAAGAGTCCGTTTATAATTCCCGAAAAAGCAATTGCCTTCGGGAATTATTTTTCTTTACATAGCATACACATGAATATTATCAAGAATAAGGAGTTCGGAGGGGAACGCCCCTTATATGCCTCCCGAGACCTGCGACTTGAAGAAGTGACTATCCATGTAGGTGAATCATCTATCAAGGAATCAAGAAACATTGAGGCAGAAAATTGCCGCTTTGAAGGTAAATATGTTTTCTGGGAGAATCATGGCTTCAAAGTAAACAACTGTTATTTCGCTGAGAGTGCACGCAGCAGTCTCTGGTATAGCCGTGATCTGCAGATGGCTCATTGTCTGGTCGATGCACCGAAGATGTTTCGTCGCATGACCGGCATCAGGATTGAAGACTGTAAGTTTTCGAATGCACTTGAGACTTTCTGGGATTGTCAGGATATCCAGCTGAAGGATGTTGAGATTGCTAAGGCCGACTATCTTTTCATGCATTGTGAGAATATTCGTATTGATCACTATCGTCAGGATGGCAACTATTCTTTCCAATATGCCAAGAATGTGGAGATTCATAACGCAGTGATCAACTCGAAGGATGCATTCTGGGAGAGTGAGAACGTGACAGTCTATGACTCAGAGATTAATGGAGAGTATCTGGCTTGGTATGGCAAGAACATCCGTCTCGTACGTTGTCATCTCACTGGCGAACAGTTGCTCTGTTATGTCGATGGGTTGGTTCTGGAAGACTGTACTTTTGGCGACGATGCCAATCTGCTTTTCGAATATTCTACCATCCATGCCACAATCAAAGGCGATGTCGTTTCAATCAAGAATCCGACTAGCGGTACCATCATGGTCGAAGGCAAGGTTGGAGAGATCATCATCGATGAGAACCAGAAGAGTCCAGCGGATGCCATAATCGAGGTTGGCCAGTCGAAGTAATTTGTAATTCCTAATTTGTGATTCCCAAATGTTGTTCGATTTCGATCATAATCCCGATCGCCGTAATACACGTAGTGTTAAATGGGACGAGCTCCCTGACGTGCTGCCTCTCTGGGTTGCTGATATGGATTTTGCCACGGCTCCTTGTGTGCAACAGGCGGTGGTACGTCGTGCTGCACATCCTTGTTTTGGCTATACGCTGGTGCCAGCAGAGTATTATCAGTCTATTGTCCGCTGGTTCTGGGAGCGTCATAATTGGCGTGTCCGTGCTGAGGAAATCCTATATACCGAAGGAGTGATTCCCGCCATTGCTGCTATTTTGAAGGCCGAATGCCAGGTGGGAGACAGTGTGGTGCTTCTTTCACCGGTCTATAATGCTTTCTATGCACTGATCCGCAATGCTGGTTGTCGCAATGTCGATGTGCCGCTGATTGAGGAGGGAGCGCCAACGATGCATTATCGTATCGACTGGGAAGCTTTGGATGCTGCTTTGGCACAACCAAAGACGACGGTTCTGCTTTTTTGCAATCCTCATAACCCTGTCGGTCGTCTGTGGACGCGTGAAGAGTTGGCTCACGTCGGTCAGCTTTGCCAGAAACATGGTGTTCTGCTGATCAGTGACGAGATTCACAATGAACTTTCCGCTCCTGGTACCTTGTATGTGCCTTTTGGGACCGTTGCCATCGATCCTGCTGCTGATTTGCAGCAGCTTCGTTACTGTGTCTGCACTTCTCCAAGCAAGGCTTTCAATATTGCCGGACTTCAGAATGCTAATATCATCGTGCCAGACGCTAATCTGCGACGTAAGATTGATCGCGCTATCAATATTAATGAGACGTGCGATGTCAATCCGTTTGGTGTTGAAGCCGTGATGGCCGCATATAACGAAGGTCTTCCATGGCTCGAAGAACTGTGTCGCTATATCTGGGAAAACTACGCTTTTGCATGCTCCTATTTAAATAAGGAGATGCCAGAACTCCGTATTGCTCATCTACAGGCCACTTACCTGATGTGGATCAACTACAGCGATCTCCTTCCTGCCATGAAGAGTGAAGTGCTTTCGCATCGTCTGCAGCAGGAAGCTAAGGTGTGGTTCACGCAGGGTATTATCTATGGCGAAGCCGGAGAGCACCATTTGCGTATCAACCTGGCCACAAGCCGTGAGATACTGGCTGAAGGCTTGCGTCGTTTCGTAACTTGGCTCAAGGAGAACCAATGACTAAGGACCAACTCCTCGCACTGATTCGTACTGGCAAGCATTTGTCTTCACGTGACCAGCTGAAGCTGGCTGCGTTGTTGTCATTTCCCGCCATGCTCTCTCAGCTCTCAACCATTGCCATGGAGTATATTGATGCGGCCATGGTCGGATCGTTAGGAGCTTCGGCTTCAGCTTCCATAGCGCTGGTCTCTACGTCTCTTTGGCTGATAGGAGGGTTGTCGCATTCTGTCTCAACAGGCTTCTACGTGCAGGTAGCGCATCACGTCGGCGGTAATGACTTCCCCGGGGCGCGTGACATTTACCGGCAGGGCATCTCCTCCTCTTTGCTTTTCAGTTCGCTCTTGATGATGATTGGCGTCTGTATCTCTCCTTGGCTGCCTGTGTGGTTAGGAGGCGATGAACCCATCTGCCAGGACTCGACGCTCTATTTCGCCATTTTCTGTCTGACCATGCCTTTACATCAACTGATGTCTTTGTCTGCGGGTGTCTTACGCTGTTCTGGCAACGTTAAGGTGCCGGCTTTGATGCAGGCTATGTCTTGTGCATTGGATGTCCTTTTCAATTATTTCCTGATCTTCCAATGTGGCTTAGGGGTTCTCGGTGCAGCTTTAGGAACTGTGGCAGCACAGACGGTCACAACGGTGCTGCTGGTGTGGTATGCTGCGGTAAAATCACCAGAGATGAATATCCTGCAGGATGAGAAACGCAACTTCCGACCCAATCGAGTGACATTGAAGTGGTGTCTGAACATTGCTGGTCCGATGGGAATCGAGCATGTAATCATGTGTGGCGCTCAGATTGCCAGCACCATCATTGTGGCACCACTGGGAACTGTGGCATTGGCCGCGAATGGTTTTGGCATCATCGTTGAGAGCCTTTGTTATATGCCAGGCTATGGCATGGCCGATGCAGCCACGACGCTGGTAGGTCAGAGCTTAGGAGCTAGTCGTAAATATCTGGCTCGTCGCTTTGCCTATATTACCGTGGCTGCAGGAGTATGTATTATGTCTTTAATGGCTGTAATAATGTATGTTACAGCTCCATGGGTGATGCAGTTGATGACACCAGATACGCTGGTGCAACAACTCACTACTGATATCCTACGCATTGAGGCCTGGGCCGAACCGGGTTTTGCCACAGCCATTGTATGCTATGGCGTTTTCGTCGGAGCTGGCGATACGAAAATCCCTTGCACCATGAACCTGACATCTATCTGGATCGTTCGTATCACGCTGGCGGCACTTCTGGCAGGCTCTCTTGGATTGAAAGGTGTTTGGATTGCCATGGCCATCGAGCTCTGCTTCCGTGGTGTTATTTTCCTGTGGCGACTGGTTGGTAATGCGTGGATGAAGAAACTACTGTCTTGATTACTTCACTTCCTTCAGTAGTGCGATGACATCCTTGGCTATGGCTTTGTTGAAAGCTTTGATCACTGGAGCACCTTTAGCAGAATTGAAGGTGGTGTCATGGAAACGGTGGTTTTCAAGTTTGCACACTACACCTTCTGCATTAGTTACCTCCACTTCGTAATAAGCATGAATGTTGCCAGCGCCGAAGCCAACCCATTGGCGTAGAGCACCGCTACCCCAGTTAATTTCGGTCAGACATGCATCGATCAGCAATCCATCAGCGGGCGCCTCTTCAATATTATTGACCGTTACGATGGTTGCTTTTGGAAATGCTTCCTTAAGTGCATCAGCGAGTGTTTCTGGCAATTCCTTGAAAGCTGCCTGTTGCTTCTCAACCTTTTTATCGTTTTTCATTTCGGCTGTTGAATGGCCGTAAACATAGACCTTGCAGGTATTTACATCGACTTTCTGTTCAATGCATACTTTGTCAATGCCATTCCAATTTTCAAATTCCTCTGCCTGGCAGTTCAGTGAAAAAAGTGCGCATCCCAAAAGGAATGTGAATAAGATCTTTTTCATCATTGTGGTTTTTTGTTAGATAATTAATAGTTTGACGATGCAAATATAATAGATTATTTCTTATTTTTCGCCAGTTTATCCCAAAAAACTTTGAATTAAGTTTACTTTTCTCAACAAAGTACCTATTATAAAGTAAAAAGGGGGGATCTCGCGATCCGCCCTTTTTACTTTCCCCCCTCAGGGTTGCGTTCCTGAGGAAAAATGAACTTCTTTATGTGTTATCATGTTGCCCTTCGGCTGTAATAGATTGTCAGTTACTTTCAGGTTGCGTTATTTAAGGTATTGTGTTATGGTTATTCTTTTTTAAGGTGCTGCAAAGATACGGTGTTTTTTCTGCCAAAACAAATTTTTTTTTATGTTTAAAAACACAAAAACCGATTGCACAAGTAAAAAATGAGGTTTTTTTGAAAAAAAAAGCCTCATTTTGCTCACTATATATGATATTTTTGCTATCTTTGCACAAGAAAAATAAAACATAACTACTATATCTTAGAATAAAACACGAGAAAGGGAGCGTCGGGATGACGGTCCTTTTTTCTTATATTTCCCGGTAGAGAAGAGATCTACGGTCTTGCCTTCTTCTTCTTGTTACAGAGATAAACTCCCATGATGGTCAGGAAGCAACCGACAATGGCGAGCCAGGTGATGCGTTCGTTGAGTACTAAGTATGCAACGATAAGCGAAGTGACTGGATTGAAATAAAGGTAATTCCCTGCATCTACGACTCCTAGGCGTCGTAGCACGATGTTCCAGGCAAGGAAGCATCCTAAACTGGCAATGATAGCGAGGAAGCAGGTTACGCTGATAACGGTAGGATCAATGAGGATGTTGAGATCCAGATCTTCGGTAAATAAGACTGGCAGCATGGTGACGACTCCCCAGAAGAAGACCTTGCGTGTGATGACGGCTGAAGAGTATTGCTTTTCTAACTGTCGGATAATGAGGCTGTAGATGGCCCATGCCAATGAGGCTCCGATGCTAAGGATGATGACAAGAGGATCGTCATCGAGAACAAAGACACCATTAAAAACAACGAGCGAGACACCCACGAGCGCTACCATTGTACCCGTCAGGAACCGCGAAGACAGATGTTCGCTGCGGTAAACCATGCGGTTGATCAGAGCGGTGATGATCGGAGTGGTACAGACGAGCAAGGCCACAGTACTGGTGGCAGAGGTGATGTTCACCGCAGTATTCTCAGCCAGGAAGTAGAGTGAGCCGCCGCTGAGGCCTAAGACTAAGAAGGCAAGTTCGTCTTTCAGATTGGTTTTGAACTGTTTATGGCACCATGGGAGCATCAGTGCCCAGGCTATCAGGAAGCGGAATGTCATGATCTGTGCAGGGGTTAGCCCTGCCAGGAGCAGTACCTTACTTGCTACGAAGGTACTGCCCCAGATACATGCTACAAGGAGCGCTAGCGCATGCCAGCCGAGGTTGCTGTTCATTCAATAGTTAGTTTCAGTGTGGCTGGCTTGAGACCCTTGCCAGTGACAGTGAGGGTTGCATTGCCGGTGGTGGCTCCTGCTTCAATGACCGTTACGAGCTCGCCATGGAAAGCCTTCATCGTTGGCTGTGTGAAGACTTCGATGGAGGTGGCATCACCATTACATGCGGAGTTGAACTTCGCATTGCCTTTGACCGAGAAGCGCAACTGCTGGTCGGCGTCCGGACAGAGATTGCCATCCTTGTCAACGACGCGGACAGTGACGAAGCTGAGGTCTGGTGAGTCAAGCAGGTTGCCATTAGCATCCGTTGCTGTAGCATTGAGCTGGCTGCGGTCGGCAACGAGCTCGATGTGATGAGGACGACCTGCAGTGCGGATCACTTCCTCTGCAGCTTTCTGGCCATTGGCATCGTATGCTACAACTTTGAGCTCACCAGGTTCGTACTTTACATCCATCCAGCGCAGACGATAGCGGTCCAGACGGTTCTTTCCGCGTGGCGCATCGCTATTGGCAAACATCACCTCTCCACCCCATGGCATAGGTTCTGGATGACGCTCAGCAAGATAGTCTTCCATGCTTACATCCGTTTTCTTGAGGCGTCCTTGGCTCTTGCCATTGACAAAAAGCTCGGCTTCAGGATAATTGGTATAGCAGAAGACTGGAGTCACTTCTCCCTCACGGCCCTTCCAGCTCCAGTGAGGCAACAGATGCAGTGTTTCCTTCTCTGGCGCCCAGTGGGTGCGATACAGGAAGGCACGATCCTTAGGGAGTCCTGCCAGATCATAAATGCCGAAATAGCTGCTGCGCGATGGCCAGTACTCATCGTATGGTGTAGGCTCCCCCAGGTAGTCAAAGCCTGTCCAGACAAATTCTCCGATTACCCATGGCATTTTGTCCTGCCACATCCAGTCATCGTCTGGCAGATTGCTCCAGATACACGACTCAAGATCATAGCTTGAGATCTGACCATCGTCGTAAGCCACACCATGAACCTCTTCGGCGGGGAACTTATACACACCACGTGAAGAGATGGTCGATGCTGTCTCCGATCCGAGCACAAAACCCTTTGGAGACATCTCCAGACCCTTCTGATAGACGTGCAGACGGTAGTTGAAACCTGGGATGTCGATCTCCTGGAAGACGCCACTCCACATAGGAGCCTCGCCCTGATCCATGCCCTGTGTACAAGGTCGTGTGCCATCCAGTTCATGGATAAGTTTCTGGATATTTCGAGTATATTTAAGTCCGACTGCGCTACCCTGATCAGGAATCTCATTGCCGATACTCCACATCACGATGCTTGGATGATTGCGATGCACGAGGACGAGGTTGGTAAAGTCTCGTTCCCACCAGGCCTTGCCGTCCTTGTTCGGAGAGGTAGTATCAATCTCCTCAAAGAAACGTGAGTAGCCATTCTTGCATTTGGCCGAAACCCACATATCGTTTGACTCCGCCATGACCAGCATTCCCATCTCGTCACAGATGTCCATCTGCCAAGGTTCTGGCATGTTGTGAGAGGTACGGATGGCATTACAACCGATCTCCTTAAGCAGTCGGATCTGACGTCGGAAAGCAGCTTTGTTGAATGCTGCGCCGAGAGGACCGAGGTCATGATGCAGACAGACGCCTTTGAACTTACGTATCTGGCCATTGAGCTTGAAGCCTTCGTGCGTATATTCGATGCTGCGCAGACCGGTAGGAGTCTCCTGTCGGTCCCAGACCTTATCACCTTCTTTCAGTTCGGTAACCAGCGTATATAGCGTAGGGTGTTCCGGACTCCAGAGCTGTGCGTCCTTGATAGAGAGAATCTGTGCGGTCTCATGTGATTCATTGACCCACGCAGCACTCTCTGCAACCTTCTGTCCGTTGGTATCGAGCAGTGTGTGGATGATTTGTAGGTTCTGGTGCTTGTCCGTCACGGCAGAAGTGGTGACATAGAGACGAGCCTCTGCTGCCTGAGTAGCGTCGGCATTGACTTCTTTGACCATCGTAGTGCGAGCAAAGGTACCCCAGGTCTCAAGGTGCTTACGCTGATGTAGGAGCAATGAGACTGGGCGATAGATACCGGCGCCAGGATACCAGCGTGACGATTCCTCCACGTTCTGCAGATGCACAGCCAATGTGTGGGTGCCTGGCTGCAGGAATCCGTCAATCGAACGATCACGTGGCAGGAAATTGGTGAGATCTAACTTGAAGGTATTGTAGCCATAAGCCCAATAGCCGACTTCCTGTCCATCAAGATAGACGCGAGGCTCAGACATAGCGCCATTGAACACCAGTTCGGCTACGGAGAAACCCTCAGGTATAGTGATCTGTGTGCGATACCAGCCTTCACCAATCCATGGCAATGAGCCAGAGCGTCCGGTTTTCTCTGTGGCCTCCTTCTCACCATTCTGAACAATGGCTACGACCTGCTTGTCTATGTCCTTATCAAACGGACCAGCGATGGCCCAGTCGTGAGGGATATTGACTTTCTGCCAATGAGAATCGTCAAAAACAGTGGCTTCGGCACCGGTTGTGGCTCCATCTTGGAAGCGCCACCCCGAAAGCAACGGAATCTGTAGGCTTTGTGCAGCCAAATTACAAAAAGAAATTGCTGAGAATAACAGCGTGGAGATAGTAAACTTTTTCATTCGATTTCAATTTTCTGTGCAAATATACGCCTTATTCTCCACATGGCCAAATTTTGATCAAAAAAACAACCCCGGAGATACCTCATCCACGGGGTTGCAGCCATAAATACCTAATTGTAATACAATAATACCTATTAATTAAACACTAATTCTGAATTGCATCAACATTACCTAATCTCAAATTACCAATGAAAAACTATCTATGAACACTTTATGCATTGAGAATCTCCTCAGGGAACTTTGGCATGGCACCGTTCTGCGTACAAACGAAAGCAGAGGCCTGTACAGCGATGCGGTGAGCATCCTGGATAGACTTACCCTTGATATACTGAGCGATGAAGGTGGCAGTGAATGAATCTCCTGCACCAACAGTGTCGGCCACCTGGACTTTCGGCGTTGGCTGATAGCTGGTGACAGAAGGAGAGAAGACATAGCTACCTACAGCTCCATAGGTTAGGATAACCATTTTGAGCTTTGGATAACGTGCCAGGATCTGGCGGCACTTCTCCTCCTCAGAGCCGGAGAGGCCTAGGAGTTCAGCAACTACTACAATCTCCTCCTCGTTGAGTTTCAGGATAGTAGCACGACGAAGACTATCTTCAATCACCTCCATGCTATAGAAGTGCTGACGCAGGTTGATGTCATAGATACGCTCTGTATCTATATCCATAGCATCGATGAATCGCATGATGGTGTCACGGCTACCTGCTGAACGCTGAGCCAATGAACCGAAGCATACTGCACGGGTCTTCTTAGCCAAAGCCTCGAGATCCTCACTCCAAGGGATGTTGTCCCAAGCTACGTCCTCACAGATTTCGTATGTAGGAATACCGTCGCCTGAAAGAGTAACCTGAACGGTACCTGTTGGCTGTATGACCCGAGCAATGCGATTGTCGAGGTTTACACTACGGACAATCTGCATGATCTCATCACCGAGTTCGTCATTTCCGACAGCAGAGACTACTACACTGTGCCAACCGAACTGGCCTACATGATAAGCAAAATTAGCTGGTGCACCGCCGAACTTGCGACCTTCTGGGAGGCAATCCCAAAGTGCCTCACCCATTCCTACGATTATATTTTTCATTTTTATTTTTTGATTTTAAGAGTTAATACACAGAGATAAATTGCTCCAAGAGCCATGACAAGCACAGCACCGAGGGTTCCCATCGCATCGCTCATGAAACCCATGGCAAGAGGGAAGAGTGTTCCGCCGAAGAGACCCATGATCATCAGGCCAGAGATCTCATTCTGATGCTTAGGATCGTGCAGCAATGCCTGACTGAAACAGATGGAGAAGACATTAGAGTTTCCATATCCGACAAGGGCAATGCCGAGGTAAAGGAGAGCCTGCGAAGTGCCGGCAGAGAGGCAGATCATCGATACTACGATCAAAGCTGCGGAGATGCCCAGGAAGGCCTTGCTTGAGATCTTGGCCAGAATGCCAGAACCAGTGAAACAGCCAATAGTACGGAAGATGAAGTAGAGAGATGTGGCAAATGCAGCCTCATCAAGACTCCATCCGAGACGCTCGATCAGGATCTTAGGAGCGTAGGTGTTGGTGCCGACATCAATACCTACATGACACATGATGCCAAGGAAGCAGAGAAGGATGTATGGTTTGCCCAACAAAGCGAAACATTCTCCAACGGTAGAAGCCTTGCCTTCGTTCTTTGGTTCATCGATTTTGGTCATGCCCAATGCAACGATGGCCAGAATTCCGATGATGGCATATATGGGGAAAAGTACACGCCAATCAAGTCCGAAAGAAGGAATCACTGCCGTTGCGCCCCACATTGCGATATAAGGAGCTAAGAAAGAAGCAATGGCCTTGACAAACTGGCCAAAGGTAAGCGTCGAAGCCAAGCCTTCACCCCCAACGATGGTAGCTACCAGTGGATTAAGGGAGGTCTGCATCAATGCATTGCCAATTCCTAATAGAGAAAATGCAGTAAGCATCAGTACATAGCTGTTGCCAAACAAGGGTAATGCCAGCGAAAGGACAGTGACGAGAATAGATAGAAGCACGGTCTTCTTTCGGCCAATCTTATTCATCAGCATGCCTGTTGGCACAGAGAAAATCAGGAACCAGAAGAACACGAGCGATGGCATGATACCTGCCTGGCCGTCGGTAAGACCAAGGTCTTTCTGAACATAGTTGGAGGCAATACCTACCAGATCAACAAAGCCCATTGAGAAGAAGCAGAGCATGACGGGCAGCAGCACTGCTATACTTGTCTTTTTCATGAAAAGTACAAATTAATAATTTCTGATTACGGATTATAACGCGATATTGCAGACCTTGACGTTGCTGATTCCCTCTCCGCTGATCTTATTGTATGGAGTCTTCGGGAAGACGAGATTGGTCATCGTGGCCTTGCCTCCCTCGACAAACATTTCAACCGAACAGATATCAAGCCAGAGCTGCAGATGGTAAGTTTCCTGCTTACCCATGAGTTGCTCTACAGGAGCCCAGGTGCCGATGTTCGTGCCGAGCTGAGGCTTTGGCGACCAGGTCTCAGAGACAAACTCCTTGGATGGGATGATACCCGACTTCTGACGGTCCATCAGGATACGGCCGGCATTGACACTGAAGAAAACACACTCGCCTTCATCGTTAGAGAGTTCAAAGGTGGTACCATTCTTGACATCCAGTTCCACCATGATCTGTGCATTCTCGTTGCCGAAGTTTACTGTGTTAGCCTCAACCGACACACTGGCAGGATTCAGGATGCTCTGTAGTTCTTCGACAGGCTTCTGACCCACATAGATCTCCTTACTGCCTTTGACAGAATAGGCAAAGAGCTCTCGTGGCATACCCATCTGACTGCGGTACTGACGGGTAGGAAGGTCGTTGGCATACTGCCAGTTGCTCATCCAGCAGATGGCAATGATGCGGCCCTTAGGTTCGTTGGCAAAGGTGACAGCTGCATAGTGGTCCTTACCCCAGTCAAGCCACTTGACCGTCTCCTTAGGTGAGTCACATACAAACTTCTCGCCATCGAAGTCACCTACAAAGTACTGTGAAGCGCTGCCGCCGAACCAGCAGCCAGGATTGACGTTAACAATCATGACCCACTTCTGCTTCTTTGGATCTCCATCTACATTGAGCGGAAAGAAGTCAGGACACTCAAACTGACGTGGCTGCACGCCATACCCGTCACCGAAGGCTGAGACGTAAGTCCAGTCACGAAGGTTCTTCGAAGCATAGAACTGCATCTCGTTGTCAGCCGAGACGATCATATACCACTGCTGCTTCGGCTCATACCAGAAGAGCTTAGGGTCGCGGAAGTCACGACGGCCATCAGAATGGAGTACTGGAGCACCATACTTGCGATAGGTGCGACCGCCATCGGTCGAGACAGCAAAAGACTGCTGCTCCTGGAGTTCGCGAGGCATACGCCAGTTGTCACTGGTGTAATAAGAGGCGATGAAATCTCCCTCTGAACCATTGCCAGGCACGAGTGTCTCTGCCTTGAAAGGATCGTCAGTACCAGCACCTTCAGGGATACGAGCTACGATGCTTGAACCCGAAAATATCTGTCCGTAGTTGTCACGGGCAATGGCAGGATCAAGCTGCTTCCAGTGGATCATATCCGGACTCACCACGTGCCCCCAGTGCATATTGCCCCACTTAGAGCCGTAAGGATTGTACTGGAAGAAGAGGTGATACTCGCCATTGATGTAGGTCATTCCGTTCGGATCATTCATCCAGCCATAATCAGGAGTCATGTGATAAGCTGGGCGATAGTACTCACGATTGGCAGTGTCGAAGGTATCTGAAAGCTTCAGCAATTCCCAAGTCTTGGCAGTGGAAGGCAGATTCTTGATGTCTACGCGTGCTTCTTGTCCTGCTGGCAAAATCATGGGTACATAATAGTCAACCGAATCAATAGCCAGACGGATGTCCATCCAGGTGTCGAGATCTGGATTGCCCGTGTTGAGCATGACTGGACGCTCATCCTTTTCCTCCTGTACTGGGAGTAGGAGATATTGGGGGGCTTGAGTGATGTTGACAATGGTCAATGTATCGCCCTGATTTGTAAGTGAAAACTGTGGACCTGCTGGTTGCTGCGAACATGAAGCGAGCATGAGCGTAGCGGACAACAGTGAGATTGAGGTAATTTTTCCGGTCATTGTGTTTATTTTTTCTTGTTGTTTGCTTTGTTTTGGCGGTGCAAAGGTAGGTGTTTTTCGATAGAAAAGATACAAAAAACCGTTCATGTGATAGAAAATCTGATTCATAGAGCGATTTTTTGTATCTTTTTTGCACAATCAGGCATTATTATCGCGTCTTGAGATACTCAATAGCATTCTTCGCCATCTTCTCAACGTTATCAGCGTATGCATTGGCAGATGGTACGTTCTGAACGTCAGCATTGCCGTTAGCATCCTTCATATAGAACTCGCAGCCACCATTTCCGACACAAATCAGGGTGCCCTGGAATTCTGTATCGCCTTGTTGTGCCTCCCAGACATTGAGCTGAGAGATATAGTTGGTCTGGCTGTCCCATGTAGCCAATGGATAGATACCGTAAGTGCGTGTCAGCATGTTATAACAAGCCTCATCCTGATTACCTAAGCCTGTGATGGCTGAAGGATAGTTGAAGAAGAGGCAGTTATGGTCTTCTGTCCAACCAGCACCCTTCATGGCAATGAGTTTGGTGTTGCCTGAAGTTTCTGCAGTAATACCTTTGTAGATAGGGTGAGTGGACATATCCTTAATAAACTTGCCATCACCGGGAGCCAGCTGTACAGCCATCTTCCAGACATCGCCATTCATTCCACCTGTTCCAGTGCCAATAGCATTGTCGTTACCAAGAATGGTTCCCTCCGGAATACGTCCAAGTTTCTCAACATAGGTAATAGCGTGGCTCCAGAGGAGAAGGCTGCCGCCATTCTTATACCATTCTATAATACTTGGAGTAGCCGTCTCAACCGTTTCTGAGTAGCGGAAGCAGTCTCCTGCATTGCCAGTCTCTATGTCGCGGATCCAGAACATCACACGATAAGGATCGAGATCCTGTGCCGACTGGATGCTGCTGAATGGGACGAAGGTGCCTGTTGGATAGTTCTTTTGGAACCAAAGCCATGCATACGCCTCGTCATCGTCAGCATTGGCGATGTGCTCGGCTGGAGTGGCGTATTCGCTCAGGAAGGCTACTGCCAACTTACCGATACGGAGAGAATTGCTGATAGGAAGAGAGGTTCCTTCTGCATTTTCAGCTACAAGCGTTACGTTCCATGTCTCTCCTTCCTTGACATCGGAAATTGTATAGGAGGTTGTAGCGCCGCTCAATGATTCCTTGATCTCTCTTGCTCCACCATTATTTGCAGTGAGGTTGATCTTAGTTGCCGAACTGTTGGCATTCCATTCAATCTTTGCGTCATAACCGCCTGACTTCTCTATCTGAGACATGGCCAGTCCAGTGCATCGAGCTGCTCCAGGTCGGGTAAATTCCTTGATTACACCCTTCGAGAAGTTGGTACCATCTGTCAGTTTCAGGACGTATGTATAATGAATGTTTGTCTCGATCTCCTTGTGAGTGTAGGTATTACCCTCGACGATTTCTGTTCCAGCCTTATTGCCATCAGCATAGCGAGCTACCTGCATCTTGGCTGTTGTGCCAGTCCAAGTAAGTATGTAGTCGTCGCCTTGAAGGCTGCCTTGGATCGATTCTGCGTTAGGAGCCGTAAGAACTGGCGCTTCCATCTCAATGTCCATATCTGCATTACACGCTGGCAAAGCGGTCATTAGCATCAGGAATGCTGCACCCTGGAATATATTCTTGAGTTTCATCGTTTTTGTGTTTTATGAATCAATAACCTGCGTTTTGTGTATAAAGGCCCGGTACGTAGAAGAGCTGGTTGTATGGGATTGGCCAATATTCGTTTTTCCCAGCCTCAAAGTAGGCATCGTTAAGATAAGTGGCATAGTCCTTACCCTCATAGTTGCTGGCCTTATCTGCCTTGAAGAAAGCGTTCAGAGTCTCAGAAGCCATACCCCAGCGACGAAGGTCGAAGAATCGTTCTGCCTCCATTCCCATTTCCATGCGCTTCTCCCAGCGTAGATATTTGCGGGCATTATCCTTGGAAACTCCATTGCTGTAATAGCCGAGTTCCTGGATCTGGTTGGCAGCATATCCGATATACTTTTCTACTGAGTTGTTGGCACGACGGCGAATATCGTTGATGATGGCGATAGCTCCGTCAATGTCATCTGTCTCGATCATTGCCTCAGCACGCCAGAGCATCATCTCTGAATAGCGTACCACATAGTCGTTCATGCCGAAGCCCTGCCAAGTTGACTCGGTATAGCTTTCGCCCTTGCCTCGCTGTGGAACCTCCTTGAGAGAAGCATAGTAGCCATAGGTATTAGGGTTGCGGCTGTTCTCTGTAGTGAGCGTATATTCGCTCTCATACTTGTATGGGAAGGTAGGCATACCTACAGTATGGAAAAGACGTGGATCCCATTTCTGGTCTTGTGGCGCACCATTGATTGGATATACGTTGTGGTCATTGTCTGACTTCTCAAATAATGGGTATCCATCTGCATCTACCTTGAAGGCATTGACGAGGTTCTGTGTTGGCTTGTGGAAGTCCCATCCCTTCGACCAGATGCCCCAGCAGCCATTGAGCATGTTGCTCCAGTTTGATCGGCCGTATTTGGTGTTATCGTCCTCATAGTTTGAGTGCTGTACGGCAAAAATCGACTCGCAACCATTCTCATTGTCTTCCATGAAGATATCACCGTAATCAGCTTCATAACCATACTTGCCCGTTGAAATTACATAGCTGGTAAGTTCAATGACCTTCTGCATGTCGGTCTTGCTGACATGACTATAGCCTGTGTTCTTTTCGTAACCATCGCCATAAGCGCGGGTCAGGTAACACTTGGCAAGCATAGCTGCAGCGGCAGGTTTATTGGCACGAGCAATATCTGACTGAGAAGCAGGAAGTGCATCGTATGCAGCCTGGAAATCGTCAATGATCTTTTGCATGAGTTCTTCGTGTGAAAGGTCGTTGCTTGTCTGCTCCTGAGTAGCATTAGCGAGAACCTCCTCGTCAATATATGGCACCTTATACCAAAGTTGAACCAGCTTGAAATAGAAGTGACCACGAAGGAAACGAACCTCACCCATACGCTGGGCAGTGAGGTCTTTACCGAGGGTTGCCTCCCCATTTTCGTTGAGAGCCAGAATGGCACGGTTGCAACGAGAGATAGCGCAATAGATGCGGTACCAAAGTTCATCCATGTGATCAGGCTGTGAGGCGGTAAGTGTTGACCATACCTCTATAGGATGATAATTGGTATCTGTAGTACCGGATCCTCCCTTCATGGCATCATCACTTGAAAGCGAACCGTATGGCCAGAGATTGAAAGGATAGTTGTACCAGTCGGCACCAAGAGAAGCGTATGCAGCGGTGACCATAGCATCTGGATCGTCAAAGGCAAGTTCCTCATCTACAATTCCCGAAGGCTTTACCTCGAGGAAGTCATCGCAGCTGCTCATGGTTAAAGTAGCAGAAAGAGCCAGTGTAGCGAAAATATATTGAGTCTTCATATATTCTGTATTAATTGATAATTGACAATTGTAATTAGAAGCCGATCTGAATACCTGCGGTAAGTGAAGTCGCAATAGGATAAGCGAAACCTGGATTCTCCGGATCGGTACAAGTAAGACTGTTTGACTTGATGGTCAGTAGATTATTTCCGCTTATGTAAAGACGTGCATTGCTGATACGAACCTTCTTGAGCAAGCTCTCCGGAACGGTGTATCCCAACTGTAGTGTTCGAAGCTTGAGGTAAGAACCATTCTCAACGAAGTAACTTGAACGGCGGCCTTCATCACCTGTGTTATTGGTGGTCAGTGCAGGGATGGTGCTATTAGTATTATCTGTAGTCCATGCTCCCATCATACGGTTACCCTTGTTCGATCCAGGGTCTGTAAGGCTGAAAAAGTCGGTCTGGAACTTCTGGTTGTTGTAAACATCTTGACCAGCTACACCCTGCCAGAACATCTGGAAGTCAAAACCATTATAATCAAGGTTGACTGTAAGACCGTATGAGAAATCTGGTACTGGGTTATAGATCCAAGTCTGATCATTACTATTGATTACTCCATTGCCATCGAGGTCTGCATACTTCAGACCTCCCAGACGTGCATTCTCCTGACCGGAACAGAGTACTTCTTCCTTACTCTGATAGAGACCCTCTGCAACATATCCGACGAGCGAACCGTAAGGCATCTTGGCTTCGACAATATTCTGCTTAGAGGTGTGCTCGTACGAACCGGTAGTGGTGGAAGGCAACCATGTTACCTTGTTGCGGAAGAAATCGATGTTGCCATTGACTGAATAGCCCATGCCGAACGAGGTCTTGCCACGATAACCCAAGGTGAACTCCATACCCCAGTTACGGAGTGATGGACCATTCTGCCATGATGAACCACCTTCACCTACGGTAGCCAGATAAGAAGGGTTGATGAGCATATCCTTCACATCCTTGATATAAGCATCGAAGGTGCCGAAGAGCGAGTTGTCGAACAATGCATAGTCAAAACCAGCATTCCACTGCTCAGCAGTCTCCCATTTTAGGTTGTCATTACCGGTGCTCTGTACACGATAACCACTTGAATACATACCTGACTGTGCGCCCTGGAAGTCGTAAGCGGTAGATTCCTGACGTCCAGTACCGTAGTCAGCGATATAGATGGTGTATCGAGCGGAGTTGTCGATAGCCTGATTACCCGTCTGGCCCCAAGAAGCACGAATCTTCAAATCTGTAAGCCAGTCGAAATCGAAATGCTTTGATACGCGGTAACCGAGTGAAGCAGCTGGGAAAGTACCATAACGGTTGTTCTTACCGAATCGGCTCGAACCGTCACGACGGATCGTGAAAGAAGCGAGGAGCAGATCCTTCCAGTTGTAGTCGAGCTTGCCGAAGAAGGAAACGAGCGTGTAACCTACGTTAGCGCCATAAAGGTGCTGGGTACCAGTCGAGGCATTAGGCCACATGTAACGCTCGTCTTCGATAGCGAAACCTTCGGCAGTGCCGTTGACGTTGATGAAGTTTTGCTTGTAGAGCTCGAAGCCACCGAGAACGGTCAGGGTGTGATCATCAGGGAGTGGCACTTGGTAGTTAGCAGTATTTGACCAGTTCCACTTCATATCGTTGGTCTGATCAACAGCAGTGCTGGCTGTCTCCTCCTTAACGATGTCTGAGACGAAGGTGTAGGTCATCTTGTGGATGAAGTTGGCATTGTAGTCGATACCGAAGTTTGAGCGGAGTTCCAATCCCTTGATAGGCTTGAGGGCGAGATAGCCATTGCCAAAGATGCGCCACATAGTGAGACGATTGTCACGATTGTAGTAGAGTTCACGCATCGGGTTCTGGCGGTCGGACATGCCTCCAACAGGGCCACCGAAGGTCACGCCATCATCTTCATAGACTGGGACAGTTGGCGACATCTTCAAAGCATTCTCCAATGGAGCACAGTCAACCTGATCACTATAGGTAAGGGTGAGGTTCTCTCCAAGGCTAACGATCTTGTTGATATTATAAGTAGAGTTGAGACGGACAGCAATGTTCTCAAAATCGGTGTATTTCAACACACCATCTGCTTTCTTATAACCGATACTGAGCATCTGAGAACTCTTTTCTGAACCATTGCTGATTGAAAGATCGTAATTCTGCGTGATTCCTACGCGACTGATCTCGTCGAGCCAGTTGGTGTCGCTGAGCTTCATGGTCTGCTTGCTATTGATATACTGGCCATTGCCATAAAGACCAGCTACAGTATATGTCTTATAACTGCCAGACGCTGGATCCCATGCTGAGATGCCAAAACCGTTTGTAGCATTGAGATTGAGACCATAGTTCTGCGCATAGACCACAGGGTCAATTCCGTCGTTGAGAGCGGCCTGTGCCATGGTGGTGGCATATTGCTCGGTGTTACAGAGTGCCATTTTCGACTGGTTGTTGTAGAATGAACCAGTGACTGATGCAGAGAAGTCTATCTTGGTCTTCTGATCTTTCTTGCCTTGCTTGGTAGTAATGATGATAACGCCATTGGCTGCACGGCTACCGTAGATTGAAGCCGAAGCTGCATCCTTCAAAACCTGCATGCTCTCAATGTCATTTGCATTGAGTGTGTTGAGAGCGTTAGTGGTAGGTACACCATCAATGACATATAGAGGATCCTGGTTAGAGTTGAAAGAACCAATACCGCGGATTCTGATGGTAGCGGTACCCGAAGGAGAACCATTGGTCGTGACGGTCATACCGGCTACCTTGCCCTGCAAAGAGCGCATAGGGTCGGTACTGCTTGATGTCTTCATGTCTTTGGTAGATACAATTGCTACTGATCCTGTAAGGTCAGCTTTGCGCTGTGTCGTATAACCAGTAACAACTACCTCTTCCATCATCTCTGCGTCTTCAGAGAGTATTACATTCATTTCTTCCGCAGCAGCTAATACCTGTGTAGTATAGCCGATGTAACTGAACTGAAGGGAAGCGCCCTTCTGGACGGTAAGTTCGAAGTTGCCATCAAAATCGGTTATCGTACCGTTTTGAGTACCTACTTCGAGGACTGTAGCTCCGATGACAGGTTCATTAATACCCTTGTCAATTACGGTGCCATGAACCTTGACGGTCTGTGCCAATGCCATGACAGTTGAGCAAAGCATCAGAACGGCGATCAATAGGAATCGTTTCATGTCTTGTGTTGTTTTAAATAGGTTAGAATAATATTATGTAATTTTCTTGCACGGTAATTTGTGAACCCTTGAGATGTGCTTTTTCTCTGGTTCGCGGTGCAAAGTTATCTAACCTATGTTTTTTCTAATTTAACAAATGATGCGGGAAAAAGAAAATTTGTTGCAACTTTAATGGCTGCAACAAATTTCCTATCTAACGAATGATTTGTCTTATTTTTGGTACATCTTTTGTTGCATTTAGCATTGTTAACTGCTGAATTTCGGTAGTTATCCTTTACGTCTCACCAGTTCATTCGGATTCTCGCCGAAGTATTCCTTATAGCATTTGGTAAAGTAACTTGGTGCTGTGAAGCCTACTTGATATGCAACTTGAGCAATGGTTTCGTCTCCTTGAGCCAGCATCTGCTGTGCACGTTTCAGTCGGGTGTTGCGGATCAGTTCCACTGGACTGTAGTTGGTAAGCGCCTTGCATTTGCGATATAGCTGTGCTCGACTCATGCCTATTTCATCGCCCAACTGCTCTACTCCGAAGTCTGGTTCTGACAGATTCTTTTCGATTAGCGTACGAAGCTTCTGGAGGAATTTATCATCCATGGTCAGTTCCTTGCCAACGCCACTGTTTGGTTGAGGTGTGGATGTTTTCTCTTGAGGCTGCGCCTGCTTGTCTGGTTGTGGCAAAATAGCATTCTCGCTGAAGAAGTCGCGAATCTTATCGTGGCTTTTCACCAGTGCCTCCAGTTGAGCCATGAGCACATCGCTATTGAACGGCTTGGGGATGTATGCATCTGCTCCTTCCTGATGGCCCTGTACACGCTGTTCGTCAAGACTGCAGGCCGTGAGCATCATCACTGGGATATGGCAGGTATTGACCTCAGACTTCAGACGTCGGCAAGTCTCCATGCCGTCAATACCTGGCATCATCACATCACAGATGATGGCATTCGGCACCAGTCGCATCGCCTTGCGGATACCCTCCTGTCCATTCGCTGCCGTGAAGACATGATAGACAGGACTTAACAACGCACGCAAGTACTGACGTATATCTGCATTATCATCGATTACCAGTACAGCTGGCTTAGGATCATCTTCTGCCAGTTCCTGAGGTTCGATGACTTCTGCCAATTCGTTCTCTACCTGCTGAGCAGAAATGTTGGCGCGCCGGTTTTCGGCTTCTGCCAATGATTCAGTAAGTTCGCGTATTGGCAGCGTGACGGTAAAGACAGAACCCGTTCCCACAGGCTGGTTGTCCACCTGTATGGTACCTCCGTGAAGTTCCACAAAGTTCTTGACCAATGCAAGTCCGATGCCTGAGCCCTCATGGTGAGCGGAGTCGATCTGGTAGAAGTTTTCAAAGATTTTCTGAATATGTTCTACGTTGATGCCTGGTCCCGTGTCGGCAATGCTCATTATAATATTGTTTTGCTCATGCGACAGACGTACATCAATCCTTCCATTTTCTGGTGTAAACTTGAAAGCATTGCCCATCAGGTTAAAGAAGATACGTTCCAGTTTGGGCAGGTCGCCCATCGTCTGATAGGCCGATTGTGACACTTCATTAGCAATCTGCAGATCAAACCTGATGTGCTTTTTGAAGGCCAGACCCCGGAAGGAATCAAACCAGTTCTGCACTGATTCACGAAGGTCAAGAGCCTGAAGATTGAGTTCCAGTTTTCCGCTCTCATATTTACGGAAATCCAGTATCTGATTTACCAGACGCAGCAATATCTGCACATTCTTATGTGCGAGTTTAAGCAACTGAGACTCTTCTTGTTCCCCACTGCGTGCCTCATTTTTCTGCAATAATTGCTCAATAGGACCATTGATCAGAGTTAGTGGCGTTCGGAAGTCATGCGATACATTCGTGAAGAACATCAGCTTGGCTTTTGTAGCTTCCTTCAACTGATCGGACAAGGCCTTGAGCTGTTCGTTCTGAGTCTTCAGCTGATCTCGCTGATCTTTCAGTGTTATCTGCTGACGAGCCAGACTCTCATTAATCCGCTTCTTGGCATAATACTGACGATAGAGAATGATAATAAACACGATGACTATCAGCAGGAATCCAAGCAGAGAGTAGAGCAACGTCTTTTCCAGATTATGCTGCTGCCAGTAATAATCTACACGTCCCTTGAGCATTTGCACCGTATCCACCTCATGAACCACCTCCTGATAGATATTATTCATCAAAGGAGCCGTAATAGGGTCAATGAGATATGTACTCAGTTCGGTATTGCGCTCAAAAGGTTCTCCATTCAGGATCTTCACGGCGGTCTGTATGATCAGATCTCCACCTGTGGCATATACGGCCGAGGCCTCCATCCATCCGTTGAGGATGGCTTCTACACCATTGCCAGGACCCGTAAGTCCATCTACACCAACCAACTGGATGTCCTTGTCCGGACAGATTCTCATGATGGCATTGTGCGCTCCAATCGCCATCTGATCGTTCTGTGCCAGTATCATTCTGACATCCGGATGCAGCCGCAGAAGGCTGTCAGTCACTGCTTCGCCTTGTTCCTTGAACCAGTTGCCTACACCCTGGATTATTTCATAACTATCTGCTTTATCCTGCAATGCATTAACAAAACCCTTATGGCGCAGCTCTGCTGGTGTAGATCCTGGCAGACCCATAATCTCCAGGACCTTACCTCCTTCTGGTAGCATCATCATCAGTGACTGGGCCATCAGTCGGCCCACTGCCAGATTATCACCACCAATAAATGCAGTATATTTCTCTCCTGTCACTTTTCGATCTGCGACAATGACCGGAATACCCGCATCATACGCCTTTGAAACAGCAGGAGTCAGCACAGTAGCTTCATTAGGAGAGACGATGAGCAGATCGACTTTCTCCTTGATGAAATAGTCGATATCTGCGGCCTGTAGTTCATTATCGTCATTAGCCGAACGGACTTCGAGGGTAATCTCCGGATGGAAAAGCAGTTCGCGCTGCATCTCCTCATTAAGTTTCGTGCGCCAGGCATCGTCACTGCACTGTGAGACACCGATGTGATAAGAAGTCTCTGATTGATGCTGACTACAGCCGGTCAGCAGGAACAAGACAAGCAAGAGGCAATTAGTTATTTGGATGTGTTTACACATGATAGCAAATACGAGTTTTCGGTAAAAAAGTTTTGTTGGGCAAATATAAGTGAAAAGTATGATATTGACAAATTATTATCCTTTTTTTTATACATATCATCCGTTGTTTTGTACTTATTGACTAATAATTGCTCTTTTTTT